>JBGCGI010000173.1:0-3000 GCA_045110715.1 Rubripirellula sp.
TTTCCCAAGCGTACAAACCGGCAGTATCAAACGAAACCTGTTCGGCAATCGATTCCAGCACATGATCGATCGCGGTGGCAGCGTCCTCGGCGCGAGCCAACGTGAATGCCAGTTGCAGTAGTTTTCGACTTGCGGCGACTGCGCTGTCGTTGGCACCCGCGCTGGTCAGTCCAGCCCCTGAACCTGACCGGGCATGCAGGTAGGAACTGTGGCGGCGGCGGTCAGTGATCGACGCAGGGTCGACTTCCATGGTCAGCTGATCGTCGGTGGCTTGCCCTGAATCAACCACAACGTCCCCGCTGCCACCTTCGATCCGATGGGTGAAGGTGATTCCGAAGCCTGCGATTTCGATCAGATCACGGTCGTTCAGGCGGACCGAGCCCTCGATTTTCTGGCCGTTGACATAGGTCCCGTTTCGGCTGCCTTGGTCCGTGATCTGCCAGCCTTCGCCCACCCATTCGATCCGAGCGTGCCGACGACTGGCCTGATCGCTGCGAATCACGATTTGGTTCGACGACGCCCGCCCGATCACGGCCTCGACTGGGGGTGCCAGACGAAAGACGTCGCTCCAGCGTCCTGCGCTAGCTAGAACCAGGTAGGCTCCAGGATTGGCGGCCGGACGATCAGTCGACGGGGCGGACGGGGGCTTTTTCAAAGTCGTTTCCTTATCGAATCAATGACCATTGTCCCGCGAAGGGGGATGGCATTCGGAACACTATCCTACGCTCAAACGGCTCCGTTGATGATCATGCGAGTGCCCGCACGCGTTGTTTTGGCGATCGGGACGCATTTTGGGAAGAGAGCCGCCACAAGTGCCCAATCGGGTCGCCCAAAGGGCGTCCAGCAGCAAAATCCATCCATGAGCTTCTCTGTTGCCGTTTCATTTGAAGATAACTATTCTATCAGCTGGCCAGTTTTTGCTCGAAATACCGCAAAAAGTTGGTCACAATGTCTAGTAACTCGTCAACCTTTCACTCAGCGCCTGTTGCCTCCGACCGGCTCGTCTACTTCGGAGATCCATCGAGATGGATTTGGACCCAAAACGTTTTACACGACTCATCACTTTCTTCTCGCTCGGCGTGATTGCGCTGGCGGCCACCTTAGAGGCGGGTCTGTCTGGATTTGGTTCCAGTCGGGCAATCGGTGGTGTGATGATCGACGGTTCCGGTGTTGTACGCTCAGCAACCATCGATGAGCAACAAGAATTGGCCAACCTCGTGCGTCAGGGGCTCGATCCTCTGCATGGCGAACTTGGCGAAGCCGCAGAACTGCGGATGATTTCACTGAAGGGGCTGCAAGGTGCGATCCTGAAGAGTTCCCAGTCGGGCGCGATGATTCCCGACGAAGTGGAGTACTTGGCTGGACTGCAACGCGTCGAGTACGTGTTCGTCAACGCAGAAAAGAACGACATCATCATCGCCGGCCCCGCCGAGCCTTGGAAAATGCGTGACGACGGTTCGGTTGTCGGCAAGATCACTGGTGGAGCAACCATGCGATTGGCAGACCTGATGGTTGCCATTCAGAGCGTGGAATCGGCTCGCCGCGAAGGAATCACCTGCTCGATCGAGCCAACTCCCGAAGGCCGCCGATCACTTCAGCAACTGCTAAAACGAGTCAAGTTGCGTCCGGGTCAAAACCCAGCGATGTTGGAAGCATCCATGAAAGAAGCCTACGGGCCTCAGATGATTTTGCTGACCGGTGTTCAAGGCGATAGCCGTTACGCTCGAACTTTGGTGGCTGCTGACTACGAAATGAAACGCGTTGCCATGGGGCTGCGAGATTCACCGCTCGAGAATTTGCCAAGCTACTTGGCGATGTCTCGCAACAGTCGACACGGTTCACGCTCTAACCCACGTTGGTGGATGGCTTGCGACTACGATTCGCTGACCAAGAGTGAAGACGGATTGTCCTGGAAGTTGACTGGCCAAGGCGTCAAGACAATGACCGAGCAAGACGTGATCGCTTCGGATGGTTCTGCCAAAGGTGCCGGCACGGTCGACAAAGTCGCTCAGCAATGGGCCGACGCAATGACCGAAAACTTTACCGACCTCGCTCGTGAGATGCCGATCTTCGCCGATCTGCAAAACCTCATGGACATGACCGTGGTGGCGACCTTGATCTCACAAGAAGGTCTGGCCAACAAAGCAGGGATCGACTTGGGCGTTCTTTCAGGCGAGAAAGAGGCTGTTGAATTGGCTTCCTACTCGGTGCCAAGGGCCGTTGATCCTCAGTGCAGTTTCATTCGCGGCCGCAGTGGCTGGGTGGTGACCGCTTCGGGCGGCGTCGATATCAACGCGTTTGAGATCGTCGAAAAGTCAACTACCGAGCAAGGCATTGCCGAAACTCGGACCGCTGCCTTGGCCGCAGCAACCAGCGATCGCTGGTGGTGGAACAAGTAAGCGGATTGGCAGAATGCCAATCTCTTTTAGGTTGTTGGGGCTCCAGGTTTAGATTTGTTGGTTTGGGAATAGCGACTAGTGGGAACCTGGGGATTAGGAACCTTCGACGATGACATCGCATGCGATTGGCTCGAGGACTTGCATGAGTCCGATCCGATCGCATTCTTTGTCCAATGCCTCGATCTTGATGGTGATGACTATCTAGAGTTCTTGGCGTGTATCGGCGTTGTCTGCACCGCTGAAGTCATTCACGCGGTGATCTGCGGGCCTCGTAAGCGAGTGCCCGAGGCGGTCCATCAATGGATCCAGCACCATCCTGATTTGTCAGTGATTGCGCTGGTTCCGGATGCGATCAGCGGTCTGCGAAGAGTGCTCGGATCGGACTCCGAGATGCTGCAACGCTGGGAAGACAACGAACCAATGTTCGATGATTGGATCAAGTCAATCGAAGACTTGATTCAGCGACTGCAATCCGCGCTCGTCAAGAAAGCCTAACGCTCCCCAGTGTAGAACAATTGTCCCAATTGTTTTTGCTCGCCCAGCGAGCCGGCCGCGGAAACAATTGGGACAATTGTTCTACAATGATTCAGTCGGGACTGTG
>JBGCGI010000174.1:0-7387 GCA_045110715.1 Rubripirellula sp.
GCCAATCCGCTCGGGCTCTGATCGAGTAGCATGAACACCCTGGTCGGGAGTTCGGGTTGGCCATTAAAATGGCTCGAGTCAGTAAGTGATTCGCTCGAATTCCGCGCATCGCTCACAGAATTCAATCGTCGCGGTGGTTCATCATCACGGGCGACTCGCCACTTGTTCGTGCAGCGACAAGTGGAAACCCTTGCTTCCAAGCCAAGCCATGAATCAGCAAAAAATAGATTGGGCCCGACGGACCTTTCTCTCGCGATCGTTCGCGGGCATCGGATCCTTCGCTCTGGCCTCTCTGCTAAGCGATACCAACGGTTCCGCCGCCGGAGTGGATGGTCCGCATCCGTGGCCTGCGCAAGCAGGTTTTCCCAATCACGCGCCGAAGATCAAACGTATTGTGCATCTGTGTATGGCCGGAGGGCCATCGCACTTGGAGTCGTTGGATCCGAAACCTGAATTGGATCGAATCGACGGACAGCCCTTTCCGGCTTCTTTCACGCAGGGGCAGCAGCTCGCACAGTTGCAGAATGCCGAACTGAAAGCTCGCAAGTCGTTTGTGAAATTCAAGAAGTGGGGCGAGTCAGGCATCGAAATGTCGGAACTGTTTCCAAAGACTGGGGCACTGGCGGACGAGATGTGTGTGATCCGTAGCATGACCACGGAGCAGATCAATCACGATACCGCGCACGCGTTCATGAATAGCGGCTCGATCATCAAAGGTCGGCCTTGCATGGGATCCTGGTTGCTTTACGGCCTTGGCGCTGAAACCGCGAACTTACCTGGATACGTGGTGATGACGTCGTCGGGGCCGGGCGCGCAGCCCGTTTCTGCACGCCAGTGGAGTGCGGGGTTCTTGCCAAGCAAATTTCAAGGCGTGGCATTTCAGTCCAGCGGTGCCCCGGTCCACTACATCGGAAACCCCGACGGTGTTTGCCAATCGACACAGCGACAAGTGATCGACGAAGTTCAACGGATCAACGGAATGTTGGCGGATCGACATCGCGATCCAGAAATTGAAACGCGGATTGCCCAATACGAAATGGCTTTCAAAATGCAATCGGCGGTTCCTGAGTTGACCGACATGTCGCAAGAGTCCGCCAAGACACTGGAAGCCTACGGGGTGACAAAACCCGGCGATGGATCTTACGCATCGAACTGTTTGCTGGCCCGACGCTTGCTGGAACGTGGCGTTCGGTTCGTGCAGCTTTATCATCGGGCTTGGGATCACCACAGCAACTTGGTTCCGAATTTCACGACGTCCGCCAAGGCCACCGACCAACCAACCGCGGCGTTGGTGCAAGACTTAAAGGACCGCGGGATGCTGGAAGACACGCTGGTGCTTTGGGGCGGCGAGTTTGGGCGGACGCCGATGGCGCAAGGCTCCGGTCGCGATCACCACATCAACGCGTTCAGTGTGTGGATGGCTGGCGGCGGCGTGAAAGGTGGCACGGTCTACGGCGCCACGGACGAACTTGGGTACCGTAGCGTTGAAAACGTTGTCTCGGTGCACGACCTGCACGCCACGATGCTGCATCTATTCGGCGTTGACCACGAAAAACTCCGCGTTCCTTTTCAAGGCTTGGACCTGAAACTGACCGGCGTCGAACCGTCACGTGTTGTCAAAGAAATCCTGGCATAACACCGCCGCACGCGGTACTCGACTCGGGCGACTGCGTTCTGCTGCGGCTCCACGAATCAATCCATTCCGATGCTCAACCCAATCACTATGATTCATAAACCGACTGTCATTTGTCTCTCACTGGTTTTGCTCGCGTGCCTTACCGCGACCCAGGGGCGATCCGATGACGCGACCACGCTGGTGGCGAAGTCAATCTCGCCGGTGTTGCCCAAACGCGTGAGTTTCAATGCTCACATCCGTCCGTTGATGTCCAATACGTGCTTCACGTGTCATGGGCCAGACGCAGAAGACAATGAAAGCGAATTTCGGATCGATTCGTTTGCATCTGCGACGGGCAAACTTCCCTCGGACGACGAGTTGAGGGGAATCGTTCCCGGTGACCCAATGGCCTCGGAAGTCTACTTGCGAATCACGGGGAAGAGCGATGGAGAGCAGATGCCGCCGGAGGATTTTCGACATCATCTAAGCGACTATGACAAAGCACTGTTTGGCCGTTGGATCGAGCAGGGAGCGGAGTACGAACAGCACTGGTCGTATGCGCCCGTGGTACGCCCTGCCCTGCCCGTCTTAAAGAAGCCTGTTTCTGGCGGAGCCGATGGCACAAATGAAATCGATGCATTCGTGCTCGCGAAGCTGGAGTTACAGGGCCTTGAACCAGCCGCGTTGGCTGGGAAAGCAACCTTGCTGCGACGTTTAAGCCTGGACTTGATTGGTCTTCCGCCAACGGTTGCGGAGCTCGAGTCGTTCTTGAAGGATGACTCGGATCAGGCCTACGAAAAGCAGGTCACGCGTTTGTTGAGCTCGGCGCACTACGGCGAACGTCTGGCGAGCTCTTGGTTGGACGCGATTCGCTTCGCCGACACCGTTGGCTTCCACGGCGACCAAAATCTGCGCAACGCTCCCTATCGTACGTATGTGATTGACTCGTTCAACAAGAACAAACCCTTTGATGTTTTCACGCGTGAACAGCTTGCCGGCGACCTCTTGCCCAACGCAACGGTGGAGCAACTGACTGCGACCGGCGCGATGCGTTTGAACATGGTCACTCGCGAAGGCGGCGCGCAGCCTGGCGAGTATCTCGCGAAATACAAAGCTGACCGCGTGCGGACGCTGGGAACGGCATGGCTGGGTTCGACCTTGGCGTGCTGCGAATGCCACAATCACAAGTACGATCCTTTCTCGGCAAAGGACTTTTACTCGTTCGGCGCTTTCTTTGACGACTTGCGTCAGTGGGGCGTTTACACCAGTTACGGATACACCCCGAACCCCGATTTGTCCGGGTTCAACAATGACTATCCGTTTCCTCCAGAAATGAGAGTCGAGAGCAAATCCTCGATTGCAGAGATTCGCTTTCTGCAGGCTGAACGCAATGCCAAACTGAGGGCGGAACAAGGCGACCAGACGCTTGATTCTCGTGAATTCAAGACTTGGGGCGCTTCCGTTTCAAGGATGTTGGAGGAACACCCCAGTGGATGGGTGCCGGCAAAAGTTGCGAGCGTTAAAACGGGCTCGGAAACGAGACACAAAATGCTGAACGATGGCAGTGTCTTGTTCCTTGGCGGCGGCAAAACCTCCGAAACGCTGACACTGACGACCGCATCCGGCAAGCCGATGACGATCAGTTCTTTGCGTTTGGAAGTCTTGCCGGACAAACAGCACAAGGGGTTCGTCGGGCGGGCGGACGACGGACGATTCTCACTGGGGCTTTCCGCTGGCGTTTTGAATGAAGCTGAAAAAAAGCCAGAGAAGGTGCTGAACCGGCCTCGCTTTGTTCGCATTCAGCTGAAGGGCAACAAGAAGGTTCTTTCCCTTGCAGAAGTACAGGTGTTTGCG
Source organism: Rubripirellula sp. (assembly GCA_045110715.1). Classification (GTDB taxonomy): domain Bacteria; phylum Planctomycetota; class Planctomycetia; order Pirellulales; family Pirellulaceae; genus Rubripirellula. The sequence continues at coordinate 3,470 of JBGCGI010000174.1, forward strand.
AAAGATCGGGCTGGAAAACTGAAGAACATTGCGACCAAGGGAAAGGCAAGCCATTCGACGAACTATAGGAGTGGTCCTGCCGAGCTGGCCATCGATGGTGTCACCGGAGGCGATTACCACAAATATAAGTCGGTCACGCACACGAGCCTGAACGGATCCGATCCGTGGTGGGAAGTGGACTTGGGCAGTGAACACAAAATCGAAAACATTGTGATCTGGAATCGGACCGACGGCGGCTACACGAAGCGTCTGGACGGGTTCGAGTTAGTGCTGATGAACGAGAAGCGTCAGGTGGTGCACATCGATACGCCGGCGACACCGAAGCCGTCCATCAAAGTCGCAATTCCTGAGGAAGGCGTGCTCGCGTCATCTCAGAGTATCAGCATCGCTTGGGCGGAAGCGGATCGTGAAGACCCACCGCGTTACAGCAGCGGTCGACCGCCGTTGACGCTTGGCGGTAAGTGGCAAAGTGGGCCAGAGCGGTGGCAGTTGCCCGCAGACGAAAACAAAATGGTGCACACCGCCGTCTACCACTTCAGTCAGCCTTTGCAGTTGCAAAGCGATCAACACTTGGTGGTGAAGATCATGAGTGCTGATGTGGGACGAGTCCGTCTGTCAGTCACTCCGCTCGGGCACGCGGTTGCCGGTTGGGATGCTGCATCGGCTGAATTGAGCAAGGCGTTAAAGACGAATCGCAGCAACTGGTCGGAAGTTGATCAGGACTACCTCGTCGGTACATTCCACTTGTCCACGCAACCGTATGCTTCCCAAAGCAAGCTAGCGAGTGCGTATCGAGACCGAATCCTGTCGTTGCATTCAGGACTTGCGATGACGCTGGTCGCGCAGAGCTTGCCGAATGACGAGATCCCAGTCAGTCGCGTGCTACCTCGAGGGAATTGGTTGGACGAAAAAGGGGAGTTGGCACCGCCAGGCTTCCCAGAGTTTTTGCCCAAGCGGGAGAGGAATAGTGATGCCCGACTGACTCGGTTGGACTTGGTTGACTGGATCGTTTCCAAAGACAATCCACTCACTTCCCGCCACTTTGTGAATCGTTTGTGGAAGCAGTTTTTTGGCGCTGGTTTGTCTGGAATCCTGGATGACCTTGGAAGTCAGGGGGAATGGCCCAGTCACCCGCTGCTGCTGGATTGGCTGGCTGCAGATTTTGTTGACAGCGGATGGGATGTCAAACACATCGTTCGCAAGATTGTGATGAGCCGAACTTACCGGCAAGCTGCTTCGGTGCGATCGGATCTGCAAGATCTAGATCCCTACAATCGATTGTTGTCTCAGCAAGCTGCTCGTCGATTGCCAGCCGAACTCGTTCGTGATAACGCTCTGGCGATCTCAGGTCTATTGAACAAGGAGTATGTTGGCGGTCCAAGCGTATTCCCCTATCAGCCGGATGGGCACTACTCCAACTTGCAGTTCCCCAATCGAAGTTACCGAGTGACGTCGGATGGTCGACAGTATCGGCGTGGTGTGTACATGCACTGGCAGCGGACGTTTTTGCATCCGATGCTGGTCAACTTCGATGCGCCCTCGCGCGATGAATGCACTGCGGACCGAACGCAATCCAACAGCCCGCAGCAAGCGTTGACGCTGCTGAATGATCCTCAGTTTGTCGAAGCCGCGATGGCAATGGCGAATCGACTGTCGATGGATCATCCACAAGCTGAATTCAATGCAATGCTGGACCATGCGTTTCTATCGGCACTCTCGCGACGGCCTAACTCAGACGAACGCGAAAGTTTGAACGGTTTGTTTGATCGGCAGTTAAAGTACTTCCAGGCGAACCCTGAAGACGCCAAGAAGACGCTCGCATCGGATCAAACGCACGCGTCTTCGGACAAGTCTCAAGCGAAGCGTGCAGCGCTGGCACAGGTTTGTCGTGTGATTCTGAACCTGCACGAAACGATCACACGGTATTAACCTCAGCCACTCTGTTTTGACGTCGCCCGATTTGGAATTTGTCGCGACGATCAAGTGCGCTAACGCAGGTTCGCTAGGAAAGTCTCTGCTTGCTTCAGGTGGTTTGTTCGCTTGTCGGCTTCCATCTTTTTGGCCATGCTGCACATCATGGCCCAGCGGGGATTCTTTGCCAGTGCGTCGACGTGGTTCCAAATCCATCTCCAGTACAACCCGTCCCAAATCCCGCACCAAGTATCCTGTTTGTGATGGCTCATCTTGCGAATGTAGGAGGAGCCGGAAAAGTAAGGTTTCGTCGTGATCAGTCCGCCATCCGCGTTCTGACTCATGGCATAGACATTGGGAACCATCACCCAGTCATAGCTGTCGACGAACATCTCCATGAACCAACGATAGATGTCATCAGGGTCAATCTCGCAGAGGAACATGAACCCGCCCAAGACCATGAGACGTTCGATGTGATGGCAATAGCCGGTATCAAGGATGCGTTGAATCGTGTCATCGATCGGGGCAATGCCGGTTGTCGCATCATAGAAACTGTTTGGCATTGATCGATGGTGTTGCCAGTGATTGGTGGTCCACATGGGAACGCCAAGATCCTCGTAGGTTGCACGCATGAACTCACGCCAGCCAATCACCTGGCGCAAAAAGCCTTCCAATGAGTTTAGCGGGACAGAATGTTGTTCTGCGTAAGTGAGTGTCGCTTTTACAATCTCACCGGGGGTGAGCAGACCGATGTTCAAGGCCGGCGTCAGGGCGCTGTGCCACAGCCAAGACTCGCCTTCAACAATCGCGTCCTCGTAGGCTCCAAAATGCTCGAACCGATTGGCTAGGAAATGTTTTAGCCAGCGCCTCGCGGATCGGTGCGATGTTGGGTAGTAAAGCTGATCGATGCTGCCGGGGTTTTTTGCGAATCGTTGCTCGATATATTCTCGTGCCTGGTTGTCAAAATCGTCTCTTTTGAGTGTCAGGAGCTTTGGAATTGTCGGGAGAAGTCTCTTGGGTACTTTCTTTCTGTTCTGTTCATCGAAGCTCCACTGACCGCCCTGCGGTTGGTCACCATCGATCAGAATGTCCATGCGTCGACGTTGCCATTTGTAGAAGTCTGCCATGAACCAGCGTTTCTTCCCTTTGCGATACTCTAAGTTTTCCTGGGTTGAATTGAGAAATCCTGGGTTGGGAAGAAGCTCGCAGTGAAGCCCCCGAGCATCGCAAGCCTTCCGTACACGTTTCTCCAAAATGAAGTCAGTTGGATCGATCAAGCAGAGCTTGTTGTCTTTGCAGTCCCCGGTCTTGATCACCTTGTCCAGCTGATCACCGAGCGACGGGTTGTTGCTGTCGTAATCGACGTACTGGACTTGATGTCCCCGTTCGAAAAGCTCCGACGCGTATCGCTTCATGCTCGCACGGTGCAACCACAGCTTTTGTTTGTGGAATTGCATCGGATACTGAAGATCACCAAAGAAGAGTGAATCTTCCAGGAGGATCACTCGAGTCGGATTGAGCTTGAGGCCCGGATGGTTGGCGAAGAGCTGGTTCGGGAGAATGAGCAGGATCATTGGGAATTCTGTTCCGGCCTCGAGTCGGGGCAAGCAGTTGCACTCGTTTCGTCGATCTCGTTGTTTTCGCTACGAACGAGCCATCTCGAGCGAGAGATTCCGCGGAGATTTCGAATTGGCAGTCGCCATCGAGAAAGTCCTTGGAAATTTTGTCGCGTGACGGAAGGGAAGATCTTCGGGAGAGGATAGGCGTCCGACAAGTCATCGGCTCTTTGTCCGCCGCGCCACGATTCCTACGATCGGAGATGCTGATCCAAGAACCTAATCACGATGGGTCGCAAGTCCTTTTGTCTCGGTTGCAGATGAAAACTGTGTGGCGCGTTTTCGATGATGTGCAGTTGGGTTTGCACTCCGGCCTTCTGAAGTTGATCATGCAAGATCTGAGACTGCTCGACCGGCACGAGCTGGTCCTTGGTTCCGTGTAAAATGAGCG
>JBGCGI010000175.1:0-7994 GCA_045110715.1 Rubripirellula sp.
ATCATGGGCATGATCGTGTTCATGCGAGTGGTCGTGTTCGTGATCATCATGGTCGCAGGCCGGGGTGGGGGCATGAGAGTCATCGTGCTGGTGTGCATGGAAGGCGCGCAGGAAAATGAACATCACGATGATTCCGGCCAAGGCTGCTGCACCGCTGGCAGAACCCGATTTCAACAAGTGAGACGAATGTGGCAGCATGTGCAACATTGCGATTCCCAGCATCAAGCCAGCGACAAAACTCATCAGCAACTGCGTGCGCAGGTGTGTCATCCGCATCAACGCAGGCAGCCAACCTCCCATCACCGATGCGATGATGATCAGGACGCAGTAAACCACGAGAAGAGTGGTGGTCATCGAGTACAGTAGTTGGCAGCGAGTGGACGGGTAGGGATTCCAGGAAAACTCTTTTTTAGGAGCGAGCCAGGAATCGCAGAAATGGACTCTATTTGCAATTGAAGTGCAAGTGGGCGCCGTTGGCACGTTGCATCCGATCGAAATCTATCGCACACTGTTTCTCTTCAAGACTCCTGATCATCCTTTTGCCACGGTCGTTATGAGCAAACGAAAAGAGCCTCGAGCGGATGCCCCGTTGGCGGCTCGTCACGATATTCGTGATGCGGGCTTGCGCGCGACACCGGGCCGAATCGCCACGCTCGTGTTGCTGCGATCCGCGTCCTCGCCTTTGACTCACGCAGACGTTGCCCGAGAACTCGTTGCTCAAGGAGCCGACAAGGCGACCGCTTTTCGAAACCTGAATGACATGACGGAAGCGGGGTTGCTGCGCCGCACGGAGCTTGGGGATCACGTTTGGCGGTTTGAGGCGATCGACCCGAGCGACTCAGACGAACACCCACACTTCCTGTGTGTCGACTGTGGAACGGTGACCTGTTTGCAGGACGTGCAGCTAACCGCTGGCAGTCGCCGCACCAGTCAAGTTGTCGGCGAGGTGACTGAGATCTTGTTACGCGGCCACTGCCACGAATGTCGTTGAAGTTGACTTTGTCGTTCATCGAATTGATTCGATGAAAATCTACTGCACGTGAATTGAACCAAGACCATCCAATGACATCGAAGCTTGTTCAGATTCTATTCCTGATTGCATGTTTTCCGTTCGGAACAGTTCAGGCAGCCAAGCCCAATATCGTGCTGTTCTTTGTCGACGATTTTGGCCAGCGTGATCTTTCTTGTTACGGCAGTACGTTGTACGAAACTCCACACATGGACAAGCTGGCTGCTGAAGGCATGCTGTTCACCAACGCGTATTCAGCGTATCCGCGCTGCGTTCCTTCGCGACAGGGATTGCTTTCGGGGAAGTATCCCGCTCGCGTGCGTTTCCAAGCTGACAAAGCTGGGTCGCGAGAACATCAGTTGCCATTGAGTGAAGTCACGTTCGGTGAAGCCCTGCAAGAGTTTGGTTACCAGACTTGTTACATCGGAAAGTGGCATCTTGGTCATGACGGTGGCGATCCAGGTGCACAAGGTTTCCAAACGGTAATCCATGCAGGCTCCGCCGGCGCGACCGGTAGCTACTTCTTCCCTTTTCCAACCGAAAAGGGGAACTCCGTCGTCAATCCTGTGAGTGGCAAAGACGGCGACTATCTGACGGATCGCTTGACGGACAAAGCGGTGGACTACATCGCGTCTCGTCAAGGATCGCCGTTCCTGTTGGTGATGGCTCACTATGCTGTGCACACTCCGATGGAAGCTCCGCAGGAAACGACACAAAAGTACCGCGACAAGCTTCGCAAATCCGGAATTGACGAGGGCGGTAAGAAGGAAGACGCGGATCTGACCGTCGACCGTCAGGGCGTTGTGAAAACCGTTCAGAACAATCCGGTTTACGCGGCGATGGTGGAGCGAACCGACGATAGCTTGGGGCGGATCATGCAGGCTCTGAACGATGCCGGGATTGGTAGCTCGACGGCGATCATTCTTACCTCGGATCATGGAGGATTGTCGACGCGAGGACTGCAAAACAATCGCTCGCTCGCGACTTCAAACGCGCCCTTTCGCCAAGGAAAAGGTTCGATCTTTGAAGGCGGAACGCGTGTTCCTCTGATCGTGAAGTGGCCTGGGAAGGTTGCCGCTGCGAAGCAGTCTGCTGTGCAAGTGACAGGAACGGATCACTATCCAACGATGCTAGAAATTGCAGGCGCACCGCTGCGTCCAAAGCAGCATCTGGATGGGCACAGTTACCTGAAAGCTCTGACTGGTGAAAGTTACCAGCGGCCAGGAATGTTTTGGTACAAGTGGCAAGCGCGGCCAGATAGCACGGGTGATACTCGGGCGCTTTCGTATGTCGAGGGCGACTACAAAGTGGTTCAGTGGATCGATGAAGACTTGGTCGAGTTGTTTGATCTCAGTCACGACGAGGGCGAGCAAAACAATCTGGCGATCGAGATGCCTGAACGAACCACCAAAATGTTGGCGAAGCTGATTTCGACGGAGCAGTCGGTTGGAAATCTTCGCGAAAAAGGACGCAAGGAGCTGGAGCGGCGTCTGCAGAAACTGGCGGATAAGAAAAAGACGCGGAAACGAGATTAAGATGGTCATGAAAGCCGCAACGGTCAGTGAACTCAAGAAATCGCTGGGCAAACTCGATCACGATGATTTGCTCGACGCCTGCGTGCGTTTAGCGAAGTTCAAAGTCGACAACAAAGAGCTGCTGACTTACCTGTTGATGAGATCGCATGATGAGCAAAAATATGCCGATGATCTTTGCGCAGACATTGACGATCAGATTCGCGAGTCAAAGCAATTGCCCAAGAAGACGATGCGGAAGATCATTCGCTGGATGGACAAGTGCTTGCGGTTTTCCGGGGACAAGGAAACGGAGTTGCTGGTTCGGATTCACTTTTGCCGCAGCACGGCAAGAAAGCGACGCAGCTTTGGACGCTGTAAGGTCAGCGCGAACATGTACTCGGGCCAACTGAGTAAGATTCAGAAAGCTCTGGAGAAGGTTCATCCCGACCTCCAATTTGATTTCCGACATCAGATGGAAGGTCTGGACGAGATTCTGATGCAGCGAAACTACTAATCTTCGCGTTACGGACTTGGCTTTAGCGTGCCCAAGGTTGCTGAGCAATCGGTCGGACTGGCAGGCGACCTGGTTGCGGTCACAGAGTTGTTCCGCGACTCGTTGATTGAAGCGAATGGTTGTCGGGACGTCTGGACTGCTGAGGGGTGACGCGAACGTGATCTCTTCCCGGTCCACAGCGTAGGGACGCGTTTTATGCAACACTGGGCGGCGTGAAACCGGAGACAGAGAGATGACAAAAAGAATTTCGCCGACCCTTCGAGACGCAACGGAGGAGGACGCACAGGCGATCGCTGATATCTACAATCACTTCATCAACGAGACCGTTGTGACGTTTGAGGTCGAGCCTCTGATGGCTTCGCAGATGTTGCAGCGAATCAAGGAGACGACTCAGTCCTACCCTTGGTTGGTCGCAGAAGTTGCCGGCAAAGTTGCTGGGTACGCTTATGCAAGTCGCTGGCATGCCCGGCATGCTTATCGTTTCACGGCCGAGATGACGGTGTACCTTGACCCGTCGCAGGTGGGCCAAGGACTTGGAACTCTGCTCTATCAAGAGCTGATCCAAGTTCTGTCTTCGACCGAGATTCGCACCGTGATTGGTGGGATCGCACTTCCCAATGAAGCAAGCGTCGCCTTGCATGAGTCACTGGGGTTCCGCAAAGCAGCGCACTACCAGCGGGTAGGGTTCAAATTCGATCGTTGGATCGACGTTGGCTATTGGCAGCGGATGCTGTGAGCCAGATCCGCTACTGTGCGGAGCCTTTGGAGATGCTGACTTTGTTGTCGTCGATGGCGAACCACTCGTGCTGAATGGCTGCTTCGATGGCGTCACTTTCTTGCCCGAGGCTGCTGGCTATTTCGTCGACAGACTTCGCGTCTTTTTCGCGGTACAGGAAGTCAAAAATTTCGCAACGTAGTTCGTCCATGATGGTGCTCCTTAAGGGTGTAGTATTGTCGACAAATGCGGTGGAAAAGAGTGCAGGTTATTCGTGAACGTGCCCGCCGTCACCGTGAGCGTGGCCGTGCTCGAGTTCCTCTGGTGTCGCTTCCCGAATCTCGCGGACAGTGACATCGAAGTGCAGGGTCTTTCCTGCCAGATCATGGTTGCCATCAACGGTGATGAGGTCGTTGTTGATTTCCACGATCGCGACCACTCCTTGCCCGCCGTTTTCAGTAGGCACCCGAAATCGCATTCCAACTTCGAGAGTTTCTGTGTCGCCGAATCGCTCGCGGGCGACGACTTGGCGTAGTTCGTCACGTCGGGCGCCGTAACCATCTTCGGGCTCGACAGTGACCTTCAATTGGTCACCGACCGCTTTGCCCGTCAAAGCGTTTTCCAAGCCCGGAATGATGTTCCCGTGCCCGTGAAGGTAACACAAAGGAGTCCCTTCACTTGACGAGTCGATGACATCGCCATCGTCACCCGTCAACGTGTAGTCAATGAAGACAACTGAATGCTCTGCGATTTGCATAACAAAATTCCGGAAATTGTAACTTTGGTCGGCTCTCGGCGACCTGATGCGAACGAAGCGTCTTTCGGTATGAGCGGAGACGCGATCGGGGCAAACGCGTGGGTTACCAGCGTCCGCCGCCACCACCACCACCACCACCGCCGCGACTCTCGCGTGGGCGTGCTTCATTGACGGTGACCGATCGACCTGCAATCTCTTTTTGATTCAATCCGTCGACGGCTTTCTCGCCGGACTCTTTGTCTTGCATTTCGACGAATGCGAAACCTCGTGATCGGCCCGTGTCCCGATCTTTGACGATGTTGACGGTCTTCACGCTGCCGAATTCGCCGAACGCGTCTTCGAGGTCTGCTTCAGTGGCATCAAAGCTTAGATTGCCGACATAAATGTTCATGGAAAGTCCTGTAGATGGATTTCGAGTGAAGTCTCAGTATCGAAACTTCGTTGGGGTTCGCTCAATGCTGAAGGTGAGCGTTTGCAAGATGCAAAGTGATTTCTTGGCCGGCTGTCGCCATTCAGAATCCAGCTTGTCCGCTGGAACAATCAGAGGCGGGGCATCGCGAAACCAAAATCTGCTTTCCAGGAGGGTTTGGTCTGAAACGAGGATCCTACTCGACCGCTACAACAACTTGTTCGAGTTTGCTCGTACTTGATCCTTTAGTTGACCTGTTCGTTTCTAGCGGAGAACGCACCTTGTGTGCGAGACAATCATCGCGGAAACGGCTCACGAAGGTTACCAAGAATTGCGCCACTGTCGATAAGTCGCCATCTTCCTTTGCCGCAACTTTCCGAAATTCGTTCTTGGATCACCGAGTGGTCTAGCGGTCGCCCCCTGCGGGGTACCGGCGTTGCCCGCATATTCAGCGTGAAAACGACACTTTCGGGGAGCAGATGGTAGATTGTGAGGCCAGCAAAAAACTTTCACCATTCCTTCTCTTTGGGTCCGAAATCTCTCCATGCCTGAACGTCTGCGCCCGCTTTGCTTCATGGATTCTGTACCCCGCTCCTTTTGCCTGATTGCCTTCTTTTGGATCGGTTGTTGGGTCAACTCCGTTCTGGCGAAGGAGCCAGATCAACCCCCGGCCAGCCAGTGGGAGACCATCGAAACGATCGGGCAACCCACGGCCCGTCATGAGGCCACTTTGGTCGCCTTTGAGGGCAAGATCTATCTACTTGGTGGACGGCGGATCAACCCTGTGGATGTCTTCGATCCAGAGACAAATAGCTGGACACCGAAGTCAGAAACACCGATTGAACTGCATCATTTTCAGGCCGTTGTGCTGGAGGACGCCGTTTATTTGTTGGGCGCCATGACCGGTCCGTATCCCAACGAAACGCCACTCGAGAAAATCGTTGTCTACTATCCGCGAGAAGATCGATTCGCGTTCGTGCATAGCATTCCTGAACAACGCCGCCGTGGTGCTGCAGGTGCCGTCGTCCATGGCGGGAAGATCTACATCGTCGGCGGAATCACCAACGGGCACGTGGATGGGTATCAGCCTTGGTTGGACAGGTACGATCCGAAGACGGGCCAGTGGGATGTGTTGCCAGACGCCCCCCATGCTCGCGATCACTTCCAAGCGGTCGTCCATGGCGATCGCTTGTATGCCGTCGCTGGACGCACAACGTCGAAGGCAACCAAGCACGTCTTTGATCTGACGGTCAAGCCGATCGATGCATTTGATTTTCCATCCGGACGATGGCTTCCGGAATCTGAATCGCGCCAACTCCCAACGCCTCGTGCTGGCAACATGGCCATGGTCTGGAACGACGAGATTGTCGTCGGCGGTGGTGAGTCAAATCAGAAAACGGCACACGATCAGGTCGAAGGGTTTGATCTGAACACAAAGCAGTGGCGATCCTGGCCGCGATTGAATCGCGGACGCCACGGTTCAGGATTCGCGATCGTGGGGGACTACGTTTACACCGCATCTGGATCAGGGAACCGAGGTGGCTCGCCAGAGTTGACGTCAATCGAACGCTTGCGGTTGCCAAACACCCAGGAGACGCAGCGATGAAATCTTGCATCAGCGTTTTCGACATGTTCAAGATCGGTGTCGGCCCCTCGAGTTCACACACGATGGGACCATGGCGCGCGGCGCAACGCTTCTTAACGGAACACAGTTTCGAATCCGCGCGGCGAGTCACCGTCGAGCTTTATGGATCGCTGGCGAAGACAGGAAAAGGTCATGGGACGGATGTTGCCGTTCAGCTTGGGTTGAGTGGATATGATCCAGAATTTGTGAACGTCGACGAGATCCGTTCGATCATTGCGGGAATTCGACAGGAGCGGCGAATCTCGTTGGCGGGGAAACACACGATCGATTTCGATCCGGCAGCGGATATTGTTTTTCACATGAACGAGCAGCTGCCTTTTCATCCCAATGGCATGCGGCTGACGTTGGATCAACAAGATCAAGGCTTGCTGTCTGCCGTTTACTATTCCATTGGTGGTGGCTTCATCGTCAAGGAGTCGGATACGGAATCCTCTGCTGCACATGAACTTCCCTTTCCGATCGACACTGCCAGCGAACTGCTTGCGCATTGCGAGCACGAGCAGTGTCGGATCGCGGACATCGTGCTCCGCAATGAATTGACTTGGCGCACCGACGCAGAAGTTCGCACGCGAATCACTCAGATCAAAGAGTGCATGCTGCATAGCATTCACCGTGGCTGCTGCACCGATGGCGTGTTGCCGGGTGGGCTGGATGTGCACCGGCGGGCTGGGAAGATGGCAAGCAAGCTGTTTGGCGAAAACTGTCCCAGCGACTACGACGCTTGGATTGAGTCGATGCGTAACCAGTCCGGTGATTTTCAGCGAGTCCTTGATTTTGTCAGTTGCTTTGCGATTGCAGTCAACGAAGAGAACGCCGCGTTCGGTCGAATCGTGACGGCTCCGACCAACGGAGCCGCCGGCGTGATCCCGGCAGTCCTGATGTACTGCGAGTGCTTCTGCGATGTGCCGGACGATTTCTATGTTGATTTCCTGCTGACTGCCGGCGAGATCGGCTCGATTTTCAAGAAGGGCGCCACCATCTCAGCAGCGATGGGAGGATGTCAGGCCGAGATTGGCGTTTCTTCATCCATGGCGGCCGCGGCTTTGACGGAAGTCCTGGGAGGAACAGCCGCACAGGCCACCGAGGCTGCCGAAATCGCGATGGAACATCACCTGGGCATGACTTGCGATCCCATTGGTGGGCTGGTGCAAATCCCCTGCATTGAAAGAAATGCGATGGGAGCGATCAAGGCAATCACGGCTGCCCAAATGGCGATCCAACGAGACACCAAGAAAGTTCGAGTCACTTTGGACGACGTGGTTCGCACGATGTGGGAGACAGCGCAGGACATGAATTCAAAATACAAAGAGACTTCTGAAGGTGGCCTGGCGACTCAGATTTCCGTCAACATCAGTGAGTGTTGAACTGCCACTGGATGCGCGCGGTCACACCGGCATGATCCGAGAGTGAACCCTCTGGTACCTTCTCGTC
>JBGCGI010000176.1:0-3675 GCA_045110715.1 Rubripirellula sp.
ACGGTGACGTCCTCGTTGCCGGAGCTCTCACCAATCGTTCGACCGGTGCGATTCGAGTCGTTGGCACATCATTATTCAATGGCATTGCCGTATCGTCGAACTTGGCGTTTGCTGATGGTTCGTTGGTGAACAACGAGGGTCGGATTGAATTGACCAATGATGGTTCGAACAGTAACGCAGCGACGACGCTGAGCGTGACCAGCGGATCACTGATAAATGGTCCTCAAGGCGTCATCGAGATATTGGAGGGTTCTGGCGTTGGAAGTCGAACGATCGTTGGTGATCTAGATAATCAAGGAACCTTGCGTGTTGACAGATCAGGATCAGTCCTGGGCGAGCTAACAAACTCCGGCACCGTTGAACTGGAAACACCGAACACTAGCCTCGCTGTTGGATCTTCGTTCACTCAGTCCTCGGGCGGAACGGTTTCGATGGCAGTTGCTGGGAGTAACGGATCGAATTCTGCTCAGCTAGACATCACCGGTTTGGCGTCACTCGACGGAACCCTTGAACTGATCATTGATCCAAGCGCCTCCTTCACCATCGATGGTTCGTTCATTCCGATCAACTACGGCAGTTTTTCTAGCGAATTCCCAACGATCCTGGGAACGGATCTGGGTGGCGGTTTGCTCCTCGTGCCCGGCTACGGCGCGGCCGCACTCTCGCTGGCAGTCATGGCGGCAACGCCTCGGTTCATCGTCGATGATGTCACTGTGAATGAAACGGACGGTACGGCGAGCGTTGTCGTTACACTGGTTTCGGATGCGGGCGGACCGATCACGGTTGATGTCTCGACCGCCAATGGTTCTGCACTGAGTCCGGATGATTACACGGCTACCACCAGCACACTCAGTTTTGCCGGTACCGCTGGAGAGCAGCAGACGGTCACGATTCCAACCGTCGATGACAGTGTCGTTGAATCGATGGAGTCGTTCACGGTGATGTTGAGTGCACCGTCCAACCTAAGTGCCGATGTATCCGACACCGCCGTCGTGTCAATCACAGACAACGACACGGCAATTCTTTCGATCACTGACGTTACGGTAGATGAAGGTGATGTCGCTACGGTGACGGTCACATTGGATAGAAACGTACAAGATGGATTGATTGTCGACTTCGCAACGATCGACGGCACCGCTTTTTCTGGAAGTGACTACACCGCGAATTCGGGGACGTTGACGTTTACAGGTACCGCAGGCGAGACACAGACCATCAACATTCCGACGGTGGATGATTCACTATCTGGCGAACCCGACATTCAATTCACGGTGACGCTGTCGACTACCACGACCGCAGTCGATGCGAATGATATTGGAACAATTACGATTCAGGATAATGATGTCGTTGTTGTCCCCCCGCCCATTGCCTCCGATGTTCCGCTGTCCACATCAGAAGACACGGCAATCACAATTGACCTTTCCAGCTTCCTGAGCGGCGGAGTCACTGACTCGATCGTTATTTCGATGAACGGAGCGCAAGGAAATGCGACGATCGCCGGGACTCTGCTTACCTACCTCCCCGACCAAGATGTATTTGGCAGTGACGTGGTTACCTATGTGGCAAGCAACGCGGGTGGCTCCAGTTCGGGAACCATCAACATCAGCATCGCATCGGTGAATGATCCGCCGTCGGCTGTGAACGACACCGTTGTGTCGCGAGACGGTAACGCGATCCTGATCGCCGTCGTAGCCAACGACAGTGCGGGTCCGGCGAACGAAGATCAATCGCTGAGCATTGTCAGCGCTGATGCAACGGACGGGATCGCCCAAATCGTCGGCGGAGAAGTCTTGTTTACTCCCAATTCTGGCTTCTCGGGAAACGCCACCATCAATTACACCATTCAAGATTCGGAAGGTGCCACCGCCGTTGCGATGATTATTGTTGCTGTTTCAGCACCAGGGGGAATCGAAGGCCACGTTTATTGCGATTTGAACGGCGACGAACTCGAGAACGCTGGTGAAGTTTCCGTGGGCGCAACTGTGTTCCTCGACACCAATAGAAACGGAGTTCAGTCACCCGGTGAGCTTGCCACGCAGACAGATTCCGGTGGAAACTTTTTGTTCGACTCTGTGCCCGATGGAGCGGCGACGGTCACGCTGGTAATCCCCAATGGCTGTCACGCGATCCCACAGAAGTTGGCGACGACTAGTCCGGCTCTCACGCTCGGAAAACTCGTTCGTGAAATCGCGGTAGGTGACTTTGATGGCGATGGCGATGATGACGTGTATGCGATCAGCGACATGAGTGGCGAGATCAACGTGCTTGCCAACAATGGCGAAAGTCTTGCTCTAGACGGCAATATTGAATTGGGTGATCGGCCTCAATCGATCGCCGTTTGGCATCGATCTGGGTTGCCCGACGTCGCCGCTGTCGCAGCTATCGGTGGACGATCCACCAGTGCTTCTGGGGAGCCATCAACGGGTTCGGTTTTCCTGATTGAGAATGGTGTGGCGCAGCCGATCGCGATGGGCGATGGACCTATTGATGTTGCGATCGATGATTTCAACGACGACGGAGTTCCCGATTTGGTCTCCGCAAATTATCGATCGTCTGATTTTCAATTGATGTTGTCTGGTAGTTCTGGCCCAACTGTTCTGGATACCGGAAACATTCCAATCGGTGTAGCGACCGGTGACTTCGATGGTGATGGTTTGCGAGACATCGTGACTGCCGATCATGGAATCAAGAATCCTGCGACTGGACCAAGCATTCCAGGTTCATTCAGAGTGCATTTTGGTGAAGACAACGGAACATTTTTTGCCGACGACAAACTCGATTCATTCTTTGAACTCGCCGCCGTGGGTGCCGCCAACTTGGATGGCATCGATCGAGATGAACTGATCGTGCTGGGGCCACAAACGCTTGCGGTTTTTCAGTTCGATCTGAGCTCGGGCCAGATGTTGCAAATCGCTGAAGTGTCTTTGAACGAGCGAAGTAGAAAGTTCGAAGTAGGTGACTTGAACCGCGACGGATTGCTCGATGTTGTCGTGACCGGATTTGGGTCCGGAACGATAAGCTTTCTGCTGGGCGATGGAACAGGAAACCTCACACTATCGCGAGAAACCGACAACGCTCTTTCACCCGCAGACATCGGATTTGGTGATTTCAATGGTGACCAAATAGACGAATTGATCGTTGCGGAAGTCTATCAATCCAGCAACGGTGGACTGCAAGGACGCGGGCTGTCAACGACGTTCAGCTTGAGTTCGTCCAGTCGCACCATTGTACCGACCGTCAATGTGCGACAAGTCGTCGACTTTGCACCCGCTGATGCTTTGGCAAGACTGGATGTCAATCGCGATAACCAGATCACTGCAAGCGACGCACTGCGGGTTATTAATGCGATCAATAGTTTGACGACAGCTGAAGGTGAGTCCGTTTCAACGGTTCTGAATTTGGCCACCGATGTCAACGCAGACGGACAAACATCGGCGTTGGATGCATTGCAGATTATCAACTACCTAGCTCAACAACAAAACGCATCCGTTCTCGACCAGCTTGAATCAGCGACCGACGAGGATGACAAGCGAAAGGCAGCAGATGAAGTATTCGCTAACGGATTGTTTTGAAGCTACGAAAAGGTTCAGGAGCCGTTTTGGCCGTGGGGTCAAATAACTCAGCCGAGCATTAGACACTGCAAAAAGTGGACTCTCAAGGGTGTATCATCCTGGCAGC
>JBGCGI010000177.1:0-2640 GCA_045110715.1 Rubripirellula sp.
AATCAAACGCTAACGCACACGCTTGACCCTTCGTATTCAGGGTCGGCGTGTGCAGCCACTGAACGAAGCCAGCGAGCAGGAGGCCGAGAACAAAGCACAGATCCTGCGTCGGCTGCAAAGTTCGCCCACGCGATTTGCCAGTCGGGACAACGTTGTTGCAGCAGGCCGCTATTTTGTGTTGCGTGGCGAGGATGCTCGGAAGGTACTGACTCTGTTTTACGACAGAGTTGTCGAAGCGGACCCCGAACACTTGGAAGCTCACATCGCCACGGCTGAATTGGCGCTTCAAAAAGGTGACTTCAAAGTTGCCGCGGAAACCTTGAACGCGGTGGCCAAGTTCAATCAAACGGATCCCCGTGTTCCCTACCTGATGGCACGGGCCTGGGAGTCGAGTGATTCTGAAAAGGCCAACGCTGCTTTGCAAAACGCGATTGAATTGAATCCCAATCACGTCCCCAGCTTGTTGTTTCAAGCCGACGCTGCGATTGATCGTGAGCAGTACGAGGCAGCTCGTGCCAAGATTCAGAAAGTTCTTGCGATCAACCCCTTGGAGCAAGAAGCTTTTGCGTTGCTGGCTGTGATGGCGCACTTGGATGGCGATTACGAAAAAGAAGCCAGGTTGCGCGATACGGCGCTGAGCACCTGGAAAGACAATCCTGCAGTGGATCATCTGATCGGCAAAAAACTCTCTCAGAAGTATCGCTTCCAGGAAGGCGCCGACTATCAACGGAAAGCGATTGAAATCGATTCCCAACACGCCGCAGCGAACTTTCAACTTGCCCAGGATCTGTTGCGTCTTGGCAATGACGAAGTCGGTTGGAAATTGGCCGAGCATGTCGCAGATCAAGATCAATACAACGTGGTCGCGCACAATCTGGCGACGTTGCATGACCGTGTTGCCGAGTTTGTCGGTTTGGAGCGCGATGGCATTCACGTTCGCATGGAGAAACGCGAGGCGGCAATTTATGGCGACCAAGTGCTGGATTTGTTGTTGGAAGCCAAACAGGTTCTGTGCGAAAAATACGATTCGCAACCACGCGAACCAATCGTGGTCGAGATTTTTCCGGAGCAGAAAGATTTTGCCATCCGCACGTTCGGACTTCCCGGTGGTGCAGGCTTTCTTGGTGTTTGCTTCGGACGCGTGATCACGGCCAATAGCCCGGCTTCCCAAGGCGAGAATCCTTCCAATTGGCGAAGCGTGTTGTGGCATGAGTTCTGTCACGTGGTCACGTTGGAAAAAACGAAGAACCGCATGCCGCGCTGGTTGAGCGAAGGGATTTCGGTCTATGAAGAACGCAATCGAGATGCTTCTTGGGGTGAGTCGATGACGCCGGCTTATCGCGAGATGTTGTTGGATGAAAACTTGACTCCAGTGAGCGATTTGAGCGCCGCGTTCTTGAACCCGGCTTCGCCGATGCATTTGCAGTTCGCGTATTACCAGTCCTCGTTGGTGATCGAATTCCTCGTCGAGCGACATGGGATCGACGCGTTGAAAAAGATTCTGGAAGACTTGGGTGATGGCCTGCTGATCAGCGACGCATTGGTGCGAAGCGTGGGGTCGCTCGAGAAATTGGACGCGCAGTTTGCGGACTACGCCAAGAAACATGCGGAGAGTTTCGGGGCGGAGGCGGACTGGTCCAAAGAAGAACTTCCTGAGAAACCGTCTGCTGCGGAGTTGAAGGCTTGGGTCGCAGAGCATCCCGAAAACTACTGGGGCTTGTTGTCGCTGGCCAATGCACAGATTTCGATGCGTCAGTACGAGCAGGCAAAAGTCTCGCTGGAAAAATTGCGTGACTTGAAGACGATGACGGGGCGGCAAGGTGGCCCAATGGAGTTGCTTGCGTCGGTCTATCGCAAATTGGAGGACACTGCTGCCGAGCGAGAGTCACTGGTGTACGTGGTTGCAAATTCAAGTGACTGCTTGTCTGCACTTCGTCGTCTGATCGAGTTGAATCGCCAGGATGAAAACTGGGAGTCGGTTGCCGCTTACGCCCAGAAAATCACATCGATCAATCCGATGCTTGCCGAGGGGCAACTGGCGGTGGCCGAGTCTGCAGAGCAGTTGAACAAGCCGCAGGATGTGGTTGCCGCCATGTCCGCGATGGCTCAAATGGACCCCGTCGATCCGGCCGCGATTGATTACCGCATGGCATCAGCCTTAAAACAACTATCGCAGTTGGCAATGGCCAAGCATCATGTCTTGCGGGCGTTGGATGAAGCGCCACGCTACCGTGACGCGCATCGGTTGCTGCTAGAAATCACCGAAGCAGACAAAGACCATTCTGACGAAACCGAGTCTGACGAAACCGAGTCTCAAAAAACCAATCCCGAAAAGACCTCGTCGAGCCGAACGAAATGATTTTGAACTCTCGCGTGATGAAACTGCTGACGGGTGTTTGCTTGGTCTTGGTCGCAGGGGCCGTTTGGGGACAACGCAGTCGTTGGCGTGGTTACGACAGTACGGACATTAGTGACCGCCAGGGCGTTCCCGAGTGGACGAACGATGAAAAGTTCGCTGACGATGTGTTCACCTTCGCGCGTATTCGCTACGACTCGAATCACGGCTATCGTCGCGGCGGGGGGTGGCGGACAGATTTTCCCACCAGCGACCTAAACTTTTCGTTGCGACTGCAGCAACTG
>JBGCGI010000178.1:0-27694 GCA_045110715.1 Rubripirellula sp.
AAGGTCGCTCAACGCAACCCGACCGTTCGAATCGGTGTGATCGAAGGCGAGAGCGAGCAAACCCGTTGGATTGATCTGCCGGGCGATCCGCAGCAGCACTACGTGCCACGCCTGCATTTTCTACCTGTCAAGAGTCCCGAAGATTCTGATCCGCGAATCCTGATCCAACAGCTGAACCGACTTCAAAATGCGAATCGATTGTTTCTGGCAGACTTCCGCAGTGGCGTTGTTTCCGATGTGTTGACTGAGAGCGACGATGCGTGGGTCGACGTTCACGACGAACTGAATTGGATCAACGAAGGCGGTGAATTCACATGGCTCAGTGAACGCAGCGGTTGGCGGCATCTTTACATTGCGACTTTGGATGGGGAGCTTCGGCAGATCACCAAGGGCGATTTCGATGTGATCCAGCTCTTGCACGTCAACGAACAGGACCAGCTGGCTTACTTCATCGCATCGCCTGGTTCCCCGACGCAGCGAAAGTTGTTTCAGGTTCGCCTGGATGGTTCGGGTTTGCAGCAACTGACTCGGGAGGATAGCCCCGGCACCCACTCGTACATGGTCTCGGACGATGGCCAGTGGGCCGTTCATTCGCACTCAACTGCTGATCAACCGCCTGTGGTCGAGATGATGAAGCTAAAGGAACGGCGGGACGCCCGAGTGCTGTTGTCGAATGAGGAACTGGAGCAAAAATTGAAGAAGCTTGATCCGGTCGAGACCGAATTTTTTCGAGTCGATATCGGGGAGGGGGTGGAATTGGACGCATGGTGCATGCGGGCGAAAAACCTGGATCTGAGCAAGCGGCATCCCCTGCTGGTCTACGTTTATGGCGAGCCGGCTGGGTCAACGGTCGTGAATCGTTGGGGCGCGAAGTCGTCTTTGTGGCACCGCATGTTGGCGGAGCGCGGGTACGTTGTGATGAGTTTCGACAACCGGGGCACCAAGGCGCCGCGAGGTCGGGCTTGGCGAAAGAGCATCTATAAGAAGATTGGAATCATTCCACCCCAAGATCAAGCGCGAGCGGTTGAGGCGGTACTCAAGGAGCGAAGCTACTTGGATCCAAATCGAGTTGGCATTTGGGGATGGAGTGGCGGCGGTTCATCTAGTCTTCACGCTGTCTTCAAGTATCCCAAACTGTATTCCACTGCAATCGCGGTCGCGCCCGTTCCAAACCAACGGTACTATGACACGATCTATCAAGAGAGGTACATGAGTTTGCCTGAGTTGAACGTGGAAGGTTTTCGTGAGGGCTCGGCGATCAATTTTGCAAAGCAGTTGGAAGGCAACTTGCTTTTGATTCATGGGACAGGCGACGACAACTGCCATTACCAAACCACCGAATTGTTGATCGACGAACTGATTGCCAACAACAAGCAGTTTCAAATGATGTCGTACCCGAATCGCACGCATTCGATTCGTGAGCGGAAGAATACAACGCGGCACTTGCGGCAGTTGATGACCGATTACCTCGAGCAGCATTTGCCGACAAAGGAATCTGATGCCCATTGAACCTGGATGCCAGTTTGCAAGCGACAACACCTCGGGAATGTGTCCCGAAGCATTGGATGCAATGGTCGAAGCGAATGCGGGGAGTGCGGCTCCGTATGGTGAAGACAAGTGGACTCATCAGGCAGCCGATCTGCTCAGAGACATCTTTGAAGTGAACTGCGATGTGTTCTTCACTTTCAATGGTACGGCTGCGAACTCGCTTGCACTCGCCTCCCTTTGTCAGTCGTACCACAGTGTGATTGCTCACGAGTGGGCGCACGTGGAAACCGATGAATGTGGCGGTCCCGAGTTTTTTTCCAACGGAACGAAGTTGCTGCTCGTGCCCGGTGAGCGTGGTTGTGTGGATACCGGGGCGGTCGCGGAAGTGGTCGGGCGTCGCTCTGATGTGCACTTTCCCAAAACCAAAGTGCTTAGCATCACGCAGTCGACCGAGTTGGGGACGGTCTACGATGAGAAGGCGCTCGATCAAGTGCACGAGACCGTCCGTCGATTCGGGCTGAACCTGCACATGGACGGGGCTCGGTTTGCCAATGCGGTAGCGACGTTGGGGATCGCGCCGAAAGAGATGACATGGAAGCGAGGCGTCGATGTGCTCTGTTTTGGCGGCACCAAGAACGGCATGGCCGTCGGCGATTGCGTGGTGTTCTTCGATCGTGAGTTGTCAGCCGAGTTTGAGTATCGCTGCAAGCAGTCCGGGCAACTGGCCTCCAAGATGCGTTTCTTGGCTGCACCTTGGGTTGGCTTGTTGTCTTCAGGGGCTTGGTTGAGCAACGCGGAGCACGCCAATGCGATGGCTCAAAAGTTGGCTGCTGGATTGGGGCAGGTCAACGGCGTGAAAATTTTGGCGCCGATCGAGTCCAACGCGGTTTTTGTTGACTTTCCTGATCAGATGTCAGCTCGCTTACGAGCAGCCGGATGGAGCTTTTATGACTTCATCGGTGGAACCGCTTCGCGGCTGATGTGCTCTTGGTCGACCACGGACGAAGAAATCGATCGATTCCTCGCTGATCTAGGTTCAAGCGGCGATACCGCATGCTCGGTGTGAGTTGCGTTAGAATGCTGGGCCTTCGATACATGTTCCTGGAGCTACAAACGTGATGATCCGAGTCCTGCCGTTCTTTGTCGTACTGGTCTGTTCGGTTGGCAGCTTTGCCTTCGCAATCGACAAACCCAATATCGTCATGATTGCGATCGACGATTTGAATGATTGGGTTGAACCGCTGGGCGGGCACCCCCAGGTCAAAACGCCAGCAATGAAGCGACTCGCCGAACGCGGGCTGACATTCACCAATGCTCATTGCCAAGCCCCGCTGTGCAATCCCAGTCGCACGTCGCTGATGACGGGGCGCCGTCCCACCACGACCGGAGTCTACGGGCTGTCACCGTGGATCCGCACTGTGCCGGAGTTTCAAAACGTGGTGACGATGCCGCAGCACTTTCATCAACAGGGCTATCGGACTTTGATTGGCGGCAAGATCTATCACGGTGGAAACGGGCGACGTAAGGGAGCCAAGCTCGAGGCTGACGTTTGGGGACCAAACTCCAGCGTCGGCGTGAAGCCGAAACAGAAATTGATTCCGCCGACTCCAGGTGGAAATCACCCCTTGATGGATTGGGGGACCTTCCCGCACCGGGACGAAGACAAAGGGGACTGGCAGGTCGCCTCTTGGGCAGTGGATCAGATCGAGACTTTGTCGGATGACAAACCGTATTTTCTGTCGGTCGGATTTTTCCTTCCGCATGTTCCCTGCTACGCCACTCAGAAGTGGTTTGACATGTATCCCGACGAGAGTCTGATGATGCCGCCGATCATCGAGGGGGACCGGGATGACGTTCCCGATTTTTCATGGAACATTCATTGGGATCTTCCTGAGCCGCGAACGAGTTGGCTCGATGCGAACAAGCAAACTCGTCCTTTGGTTCAGTCGTATTTGGCTTGCATCAGTTTTGTTGACAGTCAGGTGGGGCGAGTTTTGGATGCGATTGATAAGTCCCCGTCTCGGGACAACACCATCGTCGTGCTGTGGAGCGATCATGGGTATCACCTGGGCGAGAAGGCAATCTCGGGAAAAAATTCGCTTTGGCGCAACTCCACTCGCGTGCCTCTGATCTTCGCCGGCCCTGGAATTCCTCAAGGCAAGAATTGCAGTGAGCCGGTCGAATTGCTGGACATCTATCCAACACTGTCCGAAATCGTTGAGACGCCGGAAGCGGAGGGTTTGGAAGGCTTGAGCTTGCTGCCACAAATCAAGGATCCGGCTACCAGTCGCGAGCGTCCAGCGATTTGTACTCACAACGCTGGCAATCATTCGGTTTGCGATCAACGTTGGCGATACATCCGTTATGCCGACGGCAGCGAAGAGTTGTACGACCGAATCGCCGATGAATTCGAGGTCACGAATCTCTTGTATGAGGCCAATTTCAAGTCCAGTCATCGTGCGGTCGCGGATCGATTGGCTGCCTGGCTTCCCAAGCATGAGCAGCCTTTGGCGCCCGGAAGTGCCAATCGGATCCTGGAGAAGCGTGCAGACGGTTTCTATTGGCAAGGAAAACGGATTGATCCAGCCCAACGCGTTGAGTGAATCGGTGTGGGGCATCCGCCTGATTCGCGTCGCCGGGTTGCCCAAACGCCGGTGACTTTCGATAGTGTTGATTGGTCGTCCCGGTGAAAGTCGCCTGGAAATGACGCATTCTCCTGAAGATAAGAAAGTGTAGAGTTCACGATGAGTGTTTTGGTAACGCAGCAAGCTCCCGATTTCAAAGCTCAAGCGGTCATGCCCGATGGCCAGTTCAAAGAGATTTCTTTGAGCGACTACAAAGGCAAGTTCGTTGTTCTGTTCTTTTGGCCGCTCGATTTTACGTTCGTGTGCCCAACCGAGATCATCGCGTTCAGTGATGCAGCGGCCGAGTTCGAGAAGTTGGGCGTTCAGTTGCTAGGGGTTTCCATTGACAGCCATTTCACTCACTTGGCGTGGACCAACACACCACGCGATCAAGGTGGTATTGGCAAAACCGCGTATCCATTGATCGCTGATTTGAACAAGCAGATTTCACGCGACTACGACGTCTTGCTCGATGGTGGCGTCGCGCTTCGTGGCTTGTTCTTGATTGACCAAGATGGCGTGGTCCGGCATCAGGTTGTCAACGATTTGCCACTTGGACGCAGCGTGGATGAAGCGATGCGAATGGTTCAAGCGTTGCAGTACTTCGAGAAGAACGGCGAAGTCTGCCCAGCGAACTGGCAAGAAGGCAGTCGAACGATCAATCCGGACGTTGAAAAGAGCAAAGAGTTTTTCAGCGCCGAATACAAGTCCTAGGTAAGAACCGGAAGCGAGCGAGCTTTCGAACTGGAGATTGCGATGTGGACGACTGACCAACTTGGCCTTGCCGTTTGGAAGCAGGATGACTCCGCTTGGTACATCGACGCGCGAGGTGGTGACGCTGGGATCGGTGTTGTCGGTTCCGCAGATGGTTTCGCTGCGAAGTCTCGCTACGTGTCGTTCTTGCCTGTTGATGAACACAAGCTCCCCGCTGCGGCAGAGCAATATGTTCGTGGTAACCAATGGCACGTGAACTATCCCCAGGATGACAGTTCGTATGCATTGCGGTTGGCTTTTGAGGCGATCGAAACCGAGGCGGATTCGATCGTGTTGGAAGTGACGATCTCCTTGCAAACCGACTTGTTGGATTTGCATCCCAAATTGGATGTCGAAGTCTTGTGTCAGGACATTGATTCGTTCGTTCCCACCGATCAGTACGGAGGCGATGAAGTCGCGGGGGCTGGTTCCGCACCGATTTCCTTGGCCAAGAATCCGAAGTACTCGACCAGCGTTCTACTTGGTCCCCACGACAGTCCCTTCACCACCAATCATTCCTCGGACATGGCACTTCGCCTGCGTTTGTTCGGCGATTTCTTGGAGAAGGGAGTGATTCGCAAGGCACGGCCCTGGATCAAAATCAGCCGCGACTCGAGTCTTCCCAAGGAGGCTGATTTGGAAGCCTGCTGGATGCGACTGTGTGAATCGCCGCTGCCGCTGGCCCCGTAGAGACATTGGTGCGGCGGTTGGTGTATCATCTTCGATCCCTTACCCCGCCCTTTCTACTGGAGTCCATCATGGGTTCATCACGTCGTGGCTTTCTGAAGGCCACCGCTGCGGCAACGTCCGCACTCGCTGTAGCACAGACTGCAGTTGCTCAAGAAGACAGTTCAAAAAAGCTTCGATTGGCTTCGATAGGAGTGGGCGGCAGTCGCGGGCGTTACAACCGCGGTGGCAGCATTGCACGCGGCGCAGCCAAGTTCGCCAACATGATCGCAGTTTGCGATGTCGATGAACTTCACAACAAGGAGTTCAATGAAGACTTCGGCAACAAGCTGAATATGTACACCGACTACCGGGAGATGCTTGAAAAAGAGAAGCCCGATGTTGTCACAATCGGAACGCCTGACCATTGGCACGTGCCGATCGCGATTGCCGCGCTTCGCAGTGGTGCTCACGTCTATTGCGAAAAGCCGTTGACGTTGACCATCGATGAAGGCAAACAGATCCGTAAGGTGGTCGAAGAGACTGGCAAAGTCTTTCAAGTCGGCACGCAGCAGCGCAGTACCAAGAACCTCTTCTTGATGGCGATCGCGATCGTGCAGAGTGGTCGTCTTGGCAAGAAGGTCAACGCGCATGTCGCCATCGGCGGCGCTCCTGACGAAGGGCCGTTCGAAAGCACAGCCGCCCCTGAAGGTTTGGACTGGGACATGTGGGTTGGGCCAGCCCAGGAAGCCGAGTACTGCGAGCAGCGTCGGCGAATGTTCCGCTGGTACTTTGATTACTCAGGCGGAAAGATGACGGATTGGGGAGCCCATCACATCGATATCGCGCAGTGGGCGCTCGCGCCAGGCGAAGATGGTCCAGTCAAGATTGCCGGTGTGGGCAAGTTCCCCAAGATTGTTCCCTCCGATTTCAATTGGAATGCGTACCTGGACGGTCAGGCATCGTTGCCCAATGGCTACAACACGGCCACTGAGTTCCACATCGATTTGACCTTTGGCAACGGTTCGGTGCTAAACGTCAATCATCACTACAAGCGTGAAAGCGATAACGTGGATTTCGGCAACGGGATCCTGTTTGAAGGTGAAAAGGGCCGCATCTTTGTCAACCGTGGCAAGCTGGAAGGCAAGCCTGTGGACGCGTTGACTGACGCCGATCGTGAGCAACTGGACGCGGACATCATCAAGTTGTGCAAAGGCAAGAAGCCAGGGAACCACATGAAGAACTTCTTCGAGTGCATCGAGGATGGTGGAAAGCCAATTTCTGATGTTTGGTCGCACCACCGCACGATGACCTCCTGTCATCTTTGCAACATCGTGCTGATGTTGGGACGCGAGTTGAAGTGGGATCCGAAGGCGGAAGAATTCGTCAGCGATGATCAAGCAAATCAACTGATGTCGCGCAAGTCTCGTGAAATCGCCATGGCGGTGAGTTAACGCAACTTCATCAAGCTGAAATGCGAAGCGGCTGCGTGTTTGACACGCAGTCGTTTTTCGTTGCGATCGTTCCATCGCAACCCCTGTCGGGCAATGTTTCGTTATCATGCGTAGCTTGAAAGCTTGAACAAGGAGCAAGGATCATGAGCAAAATTTTGATGTTGGTGGGTGACTTCGTAGAAGACTACGAAGCGATGGTTCCCTATCAGATTCTGTTGTGCGCAGAGCACGAAGTGGATACGGTTTGCCCGGACAAAGTCGCAGGTGACTCGGTGGCGACTGCGATTCATGATTTCGAGGGCGATCAGACTTACAGCGAGAAGCCCGGTCATCGCTTTGCCATCACCGCGGACTTTTCAGCGATCGATCCGGCGAGCTACGATGCGTTCGTGATTCCGGGAGGTCGGGCGCCAGAGTACTTGCGGTTGAATCAACGAGTGCTCGAGATCGTTCGGCATTTTTCCGAAACCAAGAAGCCGATTGCCGCAATTTGTCATGGTCCGCAGATCCTGGCAGCGGCAGGCGTTTTGACTGATCGAGCATGCAGCTGCTATCCGGCAGTCAGTCCTGAGGTCACAGCAGGCGGTGGTAGCTATGTGGAGCCGGCCGCGACGATGGACTCGGCCCACGTCGATGGAAACTTGGTCACTGCCCCCGCCTGGCCAGCGCATCCCGCTTGGATGCGAGAGTTCATGAAACTGCTGGCGTGAGCGAAGTTGTATGACCGAGCCGAGTTCGGATCCCGAAGAGAGTCTGCGTGCGAGTTGGTCGATTGGTCCGCTTCGTCCGTGGTTGCTACGAATCGCAAAGCAGGAAATTCCTGTGGATTTGCGAGGCAAAGTGGATCCATCGGACCTCGTGCAACAGACGTTGTTGGACGCTTGGCGAGCCGACGCGGGATTTCAAGGCCAGACTCATGGGCAGCGATTGGCATGGCTGCGAGTGATCTTGCGACGTGTCGTGTTGCAGCAGCGGCGGGGAATGCTGGCGGTCAAACGAGGTGAGGGCAACGAAAAGGTCTTTGCCGATGCGATCAACCGGACGAGTCTCCGCATCGAAGAGCTGGCCGTAGGGCGAGAGCCCGCGCCCGAGGAGAAGGTCGCTGATGCGGAGCTAGCCTTATTGGTCGCGCAAGCCATCGACAAACTTTCGGAAGACTATCGACGCGTGATTGAGTTGCGACATTTCCAGCAAGAGTCCCACGCATCGATCGCAGCGAAGTTGAACCGTTCGCCTGCAGCGTCTCGGATGCTTTGGGTGCGGGCGCTGGTTGAACTGAAAAGGATTGTCACTGAGAATCGTCCGTCCAGCGGTTCGGAGTAGCCTGCTGCGAACCAGACCGCAAGCGATCCGAGTACGAATCAGCAATGGCAAAACGAAAGCCACTTATCAAAATGCAGAGTTTCGGTGTCTACACCCGATGGGATTCTGATTCCAAAGCTCTGCCTCGAATCCAAGAGTACACGACCCGCGTTCGTGCTCGCATCGATGTTGAGTTTGGGTTTGTCGTCAACATCAAGGGCGCGAAGAACCGGGAGCTTGATTTCTGCATCGATCACCCGGGGATTCTGGATGCCGATGGCGTGCGCCGGGCGCCGTTTGACGGGACGGTGTACGTCAAGTCAAACGACTGGGATTTCTATCTGGGCGACACGATTTGGGAACCGATCGCCGACAAACTTGGGCCATGGCGATTGAGCTTGCAGATGGACGGCGCATTGATCGCCGAGAAAACATTCGATCTGCATGACGACGATGAAGACGAATACTAACGCTTCGGCTTAAGCAGCCATTCGCTGCGGTTGCTGCAATAGAACGGCTTCCTGCGCGATCACTTCGTCGGACAAGGATCGATAGTCGATCGCTCCGTTACTGTCCGGTGCATAGTGAAAAATGGATTTCCCAAAACTGGGCGCTTCCGCCAACCGAATGTTCCGGCGAATTCTTGTGTCAAAGAACTTAGCGTTGCGGAAGAACGATCGAGATTCACGTGAGGCATCGAAGAACTCACTGATGTCGCTGCTGACTTCCGCTGCTAGTCGCGTGTTGGAATCGTACATGCACAGCATCACACCTGTCAGCTGCAGTTGATTGTTCAGTCGTCTTGAAACCAGTTCGATGGTTCTGAGCAATTTGCTAAGTCCATGCAAAGCCAGGAAGTGAGGCTGCAGTGGCAGAAAGACCTCGCTGACTGCAACCAAAGCGTTGACCGTCAGCACGCCCAGACTGGGTGGGCAGTCGAGGACTAAGTAATCGAATTCTTGTTGGTCGTCTTCCATGCGGTCACGCAGGATCATTTCGCGTCCCACTTCGCCAGCGAGTTCAAGCTCAGCGGCAGCCAAGTCCAAGTTGGACGGCACAACCGAAAGCGTTTCGCTCACCGTGCGACGTGCTTGCTCCAAAGACGCGTCACCACACAGCACTTCGTACATGCTGGCTTCGCCGTCGAGGGCAGAGATGCCGAGGTGCAAGGAGGCATGGGCCTGCGGATCAAGATCCATCAAGCAAACCCTTTTTCCATTCTCCGAAAGTGCCGCAGCGAGATTGACGGAGCTGGTTGTCTTGCCGACGCCGCCTTTTTGATTGATCACAGCGATTGAACGCATGGTGGTTCCTTTGTTCTTTCTGACGTGAAATCTTGAACGTAGTGGTGATGAATCAGGCGGCTCGCTGCTGTGCTTGTTGGTAAGCGAGCAGCACTTCATAGAGGTCGGCGTCGATGCGGATTAAGTCGTCCGAAAAATCATCGAGCCAAGCACAGTCATTGCGTTGAGCTTCTAAGAGCAAGGGTACGACCTTGCTAAGCGGAATCGACACGGATTTCGGTTCCGCGGTACCGGTAATCCGGTCCAACTCGCGTTCACGGCGATCGACGCTGGAAAATACTCGAAGAGAGTGCTTCGACATGAACTTCTATCTCGTTGTCGGGCTTGGCTTGGGAGGGGATAGAACCAACTCTGGTGACTCAGTGATAGGGCACTTCGAGCGCGTTCCACTCCTGGTATCGACTTTGCGGGTTAGGTGGGATGAGCCGAAAACAAAGAATTTGCGGATTTCCTCTTCAGCAGTCAAAGCGAGACGACCGGCTCTGCGGAGGGGAGAGGGCCGGCTCCGGCGGAGGTTGAAGGCCCTCCGAGCGGAGATTGACCCGTAAAATACAGGCTCAATGGGCGATAAGGTGACCAATGTTCATTGCGTTTTCCGATGACTGCTTCTATGCTAGTTTGACGGCCAAAGGCGAAATGAAGCCCGTACTTGGCGTCTTTTGTCATCCTCCTTTTCGTTGCCAACCTCAATCGGTACCGCAATGCGTTTGATCTGCACCTGGAATCGACTTTCAAGTCTTACTTTCTTGGCTCTGGCCCTGTTTGTTTCCAGCTCGTTGGTTGCTGGAACATTCGAGGCTAGCAATTCTCAAGAGGTCAAGCAAATCAAGGGCAAGATTCGCGCCGCCCAGTTTTTGTCCAAGGCAACCTTTGGGCCCACCGAAGCTGACATCGATGCTTTGGGCAGTCGAATTGCCCAAGTGGGTTATCGACGAGCCTGCAATGAATGGATCGATGCCGAGTTTGCCAAGCCGGTGACAAGTCACCGCCAACGAATTCTTGACATCTTCGCGACCGACGGAATCGACCATCGAGCAGAGAGTCGAAACGTCACACGTGTTCGTGCTCAAGCATGGTGGGATATCGCATTGCAAGCGGACGACCAACTTCGCCAGAAGTTTGCTTGGGCGCTTTCGCAGGTGTTCGTGATCAGCGATCAGGGCTCCGGATTCAACACCAACGACGCGGATTTCTCTGGTTTTGGAACCTGGCTTGGGCCAACCAATTTTTACGACGATGTCTTGGTCGACAACGCGTTTGGAGAGTATCGCGATTTACTCTCGGACATGACTTTTTCTCCTGTGATGGGCACGTACCTGAGCCATCTCAGGAATCGCAAGGCGGATGTGGCCAACCAGCGATTCCCCGACGAGAACTACGCGCGTGAGATCATGCAGCTATTTTCGATCGGCCTCTATGACCTTGAGCAAGACGGGCGTTTGAAGCGAACCTTAGAAGGTGAGTTGATCCCGAGCTACGACAACGAAGAGATCAAGACGCTGGCTCGTTTGTTTACTGGTTTCAAGTACGAAAACGACAATCAGAACATTTATGGCCAAATCAACTTGAATGCTCCGATGGAGATTTGGGCGCCAGATCACGACAACAACTTGAACTACACCGATGAGCCGAATGCTCCGGCACATAAGCGAATGTTTGGCACGACTTTGCCATCGATTCCCGCCAACCCAACAGAAGCTCAGGTGATCAGCGAAATTGAAGCTGGTCTGGACGTTTTGTTCGAGCACGAAAACACTGCCCCGTTCATTAGCCGTTTGCTGATCCAACGGATGACCACGTCCAACCCATCACGTGGCTACATTCGCCGCGTGGCCAAGAAGTTCAAGAACAACGGCAGTGGTCAGCGTGGCGACATGAAGGCTGTTGTGAAGGCGATTCTGTTGGATCCCGAGGCAGCCCGTGGGCAACGCCTCTTGCGGAAACGCAGCCCACTGCGAGTCGAGGTTCGTCCGC
This sequence comes from Rubripirellula sp., assembly GCA_045110715.1. Lineage (GTDB taxonomy): Bacteria > Planctomycetota > Planctomycetia > Pirellulales > Pirellulaceae > Rubripirellula. Next base: position 11,566 of record JBGCGI010000178.1, read on the forward strand.
GTGGCACCGAGTACACCCGCCTTCGTGAACCCGTACTCCGGGTGACTTCCTTGATCCGTGCTCTGAATCCGAGCAGTGACTATCCCAATGGTTACATGATGCTGCGGAACATTGAGGGAGATTTCGGGCAGTCGCCGTACCGATCACCAAGTGTGTTCAACTTCTACCTTCCGGACTTCCAGCCGCCTGGAGATTTGATCGGTTTCCAGCCCTCGCGGCGAAACCCGCACGGTGCCATCTTCGCACCCGAGTTCCAGATCGTGACGGCAGTAACTGCCAACCGAACCATCAACCGAATCCAAAACTGGATGCGAAATCGAAGTGTCTACACCGGGCTCTACATCGCGAACGGCGTGGATCTTCGAAACACAATCACCTTTGATTTGGATGCGGAGTACGACCTGGTGCGTGATCCCGCGAACCTGCCAGAACTGCTGCGTCGATTGGATCTATTGCTATGCAATGGATCGCTTAGCGAAAGAACAAAGCAAATCATCACTGATTCGATGGCAGCCCACGCGCCAAGTGAAAGTGATTATCACACTGAGATTCGCTTGGAAGAAACCTTGATCGGAATACTGACCAGCGCCGACTGCGCGATTGAAGAGTAGAGCCGAACGATTCGTTCGACCGTAACAGCAAGAACTAAGTTAGACACCGTCACCGAGACTCCACTCATGCATATTTCCAAGTCCTCTACCATTCGCCCTTCGCGTCGTGCTGTCATCAAAGCAGCGGTTGGTTGCGGTGCAATGAGCAGCGTTTCGATGGCCTCGACTTTCTTGAGTCTGCAGGCCTCTCGAGCGATGGCGGAAAGCAACAATCCAAACGACTTCAAGACTTTGGTTTGTGTCTTTCTCAACGGCGGGAACGACTCGTTCAACATGCTTGCTCCCACCGGAGGCGAGTATGCGGACTACAGCACAGCTCGCGGTGGTGTCAACAATGGGGGCATCGCGATTCCCGAGAACCAGTTGTTGTCGATCAATGGTCCCGCCGGACGAACGTTCGGCCTGCACCCCGACCTCGAATCCGATCTGACTGACGCCAACAGTGCAAGTAGCGGCAATGGGGTGCATGGACTGTTCAATAGTGATCGACTTTCCTTTGTTGCCAATATCGGCTCGTTGGTCCAGCCAACGTCGAACACGACTTATCGTGCACAAAGCAATTTGCCACTTGGTTTGTTTTCTCACGCAGATTTGCAGCGACACTGGATGTCAGGTGTGCCGCAGGATCGCGCCCAGCTGAAGGGTTGGGGCGGAAAGATGGCCGACATCGTTCGCGACTGCAACGATCCTTCCTCGATTTCGATGAACATTTCATTGTCAGGTGTGAACATCTTTCAAACGGGTTCCGACGTTACCCCGTACAGCATCGCTACCAACGGCGCGACACCCATCAACAATTACTTCGCCGATTTGTCGGCAACCAACAATGCTCGCTATCGAGCATTCAGCCAGATTCAAACGGATCTGCTTGGCGAAACCTATCGCAACTTGATGTCTCAGACGTTGGCAGACACCCACAAAATCTCGCTCGATGCGGCGATCCAGTTCAACAACGTTGTCAATGTCGTGCAGTTGGCGACACCATTTGATACCGATGGGCTCAGCCAACGTTTGAAGAAAGTTGCTCAGGTCATCGGTGCTCGGACAGCATTGGGGCAGCGTCGCCAAGTATTTTTCGTCCAGTTGGGAGGTTTCGATAACCACGCCAACTTGATCGCCGACCACAGCAGCAACATGACTGTTCTCAGTCGCGCACTGTCGTCCTTCTATGAGGCAACAGAAGAGCTGAATATGGCAAACGATGTGGTGACTTTCACCGCTTCGGACTTCTCACGGACTTTGTCTAGCAACGGGCAGGGATCAGATCACGCGTGGGGCGGAAATCACATCATCATGGGCGGTCCGATCAATGGCGGGCAAATCTTGGGTGATTATCCAACCTCGCTTGTGAATCCAGTCGATTCGACCGGTGAAACGATCAACGTTGGACGTGGTCGTCTGATTCCAACGACTTCGGTCGACCAGTACGTCTCTGAAATTGCCTCCTGGTTCGGAGTACCAGCCAGTCAGTTGGTGGATGTGATGCCCAACCTGCCGAACTTCAGCGATGCACCTGCCCTGAACATGTTCGCTTAGTCGTAAGCTTTTGCCGTTGGCGAACCCTTTTCGGCAGGACGGCCAGCGGCGCGAAGAGGCTTGCTACAGATCACGGAGACCACCGAGAACGATCGGGCTGTCTCTGGTTCGGGTTTGTTACCTGGGGCGATGGGATTCGGGTTCGCTGATTGGTTGAGTGTCCTGTTTTCTCGATGGTTTCCGCTGCCTTGTTTCCGCTGCGTTGTTTTCGCGATGGATTTTTGCGGTCTCCTGTCTACCAATCTGTGCGTGATCTTGCGACGGCGGGCCAGAGGCGGAAAGAGGCTTGCCTGAGGGATCACTGAGGCCACCGAAAACGATCGCTATCGACCGTTTGCTGCCAGGAAAGGGAGGGGGGGGTGGAACTGCACCACGGAGTGGCTGCGGGAGGATAATATCCCAAAAGGGCTTTGATCGTGGTCTTCGAAGCCGCTATCATTTGATTCGGCACTCTAGGTGTCCACATCATTCTTCTCCAGTTTGATGTCCCTCACGGGAACTTTTCTTCTTCTCTTCAAAACCAGGTTGGCGTGATGCATATCAAGCGTCTTTTGTCTGCATGCCTGACGAGAACTTTCCTCGTCTGTGGTGTCTTGGTCGGTGTAACGAGTGCAGACGTGAGTACGCATGCGGGTGAATTTCCCGCTGCGAATTCTCGCGAGGTGAAAGCGATACGATCTCGTATCCGAGCTGCACAGTTTTTGTCCAAGGCGACTTTCGGTCCGACCGAAGAATCGATTGAAGAACTGGCTGGGCGAATCAGTCAAGTTGGTTTTCGGCGCGCCTGTGGTGAATGGATTGATGATCAGTTCAGTCTGCCAGCGTCTTCTCACGAGCAAGTCGCTCGCGACATGATTGCTGCTGACGGGCGGACCACTACGACACAGAGTGTTGGAATTCAAAACTATCGTTACCAAGCCTGGTGGCACATCGCACTGAAAGGCGAGGACCAACTGCGACAGAGAGTCGCCTGGACACTTTCGCAAATTTTTGTGATCAGTGATTCGGGGGGGGCGTTCAACAACGACGATGCGAGAAGCGTTGGCGGCGGTGAGACGTCGATCGCAGATTCGTTGGGCATGAGCGATTACTACGACATGCTTGCTGAGCACGCGTCTGGAAATTACCGGGACTTGCTTGGTGATGTGACCTTCCATCCGAACATGGGCACCTATCTCAGTTCTTGGCGAAACCGAAAAGCGAACATTGGAGCCGGACGCTTTCCCGATGAAAACTATGCTCGCGAAATCATGCAGCTGTTTTCGATTGGCCTCTATGAGCTCCGCCAAGACGGTCGCCAAAAACTCAATGAACAAAACGAGCTGATTCCGACCTATGACAACGAGGGAATCAAAGAGCTGGCACGATTGTTTACGGGCTTCCGCTCGTTCCATAACACATCCACCAGTTTCTACACGGGACGGAATTACGGCGATCCGATGCAGGTGCACTTGCAAGAGCACGACAACAACTTCAACTACGCTGAAGACCCAAACAATCCAGGCCAAGTTGATCCCAATGCTCCCAACAACAAGACACTGTTCGGTGTGACTCTTGCTCCGCTGCCAACACCGTTGACCAACGCCGCAGCGACTGCAGAGGTCAACGAAGGTTTGGATGTGATTGCGAATCATCCCAACGTCGCTCCTTTCATCAGCCGTTTGTTGATTCAGCGTTTGGTCAAATCCAATCCTTCACGAGCCTACATGCGGCGAGTGACACGAAAGTTCCGTGATAACGGTCAAGGCGTGCGTGGTGACATGAAGGCTGTGGTCAAAGCCATCCTGTTGGATGCCGAAGCAATTCGTGGCCAGCGTTTGGTCCGCCGCAAGGCTCCATTGCGAGTGGACGTGGTATCAAGAGGGACCGAGCACAGCCGTTTGCGAGAACCTATCCAGCGAGTGACTTCCTGGATTCGGGCCATGCGACCGACCAGCAACTATCCCAAGAGTGATCCCAACACAGGTGAGCCCTACATGATGCTGACCACGAGCATTCAGGGCGATATTGGGCAGCTTCCTTTCCGGGCTCCGAGCGTCTTCAACTATTACCTTCCCGACTACCAGCCACCTGGAGAGTTGACCGAATACGATCCATCGCGGCGGATTCCTGCGGGAGCTCTGTTTGCTCCTGAGTTTCAGGTGTTGAACGCTGTGACTGCCAACCGGCTTGTCAATCGTTTTGCTGTTTTCGCTCGACTCCGCTACGTCCAGTACGGGATGCGAGTCGGCACTTGCCGCATCAGCTTCAATCTTGATGAGGAGTTGGAGTTGGCCAAGGACAACGCCAATCTTCCTGAGTTGTTGCGACGCTGGGATTTGTTGCTTTGCAATGGTTCGATGTCCGAAGAGACAAAAGTCAGTCTGAGCGATGCGATCACGAGCGAGAGCACCGCTGCCAGTCAGAATGTTTCGCGACTCGAAGAACTGCTCTCAGGCGTCATCTTGTCTCCCGACTGTGCGATCGAAGAGTGATCACAAGTCAATTTTGCGGACGCAGTTCGCTGCGTCCTCGCGTTTCTTATCTCCTTATCGAATTCTGATCACCGATCCCATCTTTCGAGATCCTGTCATGACCAAATCAACGCGAACGAACAATAAAACAGAACGTCGATCTATCTTGAAGGCGGCCGCCTTGGGCTGTGGTGCGATGAGCACTCACGTCTCAGTCATGTCGACCTTGATGAACTTGCAGGCCACCAAAGCCGTGATGGCAGACCAGGGTGCTACGGATTACAAAGCGCTGGTTTGCCTGTTCTTGCTCGGCGGCAACGACTCCTACAACATGCTCATCCCGCGGAACAGTGCTGCCGCGGCAAACCCCAACGAGTATGACGACTACGCCTCCGCTCGTGGTGGCGTCGATGATATGCTCGGCAACTCCAACTCCAATACAGGTGGCTTGGCACTCGCCGAAGCGGACCTGTTGGCCATCAATGATCCGACCAATCTTTCGGGGCGCAGTTTCGGTTTGCATCCCGGTATGGGGGTCGACGCGACTGGAAATCAGGGGCTCAATGGAGGCGTTGCCAAACTCTACAACGATGGCAACTTGGCCTTCATGGCCAACATCGGTTCGCTGGTCGAACCGACAACCAGGGCGGAATACAACAATCGGTCGAACCTTCCCTTGGGATTGTTTTCGCACGCAGACCTTCAGCGCCACTGGATGACAGGCGCGCCCCACACGCGTAGTCAGATCACTGGTTGGGGTGGGCGACTATCGGATCTGTTCCAGGGAACGAACCAGAACCCCGCCGTCTCGATGAATATCTCGTTGAGCGGTGCCAATATCTATCAGTCTGGCCAAGACGTCTTTCCGTATGCAATTGGTACTGGCGGCGCGACGCAGGTTTCCTATTACCAAACCAACAACTTGCAGAACCGGATGTTCAAAAAGCAAATGGACAGCATGCTTGCACAGACCTATTCAGATCTGCTAGCCAAGTCCTTTGCCGATACCCATCGTCTGTCTCTCGATGCTGCTGTTGAATTCAATAACCAAGTCAACGCGGTCAATCTGACCACGGTTTTCGATCAAGGGGATACCCTCAGTCGGCAAATGGAGAAGATTGCTCAGGTGATCGCGGCCGCACCGCAGCTTCAGCAGACGCGTCAGGTCTTCTTTGTGACCATTGGTGGTTGGGACAATCACACCAACCTGCTGCCTGCTCAAGACACGAATCTTCCACGCGTCAGCCGCGCGCTGAAGTCGTTCTACGACGCCACGGTCGAGTTGGGTTGCCAAGATGATGTGGTCACTTTCACCGCGTCTGACTTTGCTCGAACACTCGGCACGAATGGTCAAGGGTCCGATCACGCCTGGGGTGGAAACCACATCGTGATGGGCGGCGGGATCGATGGTGGAAAGATCTACGGAGAGTTTCCTGAGTCGGTCGCACCTGGCCAAGCGTCTCATTCAGTCTTCGGAAATTTGGATCTTGGTCGGGGACGCATGATTCCAACCACGTCAGTTGATGAAATGGCTGCTGAGTTGGCGATGTGGTTCGGTGTCAACAGTGCGGCCAACTTGGAAGTCATTCTGCCGAACATCGGTTCGTTCTATCAATACAACGCGGGGAGTCCACCGATCGGCTTCTTTACCTAGGAGCGTTCGGTGGGACGTTATCATGGAAGCATGAATGAATCGTCCGCCGAGCAGGGCTCACAAGGAATGGGGATACTCGCGGTGGCACTCTTTGCCGCGGTGCTGTTGATTGCTGCGGTCGGCTTCGCCACTCTTGTTCCCGATTTTGGGCCACCGCCTCAGTTTCTTTTGGGAAGCACCTTTGGCGTGTCGCTTGGATTGGCGAGCGTTACAGCCATTTGGATGGGGTGGGGAACCAGAACGTTCTCGTTACGGATTTTGAGCTGTATTCCCTGCATCGCGTTGGCGATGGTGTTCATGTGGATTCCGCTTCGGGGATCGACGGCCGACGGAATTTTTATTTTGCTTCCGATCGGTTACTTCGTTCTCGCCTCGGTTCCCTTGGGCATCTTGCGAGTGAAAGGGTTCCGCCTTCAACCACCTACCAGCAACGGTGGGAAGTCAGTGGAAGATCGGTACCAGTTCAGCATTCGCAAGTTGATCATGTTCACCACCTTTGCAGCATTTGCTTTTTTCGCCATCAAGGCTTTCGCGGGAGTCATCCAGCTGCCTGCCCGCTGGCAAGAGGTGGTTCAAGTGATGTCGGCCATGATCGCTTGCAGCGCCGTTGCTTCGTGGCTGTGCATCATTCTTGCGTTCGGAAAGCCGAGGGTTTGGATCGTGATCTTGATCGCATTCGCATTTCCGTTGATTGGGAAGGTTGAAAGCCTGGCCATTGAATCCGTCGTATCGAGCGCCGGCTTGCAGTCGCTTTTTGTGGCGTTGCAAATCGCTCAGGCCGTCACGATCGCATGTGCTTTGGTCGTCCTGAAGGCCTTTGGTTACGTGGTGGCCATATCAGGCAACACTCGCTCAGAGGGCTCTGTCACCTAAGAGTCGTCTGGCTCCTCATCTTCACCCTCGATCGCTTTGATCGCTCGTTCAATCGATGATTTGGATCGACGGCTGTCAGTTTCCTCGAGCATCCGTTTTAAAATCGGAAGTGCTTCGTGGGCATCGTGTCCAACTTTTCCAATCAGGAACATCGCGTAGTATCGAAGTCGGCGATCCTCCGACTCAAGTCCAGCAAGTAGGACGGGAAGGGCGCTGGCGTCGGCATCATCGATTTCTCGCAGTGCACCTCGGGCTACGTCGCTGTCGTTGTCATCACCGCTGAGCATGCCAAACAAAGCCGGCACAGCGGACTTGGCAGCACTGCCAATCTTGCCCAAAGACTGGGCCGATTCACGTCGAACAACCCACTCGTCGTCCTCAAGAGCTTCCGTCAGCAGCGGGACCGACTTGGATGCGTCCGGTTGAACCGTGGCCAAGGTCGCCAAGGCAGCTGCCCGCACATCGACATTCTCGCTGTGAGCCAAAGCCGTTGCATGCGTGATGATTTGTTGGTCGTCTTTGATTGCCAGAGCCTTTGCCGAAGTGAGTGCCGAGCGAATGACAGCTGGTTCTGCATCCTTCAGCAGGTTCGCCAGTTCACGGGCGACTTCCGGTGTGTTTCGACCCAGTTTTCCGATCGTGACTGCAGCCGAATCGCGAACCACGGGATCGTCATCGGTGAACAACGCCAGCACCTTCGACGCGTGCTGTGAAGCCTTGGAGCCAAACTCGCCGACGGATTTTGCGGCCGCGACCTGCACCATTGAATCCTGGTCCGTAAGAAGTGCCGCGATCTCTGTAACGGCGGAGTCGACCTTGAAACTTGTCAGGCCCTGGATCGCAGCGGAGCGAACATCAGCATCCTCATCTTTCAATGCGTTTGTCAGTTGCGACGTGATTTGTTCGGGATTGTTCGCTGTCCGCACCATCGATTCAATGGCTGTTGTCCGAACGAAACTGCTTGTGTCGTCGCAGCAGGAACGGAGTTTCGCGAGCGTATCCGAATCGAGCTTTCGCGAGTTTCCAATCGCAAACACTGCTGCAGCACGTAGTTCACTTGACGGGTCGGCGAGGCATCGCGTCAACAAAGGAATCGCGGCTGGTGGCGTTGTCGCCATTTCTCCTAAGGCACGAGCTGCGCTGGTCCGGGCGTGGACTGCTTCGCCCTGTAACGCCTCGATCAGTTTTGGGATCGCCTGTGGGCCGACCTTTGCTAGAGCAGCGGCCAGCCTTTGAGAGGACTGCTGTGGGTCCGATGCTGCTTCAAGGAGCGGTGGAATCGCTGGGGCGCCAATCCGCCCGATTGAGTCCGCGATTGGATCCGACTCACCTTCGCAGGGGAGCTTGAGGGCATTGATGAGAACGCTCAGAGCCGGTGCGCCGGCTGGGCCCATCGTTCCGATTGCCAGGGCTGCGGAGTCGCGTGATTTCGCGTCGCCATTCTTCAGCACTTCCATCAGTTCAGGGAGCAACGTGACCGATCCGCTGCCCAGCTTGCGAATGGCAGTGATCGCGGCACTGCCTACCTGAGGTTCAGGGTCCACAACGGAGTCGATGATCAAGCGACGGATTTGTTCGCTGGGAAGATCAGAAACCGACAAAGCGATCAGTCCGCCCGATCGCACGCCCGGATCGGCGTCCTTCATCAGCTGAACCAGTCGCTCGGTGGTATTGGAGGGGATCGGGTCGATTTTCGCGAACGCATGGGCGGCGATTCGGCGAACATTCGTGTCGTCGCTGTGAAGTGCGACGTTCAAAGCATCAGTGGCGATCGCACCGAGACGAGCAAGCGAGCGGGCAGATTGTTGACGGACGTCTTCGGATTCGTCTTGCAAGGCATCGGCCAGGATCGGCAGGAGTTGCAGAGCATCGTCCTTCATCCAGCCCATCGTATCGACGGCGGCCATTCGTGCGCGGGACGACTCTGAACTCGCAGCCTGCTTCAAAGCGGGGACGGCTTTGGTCCCGATTCGTCCGATGACCCATGCGGTTCGGTAACGCTTTTGATCTCCATCCTGATTCAGATTTTCGATCAGATCGGGAATGGCGTGCTCTGCTTGAGGGCCAATTTTTGCAATCGCCATCGCAGACTGCATCCAGACTTGATCGTCCTCGTCGTGTAGGCCTTTTGCCAGAGCTTTGATGGCGGACGTGCTTTCCGTACCGCGCGCAGCAAGTTCGTAAGCAGCGTCACGCCGTACTTCACGATCAACGCTTTGGAACTGTTCGACCAGTTCTGCGATCGTCTTTGAATTCGGTTCGTCCGCGTTCACCCAGCACGGTGATGTAAGCAGGATCGCGCTGATTGCCAATCTGCGGTGCCAACGATTCTTACTCAAATCTGCAGCTCCGATACTTGGCCGGTGCTGTCACCGACAAAATCAGTCGGAGTGCCAAAACGATCGAGCATCGACATGAACAGGTTGCACAGCGGGGTCTCCGCTGAGACGCGAACGTGTCGTCCGGAATCGATTGATCCGCCTGCATGGCCTGCTAGGACGATTGGCAGGTTTTCGTTGTTGTGTCGATCGCCATCACTGATCGCGCTTCCATAGCACACCATCGAATTGTCGAGCAGGTTCCCGTTTTCGCCATCAGGCGTTGATTTCAACTTCTGTAGGAAATAGGCCAGTTGCGCGACGTGGAATCGGTTGATCTCGCGAATTTTCTTGTGCTTGTTTTGGTCGCCGCGGTGGTGCGACAAGTCGTGGTGTCCGTCTGGAACATCGATGTGTCGATAGCTTCGATTGCTGCCCGCATCAGCAAACATGAAGGAAGCGATTCGTGTTCGGTCTGTCTGAAATGCCAGGACCATCATGTCACACATCAGACGAATGTGTTCGCCGTAATCATCAGGAGTGCCACGCGGGATCGGATAGTCCACATCAACGGAAAGCTTGATTTCGTCATCCGCTCTTTGGAACCGTCGTTCCACTTCGCGAACACTATTGAGGTATTCGTCTAGCTTGCGCTGGTCATTGGTTCCAAGCTTGGACTGCAACCGTCGGGCATCTTCTGAGATGTAGTCCAGAACACTTTGTTTCAACGCGTCTCTGCGTTCGGCGTGCTTGTCATGTTGAGGTTTGCCATCGCCAAAGAGACGCTCGAATACGTATCGAGGATTGGTCTCTTTTCCGACCGGGGTCGACTCCGAAGACCAAGAAATGTTCGACGAGTAAGCACAGCTGTAGCCGCTGTCACAACCTCCCGCTCCACGACCTGGTTCGCAACCGAGTTCAAGCGACGCGAATCGAGTCGCTTTTCCGGCTGCCTTGGCGGCAACTTGATCAACGGATACCCCCGAGCGAATGTCGGATCCGTCTGTCTTACGCGGCTGAGCTCCGGTCAAGAACACCAAGGCGCTGCGAGCGTGATCGCCAGCACCATCGTCGTTTGCCCTGCCTTTGTCATGGGTGAGCCCACTGATGACCGTCAGGTCGTCCTGTACGGAGGCCAACGGCTGCAGAATGTGAGGAAGGTCGAATCGGTAACCTTCTCGCTGCGGTGTCCAATCAGGCAGGTGCACGCCGTTGGGAACGAAGATGAAGGCCATCCGCTGCGGGGCGCTCATGGATTGTGACGCCGCAACTCTGGGAACGGTGGACTCCAAGAATGGCAACGCCAAAGAGACTCCCAGTCCTCGAAGTACGGTTCGTCGTGATAGACGACTTGTGTGAATGCTCATTCGTTTGCCTTTGCCTCTCGCATTGTGAAAGGAGCACTTGTGACGATTGCGGTCACCAGTGCGCTGAATCGGTATTCGTTCTCTTGCAAGCTCGTGACCGCATCTTTGACCGTGCATCGATCGTATGAATGCAGTCCTCGGCCGAGCCCGTATGTCAATAATTTCGTCGCTAAGCACTTACAGAATTGATCTTTCTTGTCGTCGACAAGGATTCCCATCAGGTCGCTTGCACCGTCGAACGCCCGCCCGCCAGGCAACTGCCCCGATGCGTCGATCTTGTGCTTGCCATCTTGTTCACGCCAAGATCCGATCGCATCAAAGTTCTCAAGCCCAAAACCGATGGCATCCATCGTCCGATGGCACACCGCACATGACTCGTTCTCGCGATGTTGTTCCATTTGTTGACGCAGGGATCCGAGCGTTTCGCCGCCTTCTTCTAACTCGGGGACATCTGCGGGCGGCGGTGGGGGCGGTTCAGCCAGGAAGTTATCCAAAATCCATTTTCCGCGTTTTACAGGTGATGTCCGAGTCGGGTTGGACGTCAACATCAAGATACTGGCGTGGGTGAGTATGCCACGGCGACCAGGCCGCAATGAGACGCGTTGGAACTCGTTGCCATCGACGCCCTCAATGCCGTAGTGATCTGCGAGGCGTTGATTGACGTAGGTGAAGTCCGCGTTCAGGAACTCCAGGACGCTGCGGTCCTCGCGAATCATGGTTGCGAAGAAGAGTTCTGTTTCCCTGCGCATCGCAGCACGCAGAGCTCCATCAAAGTTGGGGAACAAGTCTGGGTCAGGCATCAACCGGGAAACATCGCGAAGCTGCAGCCATTGCCCAGCAAAGTTGTCAATGAGCGCCTTGGATTTGGGGTCCAGTAACATGCGTTTGGATTCTGCTTCCAGCACGCCGGGCTGTCTCAGTTCACCTCGCTTGGCCACGTCGAACAGGCGTTCATCGGGCATGCTGCTCCAGAGAAAGTACGACAGCCTGGATGCCAATTCGTAATCATCTAACTTGCGAATGCCTTGATCGGCGTCTCGCTCAACACGGAAAATGAAGTGTGGGCTCGTGAGGATGGCGACCAACACCGTTTCCATGATCTCATCTGGTTGACTGTCCTGCTGCCAAGCCGAACGCATGATGCCAAACAGACGCTCCTCTTCGGAAGTTTTCAAGGGTCTTCGGAAAGCTCGTGAACCAAACTCGCGGACGTTCTTCCGTGCAGCTTCGACACGCTCTTCATCAGAATCCGCCTGGTGTGGGAAGACTCGCTTCTTTGCTTCATCGTCTTCCATGACCCTTTGAGCGATCACGTAGCTCGCGTCCATGTACTTCTCGAACAGGATCGGTGGCAACGACAGCACGTCTGCGATGTTGTCGAAGCCTTCACCGACGTCATCGGACGGAAAGCCATCGGCCAAGTTTAGATTCAAGCCAGTCAGGTCGCGAATGGTGTTGTTGTATTCTGCTTTGTTGAGACGACGGATCGTGACACGGCCTGGATGTTTTTCGGCAGCACAATCAAACTGAGAGAGTTCGACTTCGATGGCCGCGGTAAAGGCTGTCGCTTCATCATTGGTCGGCTGTGTGTGATCCGCCGGAGGCATCTGGTGCTCGCGGACGAGACGCACCACTTGCTCCCACAGTTCGAAGTCCTTTTGGACATTCGCAGAATCGGTGTACTGATCGAACCCAATTCCACCCTCCGCATCGGCACCCGAGTGGCAGTCCGCGCAGTGCGCATTCAGGAACGGCGCGACATGTTCCGTGAAATGATTTGATTGGCCGAAGCTTACTTGCGAGGAAGTCAGCAGAGCCAGGAAAGGTAGGAAGAAAGGCAGGCATTTCATGCCGACATTGTATCACGCATTCAAGAGCACGCTTGCTCGAGATGTTGCGAGAAATCCCGGCGGCTAGGGCGTGCAGTCTTTTGATTGACGCTCGCTGTGCGGGAGGGACGGTCGGAGAGGGGGAAACGCAATGCCACGTTTGAAATGCATGGAATTGTCCTCTCCTTGCCAGGCTCAACGTCCCCCAGAGGCCCTGAGGGACGTTGAAGACGCCGCATCAGGGCTCGCAAAACGATTGGGACAAAATGTTGCCCAGATCAATTACTTGGTCTTGTCGGGCCGAACCACTTCGGCGGCGCCTTCCAATGCGTCGGCCGTTTTCTCGCGACCGGCCTCTACAGCTCCGCCAAGAGTTTCGGCGGCTGCTTTGCCCTTTTCTTTACCAGCCTCTAAGAGCTCGGCACCTTTCTCTTTGGTCGCTTCGACGACATCGTCGGTTTTCTCCGCGACAGTATCGGCTGCGTCTTTCAAGCCTTCTTTGGTCGCCTCGACGCCCTCGGTGAGGGTTTCAGAGACCGATACATCAGGTACGTCGACACCGTCTACGGTATCGGACTCGTCGCAACCGACGATACATAGGCCAAACGCGAGCAGAGAAGAAAGAAGAATGTTCTTCATTTGTGAACCCCAAGGGTCAATAAGAGAAATGGTTGCGAAAGTCAGATGCATTTCGCACGGACGAATCATAGCGTGGAGATCGAGTCAGGTGCTGACATCGAGAATTTGCAGGGCTCGATACGTGTTTCGGACAGCAAATCGCTGGGCCGGAACTTTTCGGATTCGGTCAGAACCTTGGGGACACTTTCGAGTTCCGGGGGGCAATTCAAAGTCCGCTGACGGCATTGTATGATCGCCAGCTGTTGCAGGGCTGATTTTTCCGTTTTGCAAAGCAAGCTTCGTAGCACTTCAACGAACACTTATCCGCGATCGAACATGTCTGACCAAGGCTCCCAACCCCCGATTCCTGATCCCTCCGATATCGTTTGGCACGAGCAGACCGTGACGCGTGCTGATCGTGAGAAGAGTCTCGGCCAGCGTGGTGTCGTGGTTTGGTTCACGGGACTCAGTGGTTGTGGCAAGAGTACGATTGCCAATGAGTTGGATCGGCAACTGAATGAGCTTGGTCGGACAACGGCGATGCTAGACGGCGACAACATTCGTCATGGTTTGTGTGCACCGCCGCCCAAGTTGGCCGAAGAGCACACGCAGGAGTTTGCGGAGCGGTTTGGATTGGGATTCGGTGAAGTCGATCGGGAAGAGAACATTCGCAGGATCGGATCGGTTGCATCCTTGATGGCGTCCGTTGGACTGATCACGTTGACAGCGTTCGTGAGTCCCTATCGCCGTGATCGCGACCGTGTCCGACGAATCGTTGAACAAGCAGGCCAGTCGGGTGACTTCATCGAAGTGTTTGTCGACACACCGCTAGAAGTTTGTGAACAACGTGACCCGAAGGGGCTCTATAAGAAGGCTCGTGCTGGCGAAATCAAGAATTTCACTGGAATCGACGATCCCTATGAGTCGCCAGACAGTCCCGAGATTCACCTGCGTGGCGGCGACGATCGAACGCCTGCAGAGCAAGCGACTGACGTACTGGATGCGCTTCGTGCTCGGGGAGTGCTGCAGTAGTCGATTGCAGCGTCTCGAAAACGCTAGCGAACGACGTCAATCGAATAATTCAGAACACGTTGGCCGTCCTGCTCGATCGCTCGCAACAACATTTTCTTTCCAATCAGTTCCGCACCATCGGGCCAATAGTAGTCCCGTCGCAGGGTCTCTCCGGGAGGAATCGTCATGAACCGACGTTTGTACTGTCGGCCGGCGGGCGGAAACACCATGCATTCGTATGATTGCGGGATGTCACTGAAGTTGGTGAATTCGATTTGCACTCGAATCTCACCACCAGGAAGCAGACGTGTGGTGGCTTTCAGTTCCAGTCCATCGGGACCGACTTGTACTTTTCGGTAGACGGTCACCAACTTGGGTGGAACCGTTTCGACTTCGAATTGAATTGGCAACTCATACTCGCCTACCTTGGCGATATTACTCAGCACCACCTTGAAGTCTTCTGACGCGGTGCGACCAGGCAACGCTTCCCAATTGCGTTTTGCCAAACTGACTCGCCACGCTTGGGGAGACCGGAGTCGCATCGAACCAACGAGGCTATCTCGCGTCGGGTTGGTGAACTGCACCGTTAGGTTCTGATCTTCGCCAAGCAGACTGTCCAGTTGATTGTTTTCGATGTCGACCGACATCCGAAACGCCAGTAGCTTTGGATCGGCGCCGACGATGAAGATCGGAAGTCGACCGATGCGAATCCGTTGCCCCGGCTGGATCGGGTCCGGCTCGATCGGAAGATTTGTCACTCGCCCCCAGACGTCGACTGCTTGAACGTTGTCGCCAAGGTAGATTTTTTCTTCCGTTGGTACCGAGGACCAGAGCATCACGACTGCACGGTCGTTGCCCACGAAGACACCATTGGATGCTCCGCTTCGAAGCTGCAATTTACCCACTTTGCGAAGGTTGCCGATCATTCGTGAGGTCGTCCGCCAGGGCAGCAGCAACTCGCCGGGCCGACCGTTGCTACGAAGCAGTCCGTTCTCTGGATCACGTGGATCGCTAACGAATGCAGCTTGTACTCGGTGGCTTTTTACGGTGGCCATACGAAGGACTAAGTCGCGAATTCTGGTTTCCAGATCGTATCGGTTCTTATCAATTGGGTCCAAAAGCAGCCAAGTGCGAGGACCGTCTGACCGCGCGTCCTTCTGGCTGAGCGTTAAGTATTGGTCAAGTTCTTTGGCTCCCAGGGGAGGATCGCTTGTGCGGCAGACCGCTTGCCATGATGCCTGGCTGTCGGGTAACTCGGCTTCCATCCACGGCCATGAAATCGCCACTTCAAGGGGTTGGCCGAAACCCTGCAGGCCCGAAGAAATCTGCGTGATCGACTCTCGTAAACGAGGTCTGCCCAGAAAACTGTGGTCCCGATCGGATCCGAGTTGCCAGGTGCGGACCTTCAACGTCAGCATTTCCATGACCGGTTCAAGCATCGGCTGCCAAGTTGGTAGGTCGCGGAACAGCAGGGCGGCGACAAGTTCTCGGCGACTACGCAAACCGTACTTTGCAATCTGATTCTCTGGTGGTACATCCAGCATGCCGATCGTCTGAATCCCAGCATCCTGCATCTTGGAGAACACTGCCAGTGTCTGTTCAGCCTTGGCTGTATCGGCGGGATCAAGCCAACTCGGGTATTTGATCCAAGCGACACCCAGGGATCCGGCCCATCTCGCGAGTTCTTTCGCACCAATGCCGCTGTTCCCTTGGGGAAGCGTCCATCCAAAGCAACCATGTGCGGGGCCCTCGACAAGTGTGTCGATCACCGCGACAGTCGTTTCTGTGCTCAGTGTTTCCGAGTTCGTGCCAACCAATCTCGCGTTGATGCGATAGAAGCCGGGCTGCAGGCGTGGTAG
>JBGCGI010000179.1:0-2575 GCA_045110715.1 Rubripirellula sp.
GTGCTCGTCCGGACGCAACTCGGCGTTCGCCGGAGGCATCTGGCGACCACGCACTCGGCGGGCGATCTTTTCCCACATGCCGGTGTCATGCGCGAAGCTTTGCTGGATCTTGCTGGTGTCGAAGTCTTCCAGATTCAACGCAGCGGCGGATTCGTCAGAACTGTGACACTCGACGCAATAGTTTTCGAGCAACGCTGCAAAGGGAGACAACCCTTCGGACGCAGCAAGGGCAGTCGACTGTTCGGGTTCGGCAACGTCTTGCTGAGCGAGCGCTTGCTGAGTGAGAACCAGAAAGAACGCGCACGAAATCAGTTGAGCGGCAAAACGAACAACGTCCAGCGGTTTGTGTAGCGTCATTTTTGATCAGCGGCGGGGTGATTGAGGGACGCTCTATCATAGTCGATATCGCGACCGATGGATCGAGCAAAACACCTGTTGTCAGACGCGAGAGGCCGATTCTTCGAAAACGCGCCCTGATCAACGAATAACCGACGCAGACTGTCGCGATGACCGTAACATCCAGCGGACCGTGCGGGCTCAGTCCGCCGGACAATTTCGGGGAGCAGCAGGCGTCCACTCCGGATTCGTCCACGTCACAGCGATGGGTGGACTCGGCAACTAAGAAACGTGTACGATTCCTGGCAATCGTGGATTTGAGCAACCGATCGAGTGAAAGCCAGAGAGACAAAATGTTCGGACTTTTCAAAGCAAAACCGCCCCTGAGTCCATGGGAAAAAGCCTGGACGGAACATCGGCTGCGTTGGTTTTCCGAGCAACTGGGGATTGAGAGCTTAACTGAAACCGAAATGTTGCTGCCGGACGACCAGCGAATTCCGTCCGCCACAAATTTGGATGAAGCCAACGAGTTGCTGGGCTTTCTCGGCTCGTGGATGAAAATCGATACTGGCAACATCTGTTTGCAACTGCATTCCGATATCGTTTCGCCCGAAGCGATCGGTCAGTTTGACAGTGCAAATCAAAGCGTCGTAAAGATTCACGAATCGCAGTTTGCCGACCGATCATCATTGATCGCAGTGTTGGCATGGCAGATCGGCAACTACGCTTTGAACAGTGATGCCGTCCGTGATGTGAAGTTGGCCGACATTGGTTGGACGACCGACTTGCTGCCGACGTTTTTCGGTCTCGGAATCTTTTCCGCCAATAACACGCTGCGTTCGCCTCAAAAAGAAGCGAACCATTTTGCGTGGTGGGGCATGCGTCAGCGAGCCTATCTTCCGGGTCGCGTCTTCGGGTATGCAATGGCTTTACGACAGCACGTTCAAAGCGCCGATGCAAGTTGGTCGAACTTACTTAGTCTGGATGCACAGGTCGCTTTGAACGATGGCCTGAAGTATCTCACCAAGACTCAAGACACGACACTAACGCATGAGTCAATTCAGCAGCGTCGTGGAGATCGATCGATCGATGGCCTACAGGAAGAACTTCGCGCGGGCAGCCCGTCTGCAAAGATCTCTGCCATGTGGGAGTTGGCTGAACGAGCACAGCGAAGTGAAAATCTTGGCGGGGAAGCTACCGGGGAGTTGCTGGCGGATTGCATTCGACACAAGGAATTGGAAGTCCGTGCAGTGGCAGCAACGACATTGCCGCTTGCCGATCGATCAAGCAACGCGGCTATGGAATTAGCCGACGCATTGCGTGACGGTGGCGAAGAGGTTCGCATTGCGGCTGCTGGTGCAATTGGAGCGTTTGCTGGTGTCGACGATGAAACGTTGGTGTCCGACCTGACGGATGCCTTGAAAGACAGCGAACGCTTAGTCGTTTTCAACGCGGCCCGGTCGTTGACATTCTTTGGTGAGGCAGCCGAGTCGTCGCAGGCAATGCTGATGAAGCGATTACGACAGGCTCTTGTGGAATGCCGCGACAGCGATGCCGAAACGCTGATATGGGCGCTTGATTCGATCGTTCCCGATGCGCCCGGTGCGCTGACCGAGTTTTTTGGAGAAGCTGACGAGGAGTTTCGCATTGCGGCGCTGGAAATTTTGGAGCAGCTACATCAAGCTGCCTAAAAATCGGCCGGAAGTCCAACAAGTTTGCAGCTTGTTTCAAGTTTCAAGCTCCGTTCTCGGCAGCCCGTTGGATCAATCGAACAAGCAAAAAAAGCAAGTCGAACCAGGATGCGGTTGTTGGAAGTCTGTGGCACACCCGAGGCTAGCTAGCGCCTACGGCTCAGGGGGCGATCTCGAGTGCTTCTTTTGTGAGCCGCAGGCGCTAGCCTCGGGTGCGCCATCACATACCACATAAGGTAGACCTTGCTAAAGGGGTTCGTGTCGAGTGGAGATCGACGAACCGATTGCTGAGCAGCCCTTCTGACGCGAGCCTCGCGGTCTTGAGTGCTACCCCCTTTACAGGAGAGAAGGAAACTGCACGCACGAACACCACCAGTCCCCAGATCGATGTTCCCGTCGTCGTGACCGAATTCAAGACGCGCGCATCTGACGCCTCGGTCTCACGAAGGTTCGTGACCACCATCACGAAATAATGGGAATCACGAGATGTCGTGACAGTGAGTTTTTTCGAGAATCGACGCAATCTGTTTTGGCTAAACGCCTTACTG
>JBGCGI010000180.1:0-5920 GCA_045110715.1 Rubripirellula sp.
GCAATGGATTGAAATGGGCGCCCAAGGCACAGAGGAAGACATGGGAGAAACGGAGTTCTCCAGGTTAGGTGACCAACGTTTCCTCTTCGGCAAGGCAAAATCGCATTGGGCTTTTCAACCAGTGATAGCCGTCCCTCCACCGAGCGTGAAGGCGAGCACGCACCGAGCTTGGAGTCGTGATCCGATCGACCGGTTCGTCTTTGCAGAGTTGGCCAAGAGCGAACTCACTCCCTCCCGACGAACCGACCCACGCACTTTGGCCAGGCGTTTGCATGGCGACTTGACTGGATTGCCTCCGAGTTTCCAGCAGATTGAGGACTTCGCGGTCGAAGCAACTGTTGATTTCGACTTGGCGACAAACCGGTTGATCCAGCGTCTGATCGATTCGCCGGAATATGGCCAACACATTGCCCGGATGTGGCTAGACGTTGCCCGCTACGGAGACACAGACAATGCTTACCGTCCTGATACAAAAACCCCGCACTACATGCCCTTCGCGTTTACCTATCGCGACTACGTTGTCGAGGCGTTCAATCGCGACCTTCGCTATGACGAATTCATCAAGGAGCAAATCGCCGCTGACTTGATGGGCCATCCGTCGGGGACGGATCCGACCGCGGCGCTCGGATTCTTAGCCGCTGGTCCACACGCCAACCGCGCGCCCGCCGAAGCGTTGGACGACTGGATTGATTTGACAACACGCGGTTTGATGGGACTGACGGTTGCATGTGCGCGCTGTCACGACCACAAGTTCGAGCCAATCCCAACCACCGACTACTACTCACTACGAGCCGTTTTTGCCTCGATCACGCGGGTCAACGCGCTCGATGAAAAGCGTCAACCTCTCCTTACCAGCTACACACCGACCGATCGGCAACAGAACGCCTATCAAGTGAAACGAGCAGAGATTGAGCAAAAGATCGAAGATGCGGCTGGCAAGAAAGCACGGGGCAACAATCGATCCGTTTCACAAAAGATCCGCGAGACCGAGCTAGCGGAACTCCTGTCGTTTCATCCTGGCGCACCTGCGCGTGCGATGTTGGTAACCGACAAGCCCAAGCAGCCGCCCGCGTACGTATTCATTCGTGGAGACGCACGAGCTCGGGGCGACGAAGTATCCCGGCGTTTCCTGACCATTTTGGATCCGGACCTACAAGACTTTTCAAGGACCAACAGCGGTCGACTTGACCTGGCGAACCGAATTGCATCCACCGAAAACCCGCTCACCGCTCGCGTGTTCGTCAATCGCGTCTGGGGCCAACTGATGGGTTCTTACCTAGTTGCCACGCCTTCGGACTTTGGACTGCAAGGAAGCCCGCCAACTCATCCTGAGCTGCTCGATTGGCTGACAAATGATTTCGTCACGCACGACTGGTCGATCAAACACTTGGTTCGTTCGATCGTACATTCACAGACCTATCAGCAATCGAGCCAGCACCGCGATACAGCGGCCGAGACGGATCCCGAGAACCGATTGCTTTGGCGAGCGAATCGCAAGCATATGTCGATCGAAGCGATACGCGATCGAATGCTTGCCGTCTCTGGTCAACTGGACAGCCGCGTCCGAGGCAGGCCGGAGAAACTCTGGGGCGAAAATTACACCCGCCGACGTGCAATCTATGGGTTCATCAATCGCTTCAACTTGGACCCAACGTTACGTGCGTTCGATTTCCCTGCTCCTATTCAAACACAGCCCAATCGCGGTGAGAGCATTGTTGCCCCCCAGGCTCTGTTTTTATTGAACTCTCCCGTGGTTGTGGACCAAGCACAACATATCGTCGAAAGCTACTCGTTCGCGCAGTGTGAAACAGATGAGCAGCGGGTGGAACATATTTTCCGGACCGTTCTGGGACGTGACCCAGTTCACAATGAGATCGGGCGAAGCCTGCGCATGGTGGAATATCAAAGCCGATTTAAGAAGCCAGCCAGACCTGGTCGATTCGTTTTGTCGCCTTGGCCACTGATTGCACAAGCCTTGATCATGAGTAACGAGTTTCAATACATCGATTGAATTCATGCCCCCATTTGAACCACGCACGTCGCGCCGCGAACTATTGCAATCCACCAGCCTGGGCACTCTTGCCTTGGCCGGACTGGCGCAAAGTCATGCCAAGGCGGCAACCGTATCGCGATCACCCGATGAATCCCCCCTCAGTTTGAGAGAGCCACCTTTCCCTGCTCGTGTCAAACGTGTGATTCATTTATTCATGAACGGCGGTCCATCTCAGATGGACACGTTTGATCCGAAGCCCGAGCTAACGAGATTGGACGGACAACCTCTTCCGGATTCCGTTCTCAATCAGCTACAGCCAACTCAAAGGAAACGGGCTGGCAACATTTTTGGTTCACCATTCAAGTTCGAACGCTACGGGCAAAGCGGATTGCCGATCAGCGAACTGTATACCAACGTTGCTCAGCATGCCGATGATCTGTGTGTGATTCGTTCGATGCAGGGCGAAGTTGCCAACCATAGTCCAGGGTTGCTGTTGACCAATTGTGGACACTCTACTTTGGCGCGTCCCAGCTTGGGTTCCTGGCTTTTGTATGGCCTAGGCAACGAGAGTGATGAACTACCGGGGTTTGTCGTGTTGTGCCCGAAAGGGCTCCCGACTGCACAGTCAAAGAACTGGACGAGCGCCTTCATGCCCGGCGTCTACCAGGGAACTCACATTGACATTGAGAGTGATGACCAACAAATCGTGCCGAACTTGACGCGAGATGACATTCGCCCCGGTTCGCAGCGTGCCCAAGTCGCGCTGACGCAATTCTTGAATCGTCGTCATTCGCTGCAACGACCGGGCGATCAACGCCTTGAGAGTCGAATCCACTCGATGGAATTGGCGTTTCGTATGCAGAGTGCTGGAACGGACGTTTTCGACTTGTCCCGAGAGCCTGCTCATATCCGAGAGCTTTACGGCGACACGACGCAAGGACGAAACATGCTATACGCACGCCGACTTGCCGAGCGCGGCGTTCGGTACATCCAGTGCTACCACGGCGGCGGTCAACCTTGGGACAATCACGGATCAATCGTCAAGAACATCACTCGGCTTGCAGGCGAATCTGATCAACCGATCGCTGCGTTGCTCACCGACTTAAAGCAGCGCGGAATGCTAGATGAAACATTGGTGATCTGGGGTGGCGAAATGGGCCGAACACCCACGGTACAGCAAGTGAAGAATCCTGCGACAGTCGGACGCGACCACCACATCGACGGCTACACGATTTGGATGGCTGGCGGCGGCATGAAAGGCGGAACAACTTACGGTGCAACCGACGAACTTGCGATGGCCGTTACCGAAGACAAAGTAACGCTGCATGATTTCCATGCAACGATCCTTCATCAAATGGGCTTCGACCACAAACAGCTCACCTATCGATACTCAAGCCGTGACTTTCGCTTGACGGACGTGCACGGCCGAGTGATCAAAGACATTTTGGCGTAACCATTTTCGGGACGCTGGATCAATCCTCAATCGGCGTTTCTTTGCCTTTGTTTCGCAAGAACGGCTTTCGCACCTGCTCTCCCTGAGCGGCTTTGATCGATCGAACCCAGATATTTCGGAACCGAACAGGGTTGTTGTGATCTTGCAGCGAGATCGGCCCTTTTCCACTCATGTTTTCATAGGATGGGGGGCGGAAATAGGGAGTGTCCCCCTTCAACTCGAAGTGGTTCTGAACCAGCACGCCATTGAGGATCGCGGTCAGGTAGGCAGGCGAAACCAACTTTCCATCTTCACCGAATCGCGGTGCAGTCCAAAACAGGTCGTAGACATTCCATTCACCAGGAGGGCGATTGACGTTCACTTGCGGAGGTGTCTGCTTGTAAATCGCGCCTGCCTGTCCGTCGTGATACGTTTCGTTGTCAAACGAATCCAACACCTGAATTTCAAATGCGTCCATGAAGAATACGCCACTGTTTCCTCGTCCTTGCCCATCCTTCTTGACCTCGACTGGCGAAGACCATTCGATGTGAAGTTGGCAATCGCCGAATTCCTCCTTGGTTGTAATCTTGCCGTCACCCACGATGGCGACTCCGTCTTTAACGATCCACTTCTCACCGTTGATCCACTGAGAGAGGTCCGTGCCATCAAACAAAACGGTCGCGTCTGAGGGAGGATCGGAATTCGTGGCTCCTGGCGTGATGATCGCTGGAGCCTCCCACTTGATCCCGTTCAGGTACTCCTCAGCGGAAACAAGACAACAAAGGGTGCAACTAGCGAACAGGACCATCAAGCAGGAGAAGTTTTTTTTCATCGTGATTTTCGGGCAGGGAGGGATTTCGGGGGGCGTGAAACGAACGCATGAAACCGATCGCGATGACGATTATCATTCGCACACTGTGCAGGATCAATCTCCCTCTGCCGTCATAAGTGGTAAGGCTCGCGACAATCGGCCGGAGTCCAGCATTGACTTGCGACGAGCGTTCGTGCTAATTCCGCATCATCATGCACAAAACGCCCCCCCTACAGCTGCCTTCCTTTTTCCTGGCGATTGCCATCCTGCTGGGATCTGTACATTCAAACGCCAGCGCCGATTCAGGCTCTGCGGGGCGTCCATGCGTGCTCTTGAAAAACGATAACGTCCTGTTCGGCCACGCCTATCAAGTGGGCGAGTTTGTGATGGTGCGTACTAGCGAGGGAGGCGAAGTCAAATTGCCGCGATCCGATGTCGCATGCTGGGCTAACTCGGTTAAAAACCTATACCAGTTCCGGATCGACCAGCGCCAAGAAGGCGACGTCAGCACACTACTCAGAGACGCCAAGTGGTGCATCCAAAACGATCTTTATGCAATCGCTTCGAGCGAGTTGGCGCAGATTCGAAAGCTTGATCCGAATCATCGCGAAGGTGCGATGTTGACCGAACGACTGCGACGTCTGACGTCAGCACCAAGCCAGGCCCCCCCTCCAGTCATCGCGTCGCCGGTAACCGAGGTCAAGCAAGCGAGTTTCTCCAAAGACGATCGCCCGGCTGAACAGAGTCCGGTCGACTTGCGAACGCTACAAGCTTTTGCTCGACATGTTCAACCGATGTTGCTGAACCGTTGCGGGCGGTGCCACTCCCAGGACTCCGAGTTAGCATGGCGAATGAAGTTACCGACAGGTGGTGCTCGTCCGACATCACAAACCACACGTCAAAATTTGTCTGGCACGATGCCATTCATCGATGGATCGGCTCCAGAATCCAGCGAACTGCTGTCGATGAGCACGACCGCCCATGGAGGGACCAACGCTCCGCTCGATCCTCGTGCGTCAAAAGCCATCCGAGCGTTCAAGGCATGGCTTGAGATTGCAGCAAAGTCGAAACCAACGAGCGAGGTTCATGCCGCGACTGTGAACTTGCAAGCGCCGCTTGCAGCGAGCCTGGAGGGCGTCCCAAGTTCCGTCGCACCCGAGACACAAATCGCACAGGCTGCGGAACTGGGGCCTCCGATCGCGCCAGCCGATCCCGCGGAGCAGACCGTCCCGTTGGTGACGACACCAGCCAGCCAGCCAGCACGACTGCCAGCAGTGTCGAACCCTTTCGATCCCGAAATTTTCAATCGGCGTTTTCACATGAAGACGACTGGCAAGGAATGATCGACGGGTTCCCCTCGATTGACAATCGACGCAGAAGATTCTCCTAAGTCACGCCTGATCGGCAGCAGCATTCAAGAACATGTCGCGAAGACTCGGCGTGCGAATCCGATTTCCTATGTCAGCGTTTCAGATCCGCCCGTTTTGATCATGCATGGGGACGCGGACAAAGTCGTTCCATTCAATCAAAGCGAGTTACTTCACGACGCACTCACCCAAGCCGGCGTTCCCTCGCAACTTTACAATGTCATCGAAGGCGGCCATGGTTTTCGCGGTGCGCAGGAAACCCGTGAGGAGTTGACGAAGCGTTCGATCGATTTCTTTGACAAAACGCTTGGCGCAAA
>JBGCGI010000181.1:0-3320 GCA_045110715.1 Rubripirellula sp.
CGTCTCTGGGGTTTTCGATCGCGAGCAGTTTGGGCCTAGTACTCCGTTGGAATCTCGTAGCGATGGACTGGTGACATCGAAACCTATCAATGGTGCGTACCGCCGCAGCATTTATGTTCAAAAGAGACGCACGCAGCGACTGACGATTCTGGATAACTTCGATCGGCCCCGGATGAGTCCTAACTGCGTCGACCGCACAGTTTCTAATGTGGCCCCGCAAGCTTTGCACTTGATGAACAACCGCATGGTCCGTGATCTGAGCGAGCGGTTTGCGGCTCGAGTGATAACCGAAGTCGGCGACGATCAGCAAAAGCAGATCACACGAATGTACCAGATAGCGATCGGACGACGTCCAACGCCGGCTCAGCAAGCCGCGCTGTTGACAGCCTATCAGCAGTTGACGGCGGCGTGGAAACTAGGCGAACTGGAGCAGGTTGAGTCAAGTTCCGCAGTACGAGATTCGCAGGATTTGGGGTCGCAGAGTGCGACGGCACTGAACTCGACTGCTCAGAAATCGAGTAGGCAGAAGGCGGAAACTCAGACAACGCTACCGTTGGCGAACTTGTGCCATGCATTGATGAACTCCGCCGCCTTCTTGTACGTGGACTAACTGGGTGGACATGAAATGACCGATCGGCGTTCATTCTTTCAACAGGTTGGCAGCGGCTGCCTTGGTGCTGCGCTGGCTTCACTGCTGAGCGAGGATTTGTATGGCGGCGAGCAACTCAGTCAGCCTTCGACAGCCCGGACACTCGCACCGAGGCAGCCTGGTTCGACCGCTAAGGCGAACAGCGTTATCCATCTGTTTATGAACGGTGGTCCCAGCCAGATGGATCTATTCGATCCCAAACCGAAGCTGGACCAACTGCACGGCAAGGACTATTTCGATCAGATCGCTGGCGAAGTCGAGAATCCCGAAGCGGCCGGATCGTTGTTTCGCTGTCCGTTCAAGTTCGCGCAACACGGTCAGTCGGGACAGTGGGTGTCCAGTGTGATGCCGTATCTGTCACAGTGCGTTGACGACATTGCCTTTCTTAAAGGTATGCACACAACGAACCTCACGCACGAGCCGGCGATCTTCAAAATCCACAGCGGACAAGAGATGCCAGGACTGCCAACCCTGGGTGCTTGGGTCACCTACGGATTGGGCAGCGAGAATCGAAACTTGCCCGCCTATGTTGTGCTGGATGACCCGAAGGGATTGCCAGTGAACCATACGCAGAGTTGGCAGGCGGGTTACTTGCCACCGATGTTTCAGGGCACGCGTTTTCGTTCGACCGGCTCGCCTGTTCTTAACCTGGATCGCGATTTCAACGAGCCTAATTCAGTCACGGCGATCGAGCGAAACTTACTGAGAAACCTCGACCAAATCCATCAGTTGTCGAGACCCAGTCAGCCGCAGTTGGGGGCGAGAATCGCAAGTTATGAACTGGCGGCTCGAATGCAACTCGCGGCCAGTGATGCGCTGGACATCAGCCAAGAAACCGAGGCGACTCGGCGCATGTATGGAATTGGGCAACCCGCGACCGACTCGTACGGTCGACGCTGTTTGTACGCTCGCCGGTTGGTAGAACGTGGTGTCCGTTTTGTGCAATTGTTTATCGAGTTTCAGATCTGGGACAATCACACCGGCATTAAGAGTGGGCTTGAATCCGCCTGTCTGAAAACGGACCAGCCCATCGCGGCGCTGCTGACCGATTTGAAGCAACGTGGTCTTCTGGACGAGACGCTTGTTGTCTGGGGTGGCGAGTTTGGCCGCTTGCCGATTGCTCAACTTCCCGGTGATAAGAATGAAAGCAATGCGGGCCGCGATCACAATAAGAACGCGATGGTCAGTTGGATGGCTGGCGGCGGTGTGCGGGGCGGTTGCAGTTTCGGCGGCAGGGGTGAACTCGACTGTGCGGCAGTCGAAGGAAAAGTGAGCGTCGAGGACTTTCATGCCACCATATTGAATCAGCTTGGATTGCATCATGAAGAACTGTTCTACTTGCGCAACGGCTTGCGTGAACGATTGACGGGCGTCAACGATCCACGCGTTATTACGGAGATTCTTGCCTGATGAGCTACTCGGCTACATGACGCGTCACATTCATTTCGTCACTGGAAAACTGGCCGAACCAAGTTTGCGTCGGGTTGTTGAGGACCTGGCTCAAAGCGTTGGTTTTGAATACTCCATTGGTGTGATGCCGATCACGGTTGCCGCATTGCTCACACCGCGGTGGATTGCCGCTCGACTGAAGATTCCAGCAGTGGCAACGGAAGTTCTGTTGCCGGGCTACTGCGACACTGACCTCGCATCCATCGAAGCAGTGACCAATCTGCCGGTACGAGTCGGGCCTCGGGATTTGCGAGCATTGCCCGAGTATTTTGGGCAGCAGCGAAACGAAGACTATGGCGCCTATGCGATCGAAATCATCGCCGAGATCAATCACGCGCCGCGGATGTCCATTCAAGAGATCGTACGCCTCGCGAAACGCTACAAAGCATCCGGCGCCGATGTCATTGACGTGGGCTGTGACCCGAGTGATATCTGGGTGTCCGTTGCCGATTGTGTAAAGGCGGTCAAGCACGAAGGCCTGCGGGTTTCCATCGACAGTCTGAATCCGAGAGAGATTGGTCTGGCCACAGCCGCCGGAGCCGAATTGGTCTTGTCGGTGAATTCATCCAATCGCGTCGCAGCGGTCGACTGGGGCTGCGAAGTGGTCGTGATCCCGGATGATCCCAAGTCGTTGGCTGGATTCGATGAGACGATCGAATTTCTCGCCAGTCGCAACATACCGATGCGACTGGATCCTATTTTGGAGCCAATCGGCTGTGGTTTCGCCGAGAGTCTGGGGCGATACATTGCTACGCGCCAGCGTTACCCCGATGCAGAGATCATGATGGGGATTGGCAATTTGACGGAACTAACGGATGTCGATTCCGCCGGCATCAACGTCATGCTGTTGGGCATCTGTGAAGAGCTTGGAATTCGCAGTGTGCTGACAACCGAAGTCATCAACTGGGCCCGCTCGAGTGTGCGTGAATGCGACTTGGCCCGACGATTGGTTCACTTTGCAGTGCGAGAGTCTATTCCGCCGAAGCGTGTTGACGATCAACTTGTCGCCCTCCGCGATAGCAAGCTCTATCCGCAAGGCGAAGCGTCGCTCGCCCAACTGGCCGCATCGTTGAAGGACAACAACTATCGGGTGTTTGCGGAACAGGATCGGCTTCGGCTATTGGCGGCCGGCGTGGACCTGCAAAGCGACAATGCGTTCGATCTATTTCGTCAACTGATGGCGACCCAACCGACCAATGTTGACGCTTCCCACGCTTTCTAT
>JBGCGI010000182.1:0-21310 GCA_045110715.1 Rubripirellula sp.
CCCATCAGGATGTGAGCACCACCTTGGTGACGGCTACCTGCAGACAACGATCCACCACCCTCGTCCCAACGGTCGACGCAAAGCTCTTTGTTAGGAGGCGTGGTTGTGGTGAACGCACTGTTGAATGGCATTCCCCAAGCCCACTGTGCACCACGAGACCAGAGTGAACTAGGACCTGGGAAGGCACCGGGACCCGAAGGAACAGGACAAGCCGAACCATCGCACCAGAACTGTGGACGGGTGGGGTCGACATGACCAGCAATTTCACAAGCGTTCACAACGTTCGTTCCGTTGGTGTCAATATCCAACGTTCGGTTGTAACGGCTACGCTTGTCGTTATCACCCAAGTCAGTCACGATTTCGCCCATCACGATTGTGTTGGACAGACCATCAAGGATGTCACGGAAACGGTTGCTCGTTCGTGGAACAAAGGCACCACGGCAACCAGCGCGAGTCGTTTGAGCGTTCCAATTATTGTCGTCAAATCCTGGATTTCCCCAGTTGATTGGACCAACGAAGATTTGGTTGACGCTGTCACCGAGACACTCAGCGTAGTTGGTACGTCCTGCAGCTGGAGCTCCAACACCTGGATCGCTTGGGCAACGGAAGGTCGGGATCTCAGTTTGCCAAGGAGTGTAGTCCGCACCGTTATTGGTATCACCCAGCGGGTTCGATTGTCCGGTGATGACCGGATAGGGGCCCATCGCTGGGAAGTCGATCACACCGTTGTTGTTGAAATCAAATGGGTTCGAGATGGACTCCCAAACGCCTTGCTGCTCCATGAATGGAGTCAGACCAACACGAACACTCAAAGCTTGCGAATTGTGGCGAATGGTTCGCGTCCAACCTACCTCGGTTCCGACGCTCTTGTCTTTGCCCAATCCATCGGTACCAGCAGCGTAGCGTGGCATGCGTTTGTAGGCAGAGTGATAGTTATGCAACGCCAAGCCAATTTGCTTGAAGTTGTTGCTGCAGCTCATTCGACGTGCAGCTTCACGGGCAGCCTGAACGGCAGGGAGCAGAAGCCCCACCAAGACGCCAATGATTGCGATGACAACCAACAATTCCACCAAGGTGAAACCGGACTGTCGGTTACGGGATGTTCTCATAGTAAAAGTCCTCAAGGGAATGGGGAAAAAAGGAAAAAAAGATGTTCCTTCTAAGCCAAAGTAGACCGGGAGGATGACCCCGTGTCAACAAGTAAGGGATCGTATCTTTCCGTCGGAGTGCTTCGATCTAGGGTCTTAGATTACTTGCTAAACGCAAGGTTCCAACCTAAAACGCGGAATGTGAGCTCTATCACCGCAACCTTTAGTCCTGAGATACCGATAAGGAGGGCACGCACACCCTGTAGAGGGGCAAACTGAACGCCGTTAATCCGTTTTGCAAGCAAGTTACAGTGGCTGTGAATGCGCCCCCAAAACGGTGATGTCATCGTCAAAGATGACGACATCACTGGTTGTGCCGCTAAGCTTCGACAAGCGAAGAGTCGCCAAGGCACCACCAGACCGATCAATGGGAACCGTCAGCCGATCAATGGGAACCGTCAGCCGATCAATGGGAACCGTCAGCCGATCAAGGTTCGACGATCGCAGCTGATACGTGACTTGATCCTGATCCGCTTCGCGCGATTCCACCCGGTACAGTTCACCGCGCAGCAGAAGCCGATCATTCACTTGCAGCCTTAGCAGTCGCCCAGCCGTCGGTGAAATACGAATTCGATCACCGCGAAACCAAACAACAATCCACTCAAAGAACAACTGAGCGATCGACGTCATTTGGATACCACCTCCAGCATTCGAGTCGGATGGATCAAGTGAACCGGAGGCCGTGAGGTGACACGAAGCCACGGCGGACGACTCGCGGCCTGCGCACAATGTTAGCGGAACAGCGCGAGCCGTCCGATCCTAACCCAATCTCTAATCTGCACGCAGCACTAGTGCTGCGAATAGTAGCCCGACTCTCCGTGTCGAGACCTCACGGCTGGGACAGCCGTGCTACTAACCCAGCTAACCTCAATACAAATGTGGTTAAAGCACTAGCTCTGCGTTGCCGCTTTCAATCGGCGTAGCTCTTCGTTCAACTGCTGCTCCTGCTCGTCACGCTCAAACTGCCGAGCCAATTCCTCCGCGTCAGGATCCTTGCCTTCCATTCGATCCCACGCTTCACTCATGGCTTCTTCGCGATCGACTTTCTCTTCAAGACGGCTGAATTGCGCAAACGCGGATTTGGAATGACTCCGATCAAGCGTCGAGTTGATCCTTTGAGTCGATTCTGCACGCGTGATCCGTGCCGTCAAAAGGGTCTTCTTTTGTTTCGCTTGACGTATCTTGTCCTCCAAGTCCGCAACGCTTCGCTGCAACTTCTCGACTTCCGTCTTTTGCCGATCGTGATCGCTTCCAAACCGATCGGCTCGTTGCTCGGCAGCCAACTTCTGAGCTAGCGCGGACTTTGCCGTCGACTCATCACCGCGTTTGATCGCGTCTTCGGCTCGCTGCATCCAAACCTGCGAATCATTCCGTTCTCGTTCGGCTCGTTTGCGCAATTGAATTTCGTCAGCGACAGCTTCCGCCACGCTTGCTCGCACGCGATCGAGCTCTTCTTCCATGTCAATCAACAACTGGTGCAGCATTCTCTCTGGATCTTCCATCTTCTCACGAAGCGTGGTCATGTTTGAACGCATCACAAGACTGAATTGGTGAAGCCATTGCATCGTAGTTTTCCTTCATCAAAGGGGGGGAGTAAAACAGATCTCTTCGTTTTGGTGTCTATCAGTTCCAGGTCGCCAACTCCGCTGACACCATTCGGATTCGCAACAACAGCTTGTCCCGATGGCTCTCGCAGAACGCAGCCAAGGCAATGACGGCGATTCCCAACGCGATGCCGCACGCCCACAGCAAATTGACGTTGTGCATCGTGGATCGAATGACCATTGCGACAAGATCCACCAACAGGAATGCTGAACCGGCATAGACGAGGGATCGAACTCGGAGGCCGATCGCTGACAAGATGACGATCACGCTCAACACCATCAGCGACAGAATGTGAATCCAACTTCCGCCAAGGACTTCTGGAAGTGGCGAGCACAGAATCGTCAGCAGACCGATGTACTGCAGCGGACGCTGAGCGGCAGCGGGCAACTCTCTCTTCATGATCTCGGCAAACCCCAACACGGACAGCCCGATCGGCACCATGTAGAGTTCCGGCGAGCTCCAGCTGAGCGTTTTCCACAACAGCAGCAGCCCAACGTTTGCGATTGCGATTCCGGGCAAGCAGTAGATCCGTCGCCCGTGGGCCGCAGCTTGATGAAAGTAGATCCCGGCAGCAACCATCAGCGAAAGCGAATTGAGTGCAGTCAACGATGAGTAGTATCCGCTGAATTCGCGAACCACAGCCAGCACCGCTACCAGAGCGGGCAGGGACTGCCCTACCATCAGCATCGGTCGCCGAAAAACCGCAAGTCGCTGATGACGGTCGGCGAGATGGGCTACCGTGAGCCCGATCACTGACAACGCCAACAGAACCACTTGACTAATCCCGACTCCGAAAGAGATCACGTTCTGCGAAAACAGAAAACAGGCAGCGAAAGCCACCAACACGCATCCGATCCAAACATGAACCTCTCGATTCCGTTTGATCGCCTGCATGACTTCCACGACCACGAGCACGCCGAAGCCTGCGGTCATCGCGGCAATCGAAGCCAAGTCCATTCGAGGCGCTACGATGGAAATCAGTCCCAGCGACACCAACCCCATCCGCAAGAGCAACGCCCACTGCCGAGCGATGTAGCCATCGATTCGCGAGCCTGCCCGTTCAAATAGCAAGACTGACAACGTGCCAGTCAGGAACACCAGCGGCACCGAAAACACACTTGCCGATCCGATCAGACCAGGCAATAGCCAACCGCTGCATCCACCCACCGCGGCGGCCAACAGCAATACGTTGACGTTCGTCAATATCGCTAGCCCACAGAGCTTGTCTCGGTCCCATGTTCGCACCAACGTGATCCCGAGCGAGAACGCGCAGATGGCGGCGACCAGTCGCATTGGCAAATCAAAAGACAGGCAACTGATCGCGAGCAATCCGAACGTCCAAGCCTGCCCAACTCCCCTGATCGATCGGCAGGCGAGGACGGCCTCAGACGTCAAATCGTTTCTGATCACAACAAGATGACTCACCAGCGTCAACGTTGCTTGGACGACAGCCCAGACAAGCAGAATCCCGATCAAGCTGTGAATCCATCCGAACGAGATCAGCACCGATGTGACAAAGACTGGCAACAACATGCCGGCAATCAAACCGAAGGCCCGATCTCGTTTCATCCATGCCATTACAAACATCCAGATCAGCAGCAACTGAGTCGACAATCCAAAGCCAACGAAGCCAACTGCTGGCACACCAAACAAGGAGGCATGCTGATAAGCAACGGCAGCCAGATGAAAAATCATGCCCAGCGTTGATAGCACCAACGTGCACAGGTCAACCAGCGGGAGCGTGAACGCGGCGATCTGATATGCGCCCCCCGCTTGCTTGGGTATTCGAGCAACCGAACGGCAACTGGCCAAGTCAAATCCAACCGAGCAACGAAGCGCCGACATCGAATCCTTGCCAGTCTTCGCTTTCAACCAACGTAGACAGATCAGCCCAACGACCGACACAGCAACCAAACCGTAAGTCCCCACCGATACGATCGAAACGAACCCATGATTGCCGCCCACTCCCCACCGCAACACGGCGTAACCGACCAACGCCCAGACGGATGCTGCGGGAAGATAGTGTGCACTGCGAAGCGTGTAGCGAACAAAGGCTGCGAGCAAGAACACAAACTGCAGTATCGCGGTTTGAGTCAACGGCTGGTCAAAAGCAACCGCGGTGCTGATGATCCAATGAATCGCCAATGGGACCGCTAGAACGCAGCCGATCAGTTGCAATAAGTTGCGACTTTGCCCGTTTCCGTCGGTCATCCAAACGTCACTCTCGGGAACAGAAATACGATTGATCAAACGATCGGGAATCCGAGACACGGTCAGCAGCATCGCCAAGCAAGCCAACAACGTTGGGATCCAAATCTCGGCAACATTCAGATACCCCATTGCATTCAATGCCGGGATCGCTGTTGCGCTGGCAACGATAAACGCCACACTCGCGGCAATCATGTAACGACGGTCTCGGAACGCAATCGCGAACATGCCAAACGAGAGCACATTGATCGTCGACACAAGAAATGGCGAGACGAATCGAAGCAACAAAACGTCTGCAAGCGCGACCGCGAACAAGATCAGCGAAAGGGCTGTCACAAACTGCTTGATCGGCTTACTGAAATGCGTCAGAGACTGCTTAGCGAACCGTCGACTTACCAACGTTAGGGTGCCCAACAATGGCAGATACGTCAGCCCGTACATGGAGATCGGCACTCGTTCTTGGGTGATCGCATCCGCCGTCACAGCACGTGCAGCCTGCACAAAATCCGCAAACAAGGTTGGTGAACATTGATAAGCAACTCCAACAACCCCGAGTGCCGCCCAAACGAATCCAGGATGCCGGGTATCGCGAGCAACGAGGCTTAACAAGACCGCCACCACAACCGCAGCAGGCAAAACCGCATAGGTCGTCGCCCCCACGTAGGAAAACCCAACCATCGACAAACCCAGCCCGACAGCCGCAAGTACCAACCCACTGAATAGTGGAATCACAATCGTCCAAGGCAACGGACGAACCAAGTCTCCACTGCGACGACGGTAGACGTCCGCCACGGTGCGGGCTGTCATCAACACCGTGGCTGACACCAGCACAATCGAGAATCCGATCCACTGAGAAGGCAAGGCGGCAATCGCCTTGATCGAAACCAATGTGACGAACTGCAGCCCAAGCATCGCGATGGGAAGAAACCCAAACACACGCGGCAATCGCTTCTCTTCCGCTAGCCAAAAAGTATGACGATTGACCTTCATGACGCCGGCAGTGAAGACCAACCAACAAACCGCCAGGAACCCAAAGGCCAACAGTGGTGATGTGATCGCAGGTAGTGCACCTGCAACGCACAGCAAATTGAAACTCAACAAGAACGTTGTCTGCCTCCCTCGTAGCCAATGATCAAGAATCGTGGTCGAGGCAAACCAAAGCAACGCGACCGCAGGGAACAACAACCCTAAATAGGGCACCAGAAGCAAACTGCTCTGGACTGCTGTTCCCGACGACAGCCAGGTCAACGATAGGAAGCAAATCGGCAGCAACAGCAAGGTCAACGCGCCCAACACATGAGGAGTCGCGTTCAACTTCAACCGACGCCGACTCACTTCGCCAGCGAGAAAGATCACTGTCGTGTAGCCCAATATCGTCAAATACTTCAACGAGACCGGCCAATCCGGCCACGCTTTGGTAACCAACATCAGCGAGGAACCGAAAACGATTGCAGCCCCAACAACAAGCATCCACTTGATGTTCTTCTCTTGAAAGAAGCTGTGAACGAAGGTCTCCAACCAAGAAGACGAATCCGTCTCGCGAGAGGGAACGGAAAGCGGAGTGGACGCCTGCGCGTCGGGGAGCGTTTGGGACATCGGATCGTTGGCCAAGGATTCTGACGGTTAGATCAATGGCGATCACTTCGTGAAATCGCCTCCTTGTAGCCAGAGCCCACCCAACCTCAATCGATTCGTAAGATACAGAAATCTTTTCCAAACCGATCCTGAGGCCCGCCGCTCCTACTCTCGACGCCTCGCAACGCGAGTCGTGCTGGGGAAAGCAGGGTTCAGTTCCGACCCCTCAAAACGCAAGAAGTGTTGGTTTGCCAGACTCTGATGGTCGGCAGGCAGCGAGTCTGCGATCTGCACCCAGTAGTCGCGGTCGTTGACAAGAAGCTTGGCGAGTGATGCCGCGGTATCGTCCACGCGCGGTCGCAGTCGCTTCAAAATCGAACGAACTCGCCCAGCCTGTTCGGCGTCCAAATCCTCTGAAGCGAGCGTCTGCAGAGTGGCAACCACAGGAGTCCCCCAGCTCAATAGTTGGCGTTCGGCCATTACCCGTCGCCTTCGACTCTTGGACCTCAAGTCCGCAACTTGATCAAGGATCTCGGTGGTCGTTGGAAGTCGAGTGCTATCGCGGAGACTGCCGACCAACGCTGACTGTGTCTCGCGGGACAGCTTTTGCAAACTACGCCCCCGAAGCAAACTCTGGATCAACCGAGCATGATGCTTGTCAAAGTTTAACCTGTCGGCATGCCGCAAGTGCAGCAAGGTTGCCGCACTGTACTCCTCCGTTTGATCGCCTTGACTCACCGACCACGTGACTGGCCCTCGACATGGTTGCATCAACACTGATCGCTGGGACAACTTCGGCAGCCAGGATTCAACTCGCACCGTGCTCGCTTTTTGAACACTCAATTTGATGTGATGATCAGCGCTCTGGTAAACATAGTGAAGCGACGGGATGCCCCGCTCTGAAGTGACGGTCACACTTTCATAAACCAAGTCCGTCTCACGCTGCTGCGAGCCTTTCCGGTGTCGCGGCGCATCCAAGCAGATGCGCCCTTGTATCAACTGAAACCGCGCGACACCGCTGGTCGCAAAGAAGCCGTCCTCGAATCCGGCAACCGTCGGCTCGGGAGACTGACCGGCGGGCGGCCTTTGAGCAAAAGACGCCGCGTTCGCATGACCGACAACGGCCAACAACAAAATCCATCTCATCCCTGAACCCTCTCCTTCCCCGAAATCCTTCGGGCCCCATCTAGCTGGGCGGCGGGTTCACCTAGTTGTTCCGATCAATTCTGCGTGAGATCAGCAACGAAAATGGTTTTGTGGATGGTCTACGCAGAGCAGCGGTTCTCGAATGGCTTGTTGGCAAACCCAATCACTGGGTATCTCATGGTCACTTGTGAATCATCGACTGATTCCATCGATGAGTATCGTCACAAACATCGCGCCGAATGAAGAGAAGAATCTCGCGACGAGCAGCTAATTTGCTTTCTTGCGGTAAACCGCTCGCAAATCGCTGCCCAAAGGAGTGATTTCCACCATCTCCATTTCCACAGCATTCGCCATCTCGCTGATTCCATGCCCGCCAATCGGCCCCGCCGCGGAACTGCCACCGACAATCTTTGCCCCCAGGTAAATATGGCACTCGTCAATCTGCCCCGCCTCAAAGAAACTTGCTAGCAACTCTCCACCGCCTTCGACCATCACGTTGGTCATCCCGCGGTCCCCCAGTTCGCTCAGCGACTTTTCAACCATCTCTACGGCGCTGCCAGCACCGATCGTCAAGACTTCGGCGTCTGCATCGATCAGCGGTTGCAGTTGAGATTTTGATATCGAATCATTTGCCACAAGCAACAGTGGATGATCGGCTGCGGATTGAATCAATTTCGATTGCAAATCCGGTACGCGATTTCGGCAATACACCAATCGCGTGGCAGTTCGCAAAGCCGCTTGTCCATCAGGGAGCCGCGCGTTCAAACTGGGATCGTCTGCGACAACGGTCCCCATTCCAACTGCGACTGCATCAACACGTGAACGCAACTGATGCACTTCAGCTCGTGACGGCGGTGAAGTGATCCATTGACTCTGCCCTGCCACAGTCGCGATCCGTCCATCCAAGGTCATCGCCCATTTGGCGATCACCCACGGCAAACCAGTTCGCGTTTTCTTGAGGTAAGGAGCGAGCAATGCTTGTGCATCACTGCGCAAGACACCGACGGTGGTCTCGATCCCCGCATCGGCAAGTTGTGACAAACCACCGCCGTTGACTTGGGGAAACGGATCTTCGGTAGCAACGACGACTCGCGAGACACCTGCAGCAATCAGCGCTTGGCTACAGGGCGGCGTTTTTCCTTGATGACAACATGGCTCAAGGGTCACGTAAGCGGTCGCGTTCTTTGCGTCGCCGGGCGACTTCAATGACGCCAGCGCGGCGGCTTCTGCGTGAGGGCCGCCAAACGCCCGGTGAAAGCCTTCGGCGACGAGCCCTCCGTCGCGGACGATCACACATCCGACCATGGGGTTTGGCTCCACTCTTCCTTGGCCCTGTTTGGCCAAGTCGAGCGCGCGTTGCATGAAAACCTGATCGGTTCTCGAGTCAGTACCGAGCGGATCTTGCGTCATCGCGTATCAGTCTCAAGGCAGAGGCTCAATCCATTCCGGGAACCCAAAGTTTCCCTCCTCCATCTCCACCACCAGCTGCGGGCGAAGGTGAGCCGCCGCCATCGGGTGTCCACAGCTCACCGCCTCCACCACCACCTGGGGCTCCGGCAGCAGCGGGAGCCGGCCCTTGCCCACGCGGGGTTCCGTCTGGCGAAATCAATCCGTAGGCAACCAACATCTGTTGCAACTGCGCCATGACTTCAGGCTGGTTGCCATAAGTCGAAGTCAGGGTCTGGATCGTGTTCTGGAAGCCAGCAGCATCGCCAGCGGTCAAACGCAGGCTGACTTCACTGAGCAATAGATTGGCGGTCGACATTTCGTTAGCAGTCGCGAACTCTTTCGCTTCGTCCAACAACTTGATGGCCTCTTCGTTCTTCTCGGAAGCCTTGATCAGCGTCATGTAGGCCAACAACTTGGCCGGCTTCTGCTCATCAGTCAGATCGATTTCGATCATTCGCTTGGCGAATCGACGCAGGGCGGGCGTTGCCGAAACTTGCTGAGAACGCTGCAGAAGGTAGACCAACGAATCCGCTGTCAGGCCCGATGCGTCGATGCGGTTCAAATCTTCATTGCCAAGCAACTCGATTTCTTCCTCGGTCGGCGTCAGAGCTGGCTGCGGCTCCAATTTTGCCAACTTGTAAACCTCCGCAATGATCTCTTCGCCTTTGGACGCGATCGCATCGTATTGCTCGACGATTCGCATGACTGCCGTTCGCTCGAGCAGCAACGAATCGTCACCGGCTGAAGAGGCCAACGACTTGCCGCCCAAGATTGGAAGTTCGATCGAGGCAATCGCGCCGGGCATTCGTGTGTCGGTCAACTCGTTTTGCAGTCTCTCGGCGTCGGCTGGATTCGCTTGGAACCGAATCATGGCGACCGATGGCTGCGCGGCGACCAGCAACGGCATCGCGTCACCTGCCTCGTCTTTCAATTCAATTCCATCAGCGGCCGCGTCGATGCGTTGACGCACTTCGGCCAAGTTGTCTTGCCGTACGTCCAGCACTTCGATGCGAGCTTCGCGATCGGTCTGCTTCCCATAGACGAACACAATCGCGATCGCTTCGGGCACATCTTTGACGGGCGGAAGTTCCTCGAGCGATTCGGGCTTGTCACGATCCAAGATCTGGAACCCACTCTTTGGCGGCACCTCATCTTCGGAGGTCTTCATGCCCTTGAGAAGGTCTGCAGGGAGCGCGACAAATCGCGAGTCGGAAGTGAACGCCATTTCAACTTCATCGGCGTTCTTGATGTCGCCGATCAAGGTAGAGACAGGAACCGAAATTTCCGAACTCTCCGGATTGACCAAGGCAGCGATTGCTCGGTTACGAGCACGCTCTTCAAAGTCCAGCGATTCGCACTCCGAGAGTTTTTTGAACAGATCGGCTTGAGCCTGGACGTCACCTCGCCAAATCGCGCAGGTCAATTGTCCCGACAGAATCGCTGGCTCGTTCGGAACGGTGCGGCGAAGCGATGCGAACTTTGCTTCGGCCAAATCCACCTTGTTGCTTTTCAACAACACCGACGCCTCATCAAACCGCTCTCCCCAATCAACGTCGGCAGGCCGAGCGGACGGCGAGGGAACTGCTTTGAGCAATTGGCTGATTGTTGGAGCCGAGTTGAGTTGTCGCAGAACCGTCATGGCGGTCTGCCCACCCTCGTATCCGGAAGCCATCATCGCCAGCGTCGCGTACACGCGAGCGGTCAAAAAGACGCCTTGCTGGGCCAGCGAATAGGCCAGGACCGATGCAACATCCAAAACGAACGCGTCCACGTCGCGACCGCTCTCCGTCAAGGCTTCCAACATCGACTCCGTTGCTTTGTCGGAATCGCCCGCAAACAGGCTTGCTGCGGCTCGCTGAGTCAGCGCAAGTGGATTACTGGGCTGTAGCCGAATGAATCGCTCGGCGTTTTCTGTCAGGGTCTCGTACTCACGAAGATCCAACAACAGGCGACCACGAATCGCCAACGCCCAAGCGGCGTCGGGATGCTCTTGCAAAATGGTCGACAAACGATCGAGTGCAGGAACGACTTGGCCGCCCTCGATCATTTTGAGGACTTCATCCAATTCGCCTAGCGAATCGCTGCACTTGGTGCAGAACTTGATTTTCTTACCACTTCCGCACGGGCAGACTGCATACTTATCGACGGACATCAGGTCGTTTGCCAAATCAAAGGGATCGGGAGTCAATTTGCCGAAACGTTCATGCGTCGGCAATCAGAACTCTACCACGTCCGCCCCTGGCCCCCATAGCCCTGAGATGTCAAAGGCGCGGCGCTCGCAGCAAACCAAGGGGCACCAATTCCGAAGGAAACGATGCCGTGAGCAGAAAAAACCAACTGATTCCTGTCCATGAGAATGGGGCTATGATGGCCTCAAGTCCCTCGCCCCTTCCTTTCCAACGATTTGACTATCGATGCGATTGATTGCATTTTTCTCGACGACCCTTCTACTTGTTTGCATCTGCTTGGCCTCACCGACCGGCGCCGCAGATCGCCCCAACATCGTCATCTTGATGGTGGACGACATGGGCTGGTCGAACATTGGCTGCTACGGAGGCATGGCAGAGACACCCAACTTGGATCGCTTGGCCGAGTCAGGGGTTCGCTTCAATCAATTCTACAACGCCGCGAGATGTTGCCCGACACGCGCGTCGTTGATGACGGGACTGCACCCACACCAAGTTGGCATCGGGCACATGACATTGCCAATCCGAGAGAACCCGAATGCGACCGTTGGTCAGGCGCCGATCAGTTTTCCGATCACGTCGGCCGATCGCTCACACATCCCAGAGTCCTACCAAGGTTGGCTCAACACCGATGTGCCAACGTTGCCCGAGATGCTGCAGGGATCGGGGTACTCGACCTACATGGCGGGCAAGTGGCACCTCGCAAACGAGAAACAATCAACCTGGCCGATCCAACTTGGATTCGACCGCTTTTACGGACACCTCTCCGGCACTTCCAATTACTTCAAGCCGTTCAACTTGTTTCGAGACAACGAATGGATCCAAGCGAGTGGCGACAACTTCTATCTGACCGATGCGATCTCGACCGAAGCGATTGGCTTTCTGAGCGACCACGAATCGAAGAAAGATCAAGATCCGTTTTTCTTGTACCTCGCATTCAATGCGCCTCACTTTCCAATGCAGTGCATGCCCGAAGACTTCAAGAAGTACCGTGGGCGGTTCATGGAAGGCTGGGACACGCTTCGCGCCCAACGATTGGAGCGTCAAAAGAAAATGAAATTGGTACCGCAAAACACAACGCTGGCACCGCGGCCAAATGTCGTGCCCGCGTGGGAAAACTTGAGCGACGAAAAGAAGAAGGAAATGGATGCGATCATGGCGACGTACGTGGCCATGATCGACCGAGTCGATCAAAACGTCGGGAAATTGATCGAGCATCTGGAACAAACCGATGAACTGGAAAACACACTTCTGTTCTTCCTTTCGGATAACGGTGCCGAGGCTGAGTCAGGACCGTTCGGCCAATTTGAGTTTAAAAACCTGGGCCAGTACGGCAAAGGCGGACAAAAGTACGGCATGGGCTGGGCGACTCTCTCGAACACGCCCTTCCGAGAATACAAACACTTCACTCACCAGGGCGGCATTCAGACTCCACTGATCGTGCACTGGCCAGCCGGCATTCCGGAAAACCAGCGCAATCGAATTGAAGGCCAATACGGCTACCTGCCAGACTTGGTTGAAACCTGCTTGGATGTGGCTGGTGCGAAACGCCCAGCCAAAAAGAATAGAAAAACAGTTCCCAGCGGCGATGGAACGAGCCTGGTCGGCGTGCTTCAGGGTGGAACCACGCCACTTCACGACGAGCCGATCTGCATCGAGCACGAAGGCAAACGCGTGGTTCGACACTTCAATTGGAAGCTGGTCGCTTATCCAGGCAAGCCTTGGGAACTTTACGACATCGACACCGATCGCAGCGAGAGCACCGATCGTTCTCAGGATCGAATGTACGTGGCCAAGCGATTGGCCGCTGCCTACGACGAATGGGCCGAGCGTGTCGGCGTGCTGCCTTGGGACACCGCGAAGACCTACAGTGTCTATGGCGGCAAGAATCGATCCAAGAAGAAATAGCATTTGACTGAAACCAATCGCTGACCGTCTGCGTAGAAACAAGATCTTTTCTGCGACGCGAACAATCAGCGAGGGCTCGACTGATGTCAAACGATGTTCATCCTGTGCAGGAAGCGGATCCTGATCCCATCGAAGCCACGCTCGCGGCCAGCCAGCCCAAGGCGTGGATCTGCCTTTCCACGCTGGCGGCATGGACAGTCGTCGCCGATCTGACGCTCTTTCGCTCGCACGGATTCTCTGGGCCAGCGTTGTTCTTCGCGGTCGTGCCGCTGTTCTTCCTGATCCCTTTCCAACGATCTCACAAACTGAGCGTGATCATCGTTTCCTGCTTGCTGTGGATCGTTGCAGCCAAACTTGCATTCAGCGGGACAGCGTGGCTCGTTGTTGCGGCAGTCACACTGACCGCCGCGCTGGCGATGGCTTGGTCAGGTGTGCCGCCGCTGGTGATGGAAACCCTGACCTTCTGCGGAAGCGCATTCGTCGACGGCTTCCGCTGGTGCCTGGGCTTTTCCTTCAGCAGAAACGGCAAGCTTCGTCGGGCCCCCAGTGAGACCGACCAAAATCACATGCGTGCCTTGTCACTGGTAATTCCTGCCGCCGCAATCTTGGTGTTTGGCAGTATTTTCATTTCCGCCAACCCGAATCTGTCCGAGTGGACCTCGCTTCGTCTGAGCGAAATCGGCGAGCGTGTGACAGCGTGGTTGGAAGGGGTTTCCGTCTGGGAGCTACCGTTCTGCGTGATGGCCTTCGCTGGAGGTGCGGGGCTGTTGTTTTCGGTGCTTCCGAAACCCCTGTACGGACCGCCCGAGACGAAATTGCCCCTCGCAAGCGTGCAGCAGTCTCCACTATACGCAGCCTATCGTAACACGCTCGTCTCGTTGATCGCACTGTTCGGAATCTACTTAGCGTTTGAGTTTTCCACCCTTTGGTGGCGTGACTTCCCCGACGGTTTTTACTATGCCGGCTACGCGCACCACGGAGCGGCCTGGCTGACCGTGGCTCTGGCGCTTGCGACCGGACTGCTTTCGCTCGTGTTCAGTGGCAGCATGCGTGGCGATCAACAGCGACTTCCGCGACTGAAACAGTTGGCCTGGATTTGGTCTGCACAGAACTTCCTTTTGGCCGCGGCGGTCTACAACCGCCTAGCGATCTACGTTGGCTACAACGGCATGACACGACTTCGAACGGTCGGGTTCTTTGGCATCACGGTCGTGGTCGTCGGATTCATCTTGGTGTTGATCAAGATCACGCATCGCCGCAGTTTCTGGTGGCTGATTCGAGGCCAGTTGATTGCTCTCGCACTCACCATCATCGCGTACCTCGCTTTTCCAGTGGACTACGTCGCCCATCGCTACAACACGAATCAAGTCGCCAGCGGCTATCTGCATCCGGCGGTGATGATCGCTGTGAAAGAAAAGGACGACAGCGGTGTGCTTCCGATGCTCGATCTGGTGAACTGTGATGATCCAATCATTCGCGAAGGCGTCCGCGCAATGCTGGCTCAGCAGATGATCAACCTCGAGCAAAGAGACCAAGTCACCGCTACGCGAAGTCGGCTGCGGAACTCAACGGGCACGAAGAAACCCTGGCATTGGACGCGTCACCAAGCCGCTCGCTCCATCCTTCAGCAACGTTTGATCCAAAACGATGCAACCTGGAGAGCGTACTACGATGGTTCCATGAACCGAGCTGATGCGATGGAGAAGTTTCGCGTCTACGCGATGCAGTGGTATTAGCCCTCCGAACACTGCTTTGGAGCCGCGTGTGATGCCAACCTACTTTTCTTCGGTCGCCAGCTTACGGAAGTAGGCTTCGATCGCTTCTCGATAATGAGTCGGCAAGTCGCGGCTGATTTGCTGCAGTGCTTGCTGGCGTTCAGCCGGTGGCAGGTTGCCCCAACCGTCCCATTCCTTTTTCTTCTTGCGGTCAACGTCACCGTTCCCGCTAGCACCGGCAATCCGACTGTCGTTCATCGGAGCAGCCTGATCGCCACCGTTGCCGCCGCCTTGCCCGCTCTGTTGTTGTTGCTGCTGCTGCTGTTGTTGTTGCTGCTCTTCAATCTTCTCGATCAATTTCGTCAGCTTATCGATCACCTTTTGTTCCTGCTTCTTGACCTCTTC
The DNA here is from genome assembly GCA_045110715.1 of Rubripirellula sp. Lineage (GTDB taxonomy): Bacteria > Planctomycetota > Planctomycetia > Pirellulales > Pirellulaceae > Rubripirellula. The sequence continues at coordinate 15,346 of JBGCGI010000182.1, forward strand.
GTCAGTCCGCCCCAAGTCCAAGCGGCGAGTGACATCGGTCATGATTCGGGAGATCTCATCCAGCGTGTCTTCCTTCAGGGGCTTGATGTCCGCAACCATCAGATGAGCGGTACGGGCAAATCGGACAGGACACTGATCCTCGTTCTCCAACAACCGGCGTAGATCAGCGAGAGCCTCAGTCTTCATCAGCAACGCATGGTAGCAGGCACCGCGATAGAACAGCGCGGCGGCAGGATCGATCGACTCGGTGGGATCGACTTCGGCAATGACCGGCAACGCTTCGTCGTACAACCGCGCCCGAACCAACTCGCGCCCCAGCCATGTGCGGACACTCATTCGCATCGGCTTGGGCAGTGACTCCAAAGCGCCGTAGGCAGGCTCATTCGGGTCAATCGTAGCACCAGCCACACCAACGCTCTGAGCAGCCTCGTCATACAAACTTTGAATGATGGGAACCATCTCGCGCGAACTTTCAACGAACGCGTCCAAGGGGTCGGCATCTTGTTGCTCGATGGCGGCGAGAAAATTCTCTGTGACCCGATCCATGTCAGCGGGAAGGATTCCCAATTCGTCCAAACTCGCCTTCAGCTTCTGCGCCATTTCGCTGGCGTCATAAAGTTGCCAGCTCGCAGCTTGTTCCAGTGAATCGTCGGCAGCCAATGCGATCGAGGGAGTCGAGACGAGCACCGTGGCTGCGAAAAAAAGAACGCAGCTGAGCAGGCTTGGTCGCACAAATCTTGGCGCTGTCGATCGAATCACGATCACCTCGAAGTTACTTGTTGCGTTTAAGTACCAAATCTCGGGTGATCTGGTACAGACGGTTTTGTCGATCTGAAAGATCTTGGACCAGCGGCTCCACCTCTTCCAGTTTGGACTCCCCTGATTCTAACAGGCTGGAATAGCGATCCGTTGTGGATTTGATCCGTGTTTCCATCGTTCGGATCAATTTTAGCTCCGCGAGTGCCTCTACCAACGGTTGTTCGCCCTGCTGGGATGGTTGGGATTTTCCCTGTTGCTGCTGTTGTTTCTTTTTTTCCAGGTCCCGCTGAGCCTTCTGCACGGCCGCAATCATCTCCTCTAGGGCCGCCAGAATGTCCTGCTGAATCCCTTGTGTGATCGCATCGATCTTGGTTTGTGCCAACAGATCGGCCACTCGCGTGGTGTCGGAACGAATCTGAGAAAGCACTTCGGGGAACGCGACACTTGAGCCTTCTTCGCGCAAAAGCAGCATCGCACGATCCGCTTCCATCGTGATTTTCTTCTCTTCAAAAGCCAGATCGCCGGCCTTCACGTCGGTCTGGCGAATTCGCTGAGCAACCGGTGTCGCGGCCAACGCAACGGTATCATCGAGCACCTTGGTCTGCATCGCGGTCATCTTTCGCAAACGGGATTCCAACTTGGCGAGCTCCCGCTCCATCTCCTCCTCGCGGAGTTGTCGAAGAATTCGATCCAGCCGATCGATCGCGGCCCGTAAGTTCTCCTCAGCTTGGCGTTGCTTCTCTGTCGCCTCTTCTCGCTTGGCCTGCTCCAGCTCCTGTTGGGCCTCCTTCATTTTCTCAATCGCCTTCTTCAGCTGCTGCTCGACGTCCTGCTCAGGAGTCTGGGGCTGAGCCTGCTGCTGCTGCTGTTGGCTTTGTTGTTGCTCCGCCTGCTGTTGTTGCTGATCGCTCTGCTCAGATTGCCCAGCCGGATCCTGCTGCTGCTTGGAACCCTCGGGAGACTTCTGATCGGAAGAGCTCGACTTTTTGTCTCCAGATTTCTCGTCGGAGGACTTGCCCGGCTCACTCTTGCGATCCTTGCTGTCGTCCTTGTCACCTTCCTTCGTGTCGTCGTCCTTTCCTGCCTTTTCGTCCTGCTGCTTCTCCTCACCGTTCTTTGCTTCGTCGTTTTTTGATTCACCCGACTTCGCGTCGTCTTTGTTGGTTTCACCCGACTTCGATTCGCCCTGTTTCCGTTCGTCGCCCTCGGTTTCGATTGGCTCGTTTTCGTCTTTCAGCCGTTGAGTCAACTCCTCGCTGCGTTCGGTGACCGATTTCTGTTCATCGGACACGTCCTCCAAATCGGCTCCGTTCTCCGTTCGAGCGCGAGCACTGCGTTGATTGTTCAAAACGCGTTTGAGATCTTTGCTGAGCTTGGAGTAACGCTCCTGCTCATCACGAATCCGCTTCGTTCGATCTTCGCTCATCAAGAGATTCAGCAGGGCCTTGAGTTCTTTACTGGCCGCATCCTGACTCTCGACCGCCTTCTGGAACTGCCGCGTCTTCAAAGACTCCGTTGCGTCCTTCAAAGTCTCCAGCACGAACTTTTCACGAGACTCACTCGCCGCCCGTCGCAGCAACACCGCTCGCTCCGGATTCTCTGCTGCTTCAACATCGGCCAACCGCAGCAAGAGTTCCTCTAGCTGCTGATACCTCTGCGCAACGCCTGCCTGACGACTGCTCAACGCTTCATCTGCTTGCACACCAACAGCGAAGGCGGCGAGAAGGAGGCAAAGGAAATGACGCATGGGAATTCAGAGGGTTGAAGTTTCTTTTGAAGCAACCGAATCAGTTGAATAGATCTTGAACGCTTTTCTTGCGTGCCTTCTTGGTGTCATCCTTGAGATCGTCTTGATCGTCGATCATCTCACGCACAATATCGAGGATCTCGTTGTAGCTCTCTAGGTCAAGCATTTTATCCAATACCGCAGTCAATTGAAGCAAGACATCCTCGGCGGTTCTCACCGCCTGGACCGTCTTTTCAATCGCCACGGGCGGATCTGCCACCGTTTTTTCAATCTCAGAGATTTGACGGATCAAGCGGGGCAATGGTTCCGTCACGATCTTCCGAAGCGGATCACGAACCCCCGTGCCAATGCGTTCGCGACGGTCAACGGAATCCACGCGATTGTTGATCATCTCCTGAAGGATGTCATCCAACGCTTCGGCGATCCCCGCAAGCTCGTCGGAGGTTTTATTGGCTTGCAGACCGCTCTGCTGCACCCTCAATCGTCGCACCTGCTCTTGCCGCGTTCGTTCGGTTTCCTGCTCCGAAACTGGCTCGGCGAAACTACGCCGTTGCAGCAGATCCAACGTATCACGCAGGTTTCTGGTTTCGTCGATCGTCTGCTCCAACCTCGCGCGGAGCCCCAACTCGCGTCGCTGCATGATCGCCAACAAGTCTTCGGGCGTGACGATTTGCAAACGAAAAACTTCGCTGGGAGTGGTGTGCTGCTGATCGTTCAAGTCAAATCGATCGGTGGCTTCCCCGATCAGGTTGACTGCCCCTTCCGGCTTTAACTCGGGAAGCTTCCCCTGACGCACCAGCTCGCGCAGATCCAACTCGGCTTCGGCTTCTCCCTCGCGGCTCAACTCGGGACTCAGCGAAGCGCTGATCTGATCGACTTCATCACCGGTCGGGGAAATGGAGATCGTCAGATGGTCGACACCGTAATCATCCGTCGCGATCGCCTCGATGGGAATCTTTGCAATCGGCGTGACTGCATTGCCAATTCCTTTGAGCTTGATATCCAACTGAGGTGGCTCGTCCAGAACAACGCCAAGGAAATATCGGTAAGGCGCCTGAGCAGAGATTCCATCGACATCGCGCGGAACAAGACTGACGGTCGTTGCAGTACTGAAGTTCTCAAGTCGTAATCGAAGTTGACGCCCATCGTCTGACAAACGCGTGGAGCTTCCCGTAACGACGCCAGCATCCGTTCTTACGCGAACGTCGACCTTGCCCAGCGGCACACTGCTAGAGGCGACCAAAGTGACATCGCTTCCCTCGCGTAGACGAAGCCCCGATTGATAAGCTGTTTCCATGTCGACTTCGCTACCGCCTCCGCTACGCAAGTAGTCGGGATATCGAACGGTAACGTTCATTCCCGTCAACGCCGGTGGCTGAACGGCCTCGATCCGAAAGTCATCCAAGCGATCATCCAATCCACGGATGCTGATCATCATCGATTCGCTCAGTCCGGTCAGCGGTGGCCCATCCAAAATGAACCCTTGATAACCATCCACGACTCGGCCAACTCGGCGCATGTTGGATTGGCCGCGGGTTCCACCGTCGGTGCGATAGTAGACGGTGCACACGACAGGAAGCTCCGCGTCGTCCGCCTGAGCGCGAATTCGCAAAGTCCCGTTACTGCCTTTGGGCAATCGGATGGTTTGATTCGTGAACTCAATCAACTCCGGCACATCGGTCTCATCGTCAGCGGCCGAAACAACCGGAAGTTCGACGCCGACCATCTCGAGGTGGGCGCGGCGGGGCCATGGTTCATCCGACAACAAAGTCAGCCTCGACGCCGCACGGGCAAAGGACTGCGGACTGATCACCAGGAACAACAAGGCAAACAGAGCCAGAGGACCAGCGACCATCCCTTTTCGCATCAATGGCTCCCAGCGAAAGACGCGGTTGGGGTCCACCTTGTCGATCGCGGCCGCCGCCTCATCGTGCACGTGTCGAAGCAGGTCCGCTGAATGCGAGTCGCCCGTTCGGTCGGGCTCGTTCAACTGAACCGCCGTGACCAACCGGCCGCCCAACTCGGGATGATGTCGCTCTACTAACAACGCCAAGCTGTCATCAGGCAACGGCTGACTCAAACGACCAATCAACATCTTGGCAACGATTCCGACCACGATCGCAGCCACCACCAACAACAACAGGGTGCGGGCTAGCCGCGGCATCTCGGTGCCACCGAGCTGGACCGGCAGGTAGTCGAGCGCCAAGCCAATCCAAAACGCTGACAACACAACTGCAGCCACCGCCAACACCGAATCCCAAACGACATAGCGACGCACGCGGGTACGAAGGGATTCCAGCAGGGAGGTCAGCCGGGGATCAAGAGATTGCTTAGGCATTCGAAACAGTGATTCGCTGGGCAGAGTGACAGGCCGTATCCATGGAAGTGCGGAGGCGGGTTTGCCTGCCAGCAGTTACCATTTATACCAGATACACCACAAATAGAACCTTCCCACATTCTCACCCTTCGCCGATGACCCAATTTCGCCCCTGCATCGATTTGCACGACGGACGTGTCAAGCAAATCGTTGGCGGGACGCTCCAAGACGAAGGCGATGGCCCCGTTGAGAACTTTGTGGCCGACCAACCACCCAACTGGTTTGCCGAAAAGTACGCCAGCGATCACCTGACTGGCGGGCACGTCATCCAATTGGGCCCCGGAAACCAACAGGCAGCTCGCCAATCCCTGATCGCCTACCCCGGCGGATTGCAAATCGGCGGCGGAATCCATGCGGGCAACGCAATGGAATGGATCGACAACGGCGCCAGTCACGTGATCGTTACGTCCTGGCTGTTCAACAGCGACGGAAAACTGCTCGAGGAACGCCTGCAGGAATTGGTCGCGGCGGTGGGCCGCGAGCGAATCGTGTTGGACTTGAGCTGCCGGCGTGTCGATTCCGCAACGGGGCCGGCTTGGCGAGTCGCCATGAATCGATGGCAAACGTTGACCGAGGTCGAAATCACGCCCGACAACCTGGATCACTTGTTGCAGTACGCCGACGAGTTCTTGATCCACGCGGCCGATGTGGAAGGACTGTGCCAGGGAATCGACGAGCAACTGGTGCAGTTGATGGGCCGGTGGGGAAAGCTACCCATGACTTACGCGGGCGGCGTCGCCGACATGCAGGACGTTCAGCTCGTGCAACAGGCAAGTGATGGCAAAGTCGATGTCACCGTCGGCAGCGCACTGGACATCTTCGGTGGCAGCGGAGTGACCTATGACGAACTGATCCGCTGGAATAAGCAACAGCCGCCCGCTACCTAACCCGTGGCTGCGGCTTCTAGCGGCAGTTCTGCTCACCTGTTCGCTGCGGCTTCCAGCCTTGTCATTACCCACAACCTTTGGTGGAGGATTGTTCGGCGAGCCGCATTCCGTCAAGTAGGACGAGTAGCTTTTTGTAGCCTCGCCAGATCGTTAGCCACCCAGGTTCACCATCACTCTTGCGTCCAATGAACCCGC
>JBGCGI010000183.1:0-3000 GCA_045110715.1 Rubripirellula sp.
GCAATCCGAAAAAGCCCGTCCAACGTCCCTAAAACGCCGTCGAACTGAACCTTGGAGCCTATTGTCAGGCCAATTCCGCTCGATATACTCTGAGGCCTGTCATGATCCCGGATACACTGCGGGTGTCAAAGTTTGGACCCCGAAGCGGGTCCCCTTACATGGCATTGCTACCAGGCGCGGTAGCTCAATTGGTTAGAGCCCCGGACTGTCGATCCGGAGGTTGCGGGTTCGAGTCCCGTCCGCGTCGCTGACTGTTTCTCCTGTGATTCGTTGCTAAAACGACACCTGCCGACCTCTGGCAGAGCACGCTTTTGAAAGACCTTCTGTGGGTAATTACCCGCAGGCATCTTGAAAGTGATGTTCATGCCCTCTTCATCGGGTTCGGTTCCCAAGTACCGCAAGCACTCCAGCGGCCAGGCTCGCGTCACCATCAACGGACGTGACTACTACCTAGGCCCCTGGCAGAGCTGCGCGTCGATCCGTCAGTACGATCAAGTCATCGCGGAGTTTCTCGCCAGCGGACGCAGCGGGTCATTCGGACTCCAAGACGACTGCCTGACGGTCGCCATGCTGATGTCGGACTACCTGAAGTTCGCCCGTGGCTATTACGGAACGGGAACAACTTCGGATTGGCACCGGATCAAACTGGCCCTCCGGCCACTGAAACACTTGTACGCCAGCGACAACGCACACGAGTTCGGTCCCACTCGCTTCAAAGCCACTCGGCAACGAATGGAAAGCGACGGACTGACGCGATCAGGGATCAATAGTCGCATGAAACGGATCGTGCGGATGTTCAAGTGGGCCGCGTCTGAGGGCAAGGTTCCGCCTTCTGTTTATGAAACGCTTCGCTTGATCCCCAGCCTCAAACTCGGTCGCACAGACGCCCCTGAAGCGAAACCAATCAGTCCCGTTGAAGAATCCACGGTCATCACCACCCTCCCAATGCTCTCGCCGGTTGTTGCCGACATGGTGCGGGTTCAGTTATTGACTGGCTGTCGGCCCGGAGAAGTCTGTCGACTCACCCCTGGAAACATTGATCGAAGCACTGATGTCTGGGAGGCCAAACTTGAGAATCACAAAACGGCCCATCATGGACACGAGCGCACGATCGTCATTGGACCGCAAGCTCAGCAGATTCTCGCCCCCTATTTGAGTCGCGCGGATGACTCGTGCTTGTTCCAACCCATCGACGCGGTTGAGGCCCGCAGGAAAGCCCGTGCTGCATCGCGTACGACACCACCGTCATGCGGAAACCGAGTCGGGCGTAAGTACGATCGCGGAGGACTAAAAGGTAAGAACGCCAAGAAGACACCCGGAACCTCTTACACGACCGAGAGCTATCGTCGTGCGATCCACTACGGTTGCGACAAAGCGTTCCCAGCACCATCTAATCTCTCAAAAGAGGGGCTCGCAGCCTGGCGGAGCGAACACCGCTGGAGCCCGAATCGACTACGCCACACGCGTGGGACCGACATCCGAAAGCGGTTTGGTTTGGAAGCTGCTCAAGTCATCCTTGGACACAAGAAGGCTGACGTGACTCAGATCTACGCGGAACGCGATCGCGACATGGCAATCGAGGTTGCTCGCGAGGTCGGTTGATACCAACATCGAAGGCTCCTCAATCCACACCGGACAGTCTGGTGTGGATGAATGGAGGCAACGGCGATCGCTGCAATCGAGACGAATGCTGCACAGCGTCATGACACCGCGAATGCCGCACACACCGCATCGACAAAATCATTACTGCTTAAGTTCCACGTCCACTGAATTTTTTGACCCGGCCCCACGCATTCACAACTACGGGTACCTAGATATTCTGCGCGTGTACATTCTCGGGTCAGCAGGAGGAGACGGTACCAACCACTTTGCTACATATACGCTGTGCGGGTTGCCCCATTTACGTGTAAGAAACCGGCACTCTACTCAGGACAACTCAATGGCTGAAAGCGAACACCCAATCGATAAGCAATCGCGAGTCCTTCGGGAGATTGCTGCCAAATTCTGCGAGAACGAGTCTCGCCAATACGGTTTGCTGACCCAAATCCCACCGGCCGACAAAGAGGCTGATGCACTTACCGATCAAGAATGTGCTTTGCTGCTGGCGGTGTCACTAGCAAACCAAGAAGACACCCAAAGTCATGTTTGCATGTCCGTGAACCCAACTCGCCATCTGATTAATCGGGTGGCTTACGACTCCTGGGACAAGAGCGTTCGGGACTTCGTTAAGTCGTCAGCACTCGCAGCCAAAGAAAGCGATACGGAATCCAATAACTCGGAAACCGAAATCGACTGGACTGTCGAGTTGGGTGCGATAGATCAGGCAACTCTCGACGGAGCCGACGCCCAACCGATCGGTGATACCGCCGGGCGGATCTGGAGACAATGGTTGGAGGAAGCTGAACGCCTTGACACGCCACAGGTTCGGCAGAAAGGCAGACGCTACCTTGGCAAGCTAGTCGATGCTCCGGAATGTGTCGTTCAGCCTGCCAGATCAATGACCGCCGCTGAGATCCTTGAATGGGCAGACGACGTGTCAAAACGCCTCAAAGGAAAGGCTGGTCCTTGGCTTCGGTATTTGGCACGCAAGCGACGAGCCCTCCTAACGGAATGCCTGGAGGCAGAGGAACCCGGCACGGGGCACCGTATTACGAGGAGCAACAACCTAACTTCACTTGCTTCAATGCTTCGGAAGTACTCGCTGGCACTTAGCGAGGCAACAGACGACCAGGCGTCGATTGAAGTTAGCGAGGAAAACAACCTTGTCATCCTGAACATGCCTAGTCGATTGCCATAGCAACTCATCGAGCAATCCAAAACATGATTGCCGAGTTGCGGGGCGAGTCCGCACTGTTTGCTCTGTTCTTAGCGTTCAGTTCACCAACGCTAACGAAGATCAAACATGAAGAGTAACGACCTGCTGCCGCTTGCCCGCGCAGTCTATCTAGAAACGGGGTATCGCCCCCATCTCAGCACCGTCATCCGCTGGTGCCTGAAGCC
>JBGCGI010000184.1:0-21922 GCA_045110715.1 Rubripirellula sp.
CCCATCCATCGCGAACCACTGCAGTCGCTTGTTGGCGCGATCGGTGACCACGAGTTTGGGCGTGCCGTCGCGATCATCCAACCATTGCCCGTGGGGCGTGCGAAACTGACCGTCTTCTTTGCCTGGACCGCCAAGGGCGCGGACAAACCGATCGTCCTTGTCGTACTCGAAAACGTAGCTGCTGCCGTAGCCGTCGCCGAGATAGTAACCACCATCGGGTCGAAAGCTGCTGTTGGTGGGGCGATAGCCAGCGAGTTTGATGTCGCTGTCTTTCATCAAATCAGTGCGGCCCTTCTGCCAGACGATCTCGCCATCGAGCGTCATCTTGGTGAACGCTAACTTGGCATCGTCTGGTGAAAGATAGAGAAACTCCGTATTGCCTTCCTTGCGGATATCGATTCCGTGTCCGGCGGCTTCTTTCGGAGAGCGATGTTGCTTGGCCATCGCGCGGATGAACTTGCCGCTCTCATCAAACACAAAGATGGAGCCTGGCGCACCGTGGTGGCTGACATACAGTTGCCCTGACTCGTCAACGGCGACGCCGTTGGAGGTCCAACCGTACTCATGATTAGCGGGCAGCGAACTGCGCCCCCAACCGTGGATGCACTCATAGGTGTGTTCGCCACTGCCGACGATCAGGGGACCGTTGCCGGACTTGTCCTGTGCGTTCAGGATCATTGGACCAGCAACCGTCGAAACGGCCGTGGCGACGGCAAGCTGTTTGGCAAATTGTCGACGTGGAATCGAGCGATGGTTCATCGTGGCACGCATTGAAATGAGAGAGTCGGATGGCTTGAGGGAGATCCCATCAAACCACCTAGTCTAACCCATCAAAGGCATGCTCATCGCATCCACGGCACTACTTTGCGTCGTTGTCGAGTTGCTCTTTGTACTGATCCCGCTCGCGCCGAGTTGCTTCGAGGTCAAAGATCAGATACTTCATGTCCAAACGTAGTTGCGACAACGCTTCCTGAACAAGGTTCAAGATTCTGCGTCGGCGTGTGCTGCATTCGACGACCCGTTGGAAGGCAGGCGACACTGCGTCGCGGTAGCGAGCTGGCAGAGCGTTCAACGCTTTGGCCATCTCCTGCAATTCGATTGGGGTCTCGTCGTTCAGTTTCTGGGTGTGGCCGATTGTATTAGGCATTCAGGGTCGCTCCGAAAGTTCTGCTGCGTTGAGGCTAGTTCGTTGCTTTGCCTTCCATTGCATCTGCGGTGCCGCTCTCCATTGCACATTCCGCCAGGCGTCTTTAAGTCGTTTTCTGTTAATGACTTAGGATGATTGGCATGTCCGGGGTGTCAAAACACAACGTCGCGTTTTTGCAACGTGGTTTCGGCTTGGCCCGGAGCCCTAAATCATGGTATGGAAAGACCTTACGCCTGCGGTGTCGGTTTGCGACCCCATGTGGATATTTTTCAACACCACGTCGCATTCACCACACCCTGTTCAAGCTCGCCTGGGAATCGAGGTCTCAGCGGGTGAGCAGCTGAGTGGTCCGAGGCGGCGTGAGGCGATTGTTCCGGCATCGGACCTTTAGGTCAACAACCTATGAATCAACATTTCTTTCCAGAGCTGAACTTGCCGTTGGTTGTACCGACTCGGCAAACGCTACGTGCAGGCTTTGCTGCGGCCAGCAAAACCCAGCCAGCAATTTGTTGGTTGGTTTCGACACTTGTGCTTTCGATGTTTGGCGGGATGGCACATGCGCAGATTTATGATTCGCTGGATGTGCATCCACCGCGCTGGCATATGGAGACCTCCGATTGCGATGCTCGTGTGATTTCACAAGGACACTTGGCAGACGGCGGAGTGAACAACGGTCCTTGTGAAACAATCACGTTCACAGCGAGGCACGGAACCGAAGCAATCTTGCTTTATCCGATCGAGCCGGTACGCCCGATGGATGATCTGACGGCAAACCTTTCTTTGATGAGCGCACGTGTGGGCGCTCGCATCGGCGTCCGCGTTCGGTATCCGTACCTCCGTGATCCGGAAACGCGACGACCGGTTTCGGTCATTCTGTACGGCGCTGGCTACGACACGCCCACGGAGTTTCGAACGGTTGGGATTGGTTTGATTGAACGCCCGCTGCGAATGAAGAACATTGCGCTGCGAACCGAGCATGGCCCGACTGCAAATCTAAAAGACCCCTATGTCGATGGAATCGTCGTCAACGCGTATTCGGGGCCTGGTACGACTGCCCTGCGCATCGATGAACTCCACATCGATGGCCTGATCCCCGTCAGCGATGGAAATGTGACTGCGAACGCTGCGCCGCGGGAAGATGATTCGCGACTGGCCGGGCAAGAACAAAGTCGCCGAGTGCCGTGGAGAAGCGACCTGGACTCCACGGCCAGGTATCCCACCGCGTTTCCTCCGGGGCGCGTTGTACGGATCTTGGAGCACAACGGTGAGCCGCTATCGTGGGTTCGCTCACTTGGGTTTGACGCGGTATTGCTCTCGAAACCGCCGGACGCAGCGATACTGAGCGAGGCGATTCGCTCGCGCGTGATGCTGTACGCTCCGCCGCCATCGTCACCCGATCCGGCGCTGCAGTCGCTGTTGGAGCCCATCGTTGCTTGGTACATCGGGTCAGGTGACGGGTTGGACAGTCGCCATGTCGAGCAGACGGTCTTGGAATCGAAGCGTGTTCGCGGATTTCCCGAATTGTGGCAACGACCACTCGTGGGAGCACCTTCGGAGTCTTGGGGGCGGTACGCGCCTCTGCTAGATGCGATCGTGGATGACTTGCCACCACGCGTGCGAGACATCCGCGGGGGAGAAGAGGTGGCCGCGATGAGCGAATCACGGCGTCGAATCGCCGGTCGCGTCCAGATGGCCGTGGGAGTTTTCAGCATGGCGCCGGAGTCGTTGGTCAGCCAAACCGAGGCAATTGCCAGCTCAATTGGTGCTCCGCCGCCGGTAGGTTTTCGTTGGCATTCGATGTGGTTGCAGACGATTCGGTCTCTCGAGACAACACCGTCCGCGATCCTGTTTCGTTCAACGCGAGCAATTTCGTCGGGCTCGGCGACCGATAACACTCGGTCGATGGCGCTCAGCTATGTGAATCGAATGGTCGCGATGCTTGCACCGTGGATCGCTTCGGCAACGCCCGCGCCGCCGCCCGAAGTGGTGGGAGCTCCGTACCGCTGCACCCGTTTGGTGACCGACGAAACGGACATGTTGTTGCTCACTTCGGTTGCCACTCGTGGATCCGAAGTGTTGGCAGGGGACGGCGAGACAATCGACGTGCTGCTGACACCAGCCGATGCCGCCAAAACGGTTTGGCGACTGACACACTTCTCTGCCGAACGACTGATTCCCAAGCTGACTCCGACCGGCGCTCGTTTGCAGATCGTTTCACCGGACGCGGCAGAGATCGTTGTGATCAGTAGTGACCCGGCAGTTGGCGGTAGCCTGAGTTTGTCGGCCAATCGGTTTGGTCGTCAGGCGGCGTTGGATCGATGGCAACTGGCTAGCGAGTTGGTTCAAAGAACAAGAGAGAATTGGCGGACCGCGTCAGCCACGCAGGCTTCCAGTCAGCAGCGACCTAGCAATCTGATCTCGGTTGCTGAGCGAACACTGGCGGACGCCGAGCCGATGTATCGTTCGGGCGACATCGACGCCACGTTGCGGATGGCACGCAGAGCCGATGCTTGGGCGCTGCGCAGCGAATGGCAGCTTGCCGAGGCATTGATGCCCGACTGGCCACGACCGACAAGCTGTCCACCGATGGACATGGGAGCAGCGGAGGTCCAGATTTTTTGGCGTCCGCTGATGAACGATCAGGGCTGGGGAGTCAATCGATTGACCAGTGGTTCGTTGGACGAAGCCAACCTGATCGGCGCCAATCGATGGACGTTCGGTCGCCGGATGACAACGAGTGCTCTAAGCGAAGTGATGCACGTGCAGCGGGGAACCCATCGAGGGCCTGGAGCTCTACGTGCTCAGGTCACACCGCTTGCGGACGATTCACTGCCGGGAGGATACGGAGGCACGGTGATTCAAATTCAAAGTCCTCCCGTACGCATCGCGGCGGGCAAAGCGATTCGGATCGACGCGATGGTGCAGACGGTTGGCTTCGGCGGGCCTCACCAAGGCGTGCTGGTCTACGACAGTGTGGGTGGCCAAGAGAGCGGTGTTTTGATCCGAGGACGGTCTGGTTGGGTGCCAGTGCGACTGTATCGGCAAACCAGCAGCGAAACGCAGGTCAGCGTGATGTTTGAGTTGATCGGCGCCGGCGAAGCAACGATTGACGATGTGGAACTGCGATTGTGGGAACCTCAAGGGGACAAGGTTCGTCCGGTGCTGACCCCGATCGCGGAAAAAGAATCCGACGAGTCGACAAGACGCTGATGATCAGGCGATAATCAGCTCAGCGGTTTTCGCTTGGTTCGTTTTCTATCGGGAGTGTCGGCAAGTCATGCAACAAGTCAAAATGTTTAAGGGCGTTGATAACGAACTGGATGAACTCGAGCGTCAGATCAATCGCTGGATGCGCAAGAGTGGGGCAAAAATCGTTTCGGTCACAGGAAACCTCTCGGCTTCGCCCTCCGCTGGTGCAGGCCCAATGAGCACATTCGCAGCCGGCGACGTGTTGGTGATCCTGTTCTATGAGTACGACCCGCCCAAGAAAGATTGAGAACCGTCGCCTCAAGCATAGAACCGTCGCCTCAGTTGTTCAGGCGATGCACGCGCGCGTTGCCGCGAAACCATGGGGACAGTTCTTCTACCGAAGGCTAGGCAATGAGTTCGTCGATCACTTCGCCACCGAATTGAGACAGCTGCTTGAACCGGCCACCGTGGAAGTAGGTCAGCTTGTTGTCGTCCAAACCTAGCAGATGCATCATCGTGACGTGAACGTCGCGAATCGGGTGCACGCACTCGACTGCTTTGGCACCGATTTCATCGGTCGCCCCGACGATGGCACCGCGTTTGGTACCGCCGCCGGCCATCCACATCGTCATGGCGTCGACATTGTGACCACGACCAAGCGCGGTCACGCTACCACGATAATTGTTGTCTGGAGTACGCCCGAATTCTCCGGTCCACACCACCAAAGTGTCTTCCAGCATTCCGCGTTGCTTGAGATCCTTGATTAAAGCAGCAATCGGCTTGTCGACGCTGGCAATGCGTGAAGAATGGCCACGCTCGAGGTAGTCGTGGCTATCCCAGCCACCCGAGAAAATCTGCACGAAACGCACGCCGTCTTCGACCAGCTTGCGTGCCATCAAACATTGGCGTCCGAAGACTTCGGTCTTCGTGTCATTCAGTCCGTACATTTCTTGGACGTCCTGCGACTCGGTTTTCAGATCAACAATGCTTGGAACGGCGGTCTGCATCCGATAGGCAAGTTCGTAGCTTTCCATGCGAGCAGCCAGGTCGCTGTGCTCGGGGTGCTGTTGCATGTGGGCTTGGTTGAGTTTTGCCAATTCATCCAAAGCACGACGTTGATGCGCGCGCGTGCGGTGTGCGGCCGGCGTCAAATCCAGGATCGGGGATCCTTCGCTACGCAGCCTGGTTCCCTGGTAATAGGCAGGTAAAAATCCATTGGACCAGTTCGTTGGCCCGGCTTGCGGCAAAGCCAGTTCGGTCATCACCACGTATCCAGGCAGGTTCTGGTTGACCGAGCCCAATCCATAGGTCGCCCAAGAGCCGAGTGCGGGATCACCGCCAAGGCGACTGCCCGTGTTCATGTGCAGTAAGGCTTCGGGATGATTCAGCGATTCTGCTTGGCAGCCGCGGTAAACGCAAAGTTCATCCGCTACGTCAGGGTCCGCCATGTGTACGAATTGATCGCACATATCGATTCCCGACTTGCCGACCTTACGAGTTTTGAAAGGACTGCCGACATAAAAGCGTTTGCCGTTTGCGAGTCCTTCGGTTCGCTTTGATTCGGTGACATGCAGCTTGGTCAGCTCCGGCTTTGGATCGAAGGTGTCGACCTGGCTGGGGCCGCCTTCCATGAACAGCATGATCACGGCTTTCGCTTTGGGCTGATGCATGGGCTTTCTTGGAGCCAGCGGGCCTTCTTCATCGGCAGCCGCGATACCTTCCTTGGCCAATAAGTCGGTCAGTGCGATTGCACCGAGCGATGAACCAAGTCCGTACAGAAAATTGCGGCGTGATGGATCCGTCATGATTGAAAACCGAAAGTGATTTCGCGACTCCGCTCGCTAAACAAGTTGCAAACAAACCATCGTCGCCCCGCGTGCGGAGGCACAGGGCAACGGAACCATCCATGCCGACTAATAGACGTAAACGAACTCGTTTGAGTTGAATAACAGCAAGCACATGTCAGCGATTGCTCGCGTTTGAGCCGAGACGGTCGCCGGTTTGGCGTCGGGCGTGTAATTCTCGAAGATCGGTAGCCACTCTTCGAACTCGAATCTGTCACCGGAAAATTCTTCAATCAACGATCGAGTGACTTTGGTGGGATAAACGACAGGTTCAGGCTTGATGCCCTCGTGGTACGAGACCATTTCGGTAACGTATTTTCGCATCGATTGACGTTCTGCGTTGGTCGGTTTGCGACCGAAGACCAACTGGAAAACGCGTCCAATTTGCCCCGGCAAGTTCTCGACTTCTTTCTGAACTCGAAGCGCTAGCGCAATCGAGCGGTCGGACATCACGTCACTGTTCATCAGCGTGAAGGCTTGCGGGGAAACCGCAGACGCGTCACGGAGCTCGCATGATTCGTTGGGGTTTGGCAGGTTCATCACCTCCATGAACGGGTCGGCCTGTCCACGTACGCGATACGCGTAAATCGATCGGCGATTCCGTTGCTTTGGCGTTGGCGATGGCTGGTACGCCGGAGCAATCGAGAACTGAATCATCCTCGGTTGCAGGGCAACTTCGAGATTGATCTCGGGCATCATGGGCAGTCCGCCGATCTCGAGCTGCAACTCGTTGGAGGCCATCAGCATCGAATCACGCAACTCTTCGGCTGACAAACGGCGTGGAACAAACCTCGCTAGGAGTTTGTTGTCCGGGTCTTTGTTCCGTAGCGCTTCCAAATTCGGGTGTGCCGTCGAACGCATGTAGGCATCGGACTTCATGATCATGCGGTGCAGCGCCTTGGTTTTCATGCCACCGGCAACGAATTCCGTCGCGAGAAAGTCCAGCAACTCCGGATGCGTTGGCTTGCCGCCCTTGGCTCCAAAGTTGTTTGGCGTGCGAACGATTCCGGTTCCAAAGTGATACTGCCAAATCCGATTCACGTACGAACGGAAAGTCAGTGGATTGTTTTTGTCGGTGATCCACTTGGCCAACCCCAAGCGTCGGCCAACGATCTCGGTGGTCAAGGCGTAAGGGTCATCGGTTGGCGATCCTTCGACGGTAACGCCACAACCGCTGAGCACGCCTGGAGTGACTTCTTGGCCCTTGGCCTGGTAGTCACCACCGGTGTGAATGAAGGTTTGGGGCTTCCAGTCCTCATTGAGCTTAGCCGGCTTGCGCAGCTTTTTGGCATTTTGATACTGATCGGGACCGTTGAACACGCCCTGAATCAGCGGCTGGTACCGCTCTTTCCGGCGATTCCAAATCCAGCAGTCTTGCTCGCGAACCTTCAAGCGACCTTTCTCTGTTTCGTTCAAGCCAACGTGACGCGGTGGCTTCATGTCTTCCGCGTCACCCTTGCGAGCGTTCTGATCTTTATACGCAAGCTCATGATCGTCGTACCACTTCTTGGCGGCCGCTTCTTGTTTGTCGTGAATCGCTTTGCGCTTCTCATTGGCAAAGTCATACAACTTCGAGGCGTGCTCCAGGCCTTCGTCGAAACCAAGCTTGTTTTCTGAGTCAAGAAACTCCGTCTTCATTTCGGCCGGCTGAGTCGCTGCAAAAACCGAGTACATTCGGTAATAGTCTTGCGTCGGAATCGGATCGAACTTGTGATCGTGGCATTTGCAGCAGCGCATCGGAGTTGACAGAAACGATTGCCCAACGCTGTGAACCACGTCGTCGCGATACAGTTGCCGTGCTTCGTCTTGCGGGATCATCGCGGTGTCCCAAGGTCCCATTCTTAAGAAACCGGTTGCGACCTTTGCTTCAGGATCGTCGGGACGAAGTTCATCGCCAGCGATTTGTTCCAAGACGAACTGGTCATAGGCTTTGTCTTGATTGAAGCTGCGAATCACGTAATCGCGATATCGCCATGCGTTGGAACGCTCGTAGTCGTTTGAAAAACCTCCGGTGTCAGCGTACCGCACGACGTCCAACCAGTGTTGGCCCCAGCGCTCGCCGTACTGCTTGCTTCGCAGCAACTGTTCGATCAAGTCATTCCAGGCCAGTTTGGAATCGGTTTCCCAGCTCTTGACGAACTTTTTGATTTGATAGGGTTTGGGGGGCAAGCCGGTCAGATCCAAACTGGCACGCCGAATCAGTTGTTGCGGGGTCGCGATTGACGCTGGTTGAATTTCTGCTGCAGCGAGTTTGTGATTGATGAAGCCGTCAATCGAGTGCTGTTGGAACTCGGTCTGCAAAGGTTGGAAAGCCCAGATCTCATCTCGCAGGTAGCGGCGATAGGTCCAGTCGTCGGCCAAACCGCCGCTGGTGGTGACCAGCATGCCGTCTTCGTTTTCGGCCACCGACCATTCTGATTTCAGGATCTCGCTCTGCGTTGCATCGTCGGGCCAAGGCGCGCCGACTTTGATCCAGCGTTGGATCGCTGCGGTTTGCTTCTCGGACAGCCGATCGTTCTCTTTGGGTGGCATCTCGAGCCCTTCCCAAAGCACAGCCTGATACAGCGGACTGTCGTCCGGATTGCCGGCAACGATCGAAGGCTCCTCTGATTCGCCACCAGCGAACAGACTCTCGCGAGTTCGGACGTCGTACTCTCCCTTGATGTCGTCTGGATCTGCGCCATGGCAACCGAGGCACTTTTCCTTCAAAACGGGCAGCACGTTCAGGGTGAAATGCCTGGCCTCAGCCGCGTCCATCGGTTGCTGGTCGGCTGGTTTTTCATCGGAAAACGCGACGATCCCAACCAAGTTGGCGATCAGGAACGCCCCGATCCAGCCAAGTTTACCGCTAGAGAATGGCATCCAGTTGAATCCCCAAAACGCGATGGAAGGTCTTTTTTCGATCTGATTCACGTGAAGTCACAGTCCAATGTGGCAGAATTCATTTCCCTGATTGTAGCTGAGCCAGCAGGTTTCGTAGCAACCGCCGACGCTTCAAGATTAGTTACCCGGCGAAACAGATTGGTTACTGCGACAGAGCAATTTTGTCGAACGGGCGTCTGCAACTCTGGCAATCGACCGTGTTTTGCCGGGCCGTGCTGCGACGCTAGAGATTTCTAGGCCTTCAGCAGGATCGCGATCGCGTTGCCCTGTGAGGTGTGGGAGAGCGCCAAGGCAAATTCGCCCTGCATGGGGGCGGCTTTGTCAGAGAAACCAACGTCCTCGGTCGTCTTGGTGCGCGGCGTTGGGGGAACCGTTTGGCTGTGCAAAGCCATGGCGGCTGTGGCCAAGCCGATCGATCCGCACGCTGCTCCGGTATGTCCGACCAACGCGATCGGTGCGACGACGGGCCGGCCCGGCAAAGTGCTCGATAGTGCTGCTCGTTCGGCGGCGTCGATCTGCGGATCACCCATCGCATGGCTGACGACCAAACCGATTTGGTCAGCCGACACCTCCGCATCCTTCATTGCGGCTTCGATTGCCAGTTGAATGGCGGTGGCGGAACCACGCTGGGAATTTGGTGAAACAAACCTCGCTGCGTAGCTCGCGATGCGAGCCAAAGGTATGTGGTTTCGTTGTTTCGCATGCTCGGCGCACTCCAAGACGATTGTCCCGGCACCCTCGGCGCCGACAACTCCCTGCGACTGCGGATCATGGGGCCGCGAACTGAGCTCGACCGGATCGTGAACCGATGCGATGGGAAGATCGCCGCGATAATTCAACCGCGTGGCGCCGATGCGTGTTCCGGTTGCTCCTGCGAAAACCACCTTGGCGATCCCGCGCTCAATGCATGAGGCGGCTTCGGTCGTCGCGGCAAAAGCCGACACGTCCCCAAGCACCTGCGTATTGTTCGGTCCATGCGCGTTCAGCGAGATCCCGACATGACAGGCAGGCATGTTGGGCAAGTACTTCAGCATCCAAAGCGGCATGATGTTCTTCTGTGCCATCCCGCCGAACAGTGACGCATCGATCTCGCCTTGCTCATTCATGCATGCGCGAACCGCATCTTCCATCTCTGATGGTGGTCCGTAAAACATCTCGCTACCGAAGACCGTTCCAACGTCCTTGGGCTCTACCGCACCACCAACGGTTGCGGGGAAGGAGTCGGACAAGCCTGCATGCTCGACAGCCAGTTGAGATGCCGCGAACGAGATTTGAATCTCGCGGCACATGACCTTGAGAGCTTTCCGGGGACGAACGTATTGTTTTGGATCAAAATCGAGAATCGGTCCGCCGATCCAAAGTCCCTCGGGAGTCGATCCGCCGGTCGGCTGCGGGCCGTCATCGGTTCGTTCGGCGAGAGAGCGAATGCCCGATCGCATGGATGACATCGAATCCCAGAAAGCGTCGCATCCGATCCCGATAGGCGAGACCACTCCGACCCCTGTGATGACAACGTTGCTTTGCGGCATGAATTCGGGAAGGTTGAATCAGAGGGAAAACGGGATCCAAACACATCATGGGTGGGATGGACGCGTCGAAAGTATGATCGTGGACATCGGAAATGAACAGCCACGCCCGTCATGAGCGGGGCTTTCTTAGGCTTTCCGGCATCCCAGCTGCGAGAATTCGGCGAATTACAGGTCGCTCAGCGACCGATCGTACAAACGATGGACTTTTGTCCGGGTTGCTCCGCCCCGCTCGATGGTGCCTCGCGAGAGCGAATTGCTCTCCAGGACCCAGGAAAACTCGCCGACTTGGATTCCGAAATCAACCGCTTCGGGAAGAATCCGGGCCAGCGTGACCAACCCAAGTCCCCACTTCTGATATTCGGGCAAAACGTTGGTGCTGATTAAACGCAAGCGATCGATTTCTTTCTTTCCGGTCAGCAGCTTGTACCAGCCAAACGGGAACAGTTTTCCATTGATCTTCTTGATCGTCTGATTGAAATCCAAAAGTCCGAATCCCGCCCCAACGGGCTTGCCATCGATTTCGGCGATACTGGTCAGTTCCGGCACGATCAGGTGTTTCAAGCCCGCGCTTTGATGATCGATCTCTGCCTCGCTCATTGGCACGTAGCCCCATGTTTGCTGAAGAGACAGGTTGTAGATTTCCAGAAAAGACCGAACGTCTTTAGCAAAGTTGTTGCGGTCGATCGGGCGGGTGACAACCTTGAATCGCCGCGTCGCCTCGTCGATCACAAACTTCAGTTTCGGATCGATGTCTTCGAGAATGTCGATGTGAGCTTCGTAGCTGAACAGATCCTGGGTTTTCTCAAATCCGAATCCTTCTACCAGGGCACCGTAGTAATCGCGGTTGTACGGGATCATGTAGGTCGGAGGTGAATCGAAGCCGTCAATCAGCATCCCGCAGTCATAGTTCAAACTCGGATTCACCGGACCGCGCACATCTGTCATGCCCTTTTGTTTCAGCCACGCCGCTGCTGTCGCCAGCAGTTGGTTGCTGGCTTCCTGGTCATCCACGCACTCGTAAAAACCGAAGAACCCCAATTTCTCATCGTAACGCCGATTATGGGCGTGATTGATGATCGCTAGAACGCGACCGACCACTCGATTGCCGCGCCGCACCAGGAATGCTTGGCGATCCGCATCGTCGTAGAAGGGATGGTGTTTGAATCCGACCAGTTCGCGCCGTGTGATCCACAGCGGTGGGACCCAGTTCGGATCGTTCTGATAGATCTCGCACTCAAGATTCAAAAACGCTTTTTTGTCACGCCGTGTGGAAACGGGTTGGCACTGCAGCGAGTCAGTCATACGAAGGTCTGGTTGGAGTGGATGGAAGAGCGTGCAACTGTAAAAGACGCAGCATAGCGTGTAGGCTGCTTCCCAGTGGGTGATCGATCTTCGGGGATCGCATCATGAATCACTTTCGCGCCAGAGTGCCAAGCCGTGCTCGCCGAGCAAGATCATAGAGGGAATGAATGAGTGAGTCGAAGGCGATCGTGTTGCGGAGTGCCTCGAATCCAACCATCCGAAGAATGGTGCGGATGCGTGACTCCAACCGAGTGAGGAGAAAGGCAGGCAGTGTTCTGGTGGACGGCTGGCGTGAAACCGCTCAGGCTCTGGACGCCGGACTGAAGCTTCTGCATGCGTATCTCCCCCTTTCGTTTCAAGACGAGAGCGAATCGGCGACCGATCCCGTCATTCAAAAAGTGATGCGGGACACGGAACCGACGTGGGTCACCGACCCGCTGATGTCCAAGATTTGCTTTGGCCAGTCCCCTCGCGGTGTGGTGGCAGAGTTCGCGGAGCCCTCACGAAGCCTGGATGAGCTGGCGTTGCCTACATCGCCGCTGATTTTGGTCTTGGACTGCATCGAGAAACCGGGAAACGTTGGCGCGGTGTTTCGCTCGGCCGACGCGGCCGGAATCGATGCCGTGATTCTGTGCGGATCGACTGACCTTTTTAACCCCAATGCGATTCGAAGTAGCCTGGGCTGCGTGTTTCACGTACCTGCGGCGGTGGGCAGCGAGGAGGAAGTCAAAGCATGCTTGATCGGTCTGGGGGTCAGAGTCCTGGCTGCTCGAGTGGAGTCCTCGTTGCCGCTGTGGTCGACCGAGCTGAACGGTCCGCTCGCGATTGTCCTGGGCAACGAAGCGGAAGGTCTGAACAGCCGTTGGCAAGAGCTTGCCGGGAAGCCGATCGCTGGGATTCGGATCCCAATGTCTGGAAAAGTCGACAGTTTGAATGTTTCGGTGTCCGCGGCCGTGATTGGCTTTGAAGCCGTTCGCCAGCGCAACTCGGGGGGATGACCGGGGCAATTGTTGTGATCGGGACGGCAGAAAAGACCGCTACACGTCGGTGAAGCGTGAGAATCGTTAATGTCCCACCAACCGTCATCCGATACATCAAGCATCCGACGTTCTAGAAGGTTAGCGGCCTTGACGTCGGTGGTGTGCCAAGGGGGGTGCATCTGGTCAAGATCGCTTCGGACGCAAGGACGCGGCATGCGTAAACAACGAAGAACTTTCGCCAGTCAATCGAAGAGTCGACGACGTGCAGTCATCGCGCTCTTTGTGATGGCAACCACGCCAGTCATGGCAGACGGCCCGCAGTCAAATGCGCTGCCGCCACTGCCTCTGACACGGAGCGTGCAGGCGAATCCGTTCTGCGCCGATCAGAGCCAAGCTGATAGCAAGATTCAATTGGCTTCAGGTTCCACCGCGTCGACGATTCGGCTGAAGCCGATCGGAACCGCGGTTGGTCTGCAATCGATCGCCGACAGCAAGGCTATCAAGCGGATCAAGCCTTCTGCCATGACCATCGAGGAAGTGGCTCCAACGGTTCAGCAGAATCCGCTGATCGGGTCGCAGCATCATTCCAATACCGCGCTGGTGAACGTCAATGTGGAGTCCGATGACTTCCAAAGTTCATCGAATCAGGCTGCCGCGAAAAACCGCAGCACCATCGTTCTGATTCCGCCAGTGGTTCCAGAACAGCCAGCACCTTTTGTGCAACGTGCTCCGCTTCAGCAACCGGCTCCAGCGCCGGTTCAGCAAATGCCTGTGGCACCCGCACCCGCACCACAGCAGCCTGTCTTGGCCGTTCAGCCCTCGCCGCCTGCCCAAATCGTGCAAGCCCCGACTGTGCAAGCTCCAGTCATGCAGGCTCCGGCCGTTCAAGCTCCCGTTGCTACACCTGCTTCAGAAGTAGTAGCAGCAGTCGTGGAAAGTGCAGAGCCCGTTTACTTCTCGATGTCAGACCGCTTCAGCAGCCCTGCATCTTCAACGACTGAAGCACCTGCAGAGCAAGCCGTTGATGTTGCTCATTCAGAAACACCAGTTGTCGAAGTGGCTGCCGGCGTGCCCGTCGAACCTGAGCTGATTGTCGACGTCGAAGAAGGGGCGGCTGTGCTGATCCAAGAGGTCGACGACTCAGCGTCTGCTGTTGAGGAACCCGCGAAACTCGCGGTCGACTCTGCGACTCCTATTGAAATGGAAGGGCCCGACGAGAGTTCGCTTCAGCCGATCAATTCGGTACTTGAGGCCGACGCAGAAGAGCCGACCGCAGTTTATGGTTCGGCACCGATCGTTTCGGCTCCCGTCAAAGCGGCCGAAGCAACGTTGCACACTCAACGTTATCGTCCGCCAGTTGCCGTCAAAGCTCTGCCGTTAGCTTTTGGGCGAAGCCCCGAAGAGGCTCCCGCTGTCGCATCGCTCCAGGCTGCCAAAGAGCTGGATCTTGACGGATTCGGGTCAAGCCTTGAGAAGAAGACAAAGCTGACGCCACTTTACATGTCGCAGGCTCAAGTCCGCTCGCTGACTCTGGGTGGCTCAGTACGAAAAGTCAAAGTGGCAAACGAGAATGTTTGCCAAGCGGTGGCATCGGGGCCCAACCAACTCAAGCTGATCGGTCTCGGACGAGGCGTCACTCGACTGGTCGTTTGGGCTGATACCGACAACGCAGACAAACCAACTCGGATGCGTGCATTCGAGGTTCACGTGAAGGATACAGTGGAGACCACTGGGGAAACTGTTGGCAACAAGACTGCCATGTTGAACCAGTCGATTCACAAAGCGTTTCCAGGCTGTGAAGTTCGTGTCCGACAAGTCGGCAACGAACTTGTTGTCTCCGGTCGATGTGACAGCGAGACATCAGCTAAGAAAATCATGCGAATGGTTCGTAGTACGTGTCTTGTTCCCACTCGAGATGAACTTGTCGTTCAGTAGTCACGAGAATTTTGTCTAGACCGCGTCCTTCCTATAAACATCCACCTTCGGTTCATCACAACGCGACTCGTTTGTCGCACCGATTGTTAACGAGGTTCGATCATGAAGATCTTTTCGACCCACCAGAGCAAACGACACCAACTTGCCAGTTGGGCTGCCGCTGCACTCTGCGTCATCCTTAGCACGAGTGCCAGTGCTCAGTCCGGCTTGCCTGGAACTGGGACGGCTGCTCAATCATCGAACCCGGTACAAAACGGGCTCTTCCTTCACGGTGACGATTCGTTCCGAGTCGTGAACACTGGATTCCGGACGGCTGCCGACATCGGCCAAACCGAATCGGGAGCAGTGCGGCAAGTCGGCCTGTTTAATCAGTGTGGCTCTTGCGGAACTGCTTGTGGCGGAAGTTGCGGGGGTTCCTCCTCGTGTGGATCGTGCGGCACAAGCTGTGGCGGATCATGCGGCAACTCACGGTACTTGAATCCGTGTGCTCCGTGCATCCCGTATCGCTATGTGCTGATCGAGGGCCTGTACATGGAGCGAGATGGCGAACGAAACTTCACGTCGAGCCCAAACTTCGGCATGAACGGTTTCGACTTCGAGTTTGGAACCCGAATCACGATGGGCACGGTGCCTGATTGCGTCCACGGCTTCGAGGTCAGCTACACTGGTCCATTCGACTGGGACATGTCTGGCCAGATCGCTGGTACCGCAAACATTGGCACTTTCTTGACGGCTGGTTTGCCAGTTGCCGCCGCCAATCTGAACACCTTTAGCAACGCTGACTTCCAACGCCAGACCTACAGTGCGGAGTACTGGAGCCTCGAAGCCAACAAGACCTTGCACGGTTGGGAAATGGCGAAGTTGCTGGTCGGCGGACGATACATTAACTACGAAGAAGAGTACAACTACTTCAGCAGCAATGCGAGCGGAGCTGGCTTGCTTCGTAGCCAAGTTGACAACCAGTTGTTCGGTATCCAGGTCGGAATGGACCTGCTGTATCCGATCTGCAAGCACGGCTACAGCGACATGCGATTGCGAGTCGGTGGCTTCATCAACTCAGGTGACTCCGACTTCCGCGTCTTCAACGCTGGTAACAACGTCGTCAGTAACTTTGACAATGACGAAGAGATCGCAGGCTTGATCGAGTTCGGCAGCGGCATCCGCTACCAAGTGGGCGAAATGCTCTCACTACGAGCTGGTGCAGAAATGTGGTACCTGGCTGGAATCGCGACGGCTCCAGATCAGTTCCGAGCAACGATCACGCCTGTCAGCGGACGCAACATCCGCATGGACGACGACGTATTCTTCACAGGTGCCACCTTCGGTGCTGAGCTGAAGTACTAAGCACGCCTGGAAGTACTGAGCCTAATCAAGCTTCAAGTTTGCTTGATCACGATCAAAGCCTGAGGCTGCAGACGAAGGATGTCCTTCACTGCAGATCAGGCTTTTGGTCGTTCGAAGGAATCCAACTTCGCTTTGGTTCGATCACACCAGCAAGCAGCCGACCAGCCAATCGGAAGTGCAAAACGAATTGCTGCGGAATCACTTTGGTCGACGCTTCTCCATCCATTCTTGGACTGGCACCAATTCGGGATTGTCTTTCGCCCACTGGGGAACGGGGAACCATCGCAGTGAGCTGTGTCTTGGGTAGGTCTCCCAAACGTCTGCCGCTTTGGGATCGGTCTGACGCAGGTCACCGGTTCGGGTGAGGTATTCGACGAGTGTGTTGGACAGCTGATTCTTGACTTGGGCGGAACTGGCATCGGTGGCCAGGTTGTTCAGGCAAGCAGGGTCCTTCCGAATGTCATACAACTCTTCCGCCGGTCGCATGCTGGTCGCGGCTTGGAAAAGTTCGCTAACCGCTGGCTCGTCGCGATGAGCGATCATCCATTGCAAGGTTGGCCCGTTATCGATGTCGTGATAGCCACCGTGGGGAGCCCCCAGCGTGCTGGTCCGCAAGGAACCGTCTTCGGCGAATTTAGCCTTGTCATACTTTTGTGGCGTTCCGGCTGGCCATCGCTGGGGCGCGAAGTTGCGGATGTACAAGTGCGTTTTGGTGCGGACGCAGCGACAGGGATAGCCCAGCGATCGATAGCGTGAGGAGGAATGGCGTTCCCGTCCACTGAACACCGCTTCACGCGCAGCGGCCGTCTTGTCAGAGGAACTGCGAAAGCGAGACAGTACGTCGCGTCCTTGCAGCTGATCGGCCTGTTGAGGAGTCACCTCGGCAGCGGCAAAGATAGAGCGAGTCACGTCGATCAAGCTGACCAAGTCGTCGGTGTCTTGATTGGCAGCGACGGCGGCTGGCCAACTGATCGCCAGTGGCATGTGGATTCCGTATTCATACAGATTGGCTTTCGCCCTTGGAAACGGCATCCCGTTGTCAGCAGTCACGATCACCAGCGTATTGTCCAACTGGCCGGCCGCTTCCAGTTCGTTCAACATCTTTGCCAGGTGCGAATCGAACCATTCGATCTCGAACATGTAGTCCGCCACATCGGAGCGGACCTGCGGGCTGTCGGGTAGGAACGCCGGTAAGTCGATTTCGCTTGGATCGATTCCCTGCTCTTTACCGATGCCAGGGTTGTACACGCGGTGTGGTTCGTGACTCCCAAACCAAAAGCAAAACGGTTGGTCGTCATGGCGTTCTTTCAGGAAGGCAGAGAAGTTGGCGGCATAGTCGGTGCTCGAGATGCCCTGGAATGCCTTCGTCTTCAGTTTGCTGTAGGCCTTGCCGGCTGGATTGTGCGGCCAGTCCTGTGCCTTCCCCGGCCCCCAGCCCTTGCCGGTCATGCCGACGTGGTAACCGGATTCACCAAGCTGTTCTGTGAACACAGGCAAGTCACGAGGAAAGAAGCTCGCATGCGTTCCGGCGGGTCCATTCTGCCAGATCTCACGCCCGGTAAGAAACGCCGCCCGCATCGGGCTGCAACCCGGCGCCGGTGTGAACGCGTTTCGAAACAGGATTCCAGACTTGGCAACCCGGTCGAACGCTGGCGTCTTGATCGCCGGTGCACCGTAGGCCGATGCATGGGGATAAGACTGATCGTCGGCGATCGCAATCAAAATATTGGGGCGAGCGGCACGTGCCAGCGGAAGCGCGGACAGAAGAATCGCAAGGGTGGTTAGCAAACGGATCAAGTTTCCAGGTCCTCAAGGTGGGCTACGAATCGACGAACGCTAATTCTAGCCGTTCGCGAGGGCCCGAGCGCGAGGATCTTGACCCGCTACAGCAATTCGCTGACGGATCGCTGATCGGCTGAGTCTTGATCGGCTTGAATCTCTTTTTGCAGCAACTTGAGGGCGACTGGCAAAGGTGTCGGGTCGGCGACATGTGCGTTCCACCATCGCTGCAGGACGTTCGACAGGGCCGCGTCCCCGAACTGCCACAGTTCCATCGCCCGGCGGATGGGAAGCTCACCGCGAATCAGTTCAAGTTCAACGCCAGCGGTCAGCACGATTGGCACCGAAGCCAATGACCATGGCAAGCCGAGGTTTTGCTCGTCTGCTTTGCCACTGGTGTGCTGATCGATCGCCATTCGAGTCAGCAGCCAAATGATTCGAAGCACTTCCGGGACTGCCGGATCAGCGTCGGTCAGCATCGCCTCCATCCACAGCGTCGAGTGATCGAGACTGAATCCGCCATCACCACCGCGGATCGGTTGGACCATCAAGGTTTTGACACCCGAAACCCACCAATTCTTCGGAGGGCTGCTGTCCCAGATTTGGCGTTCCACTTCTCGCAGCAATCCAGGGCCGACCGTGCCCCAACGATCACGCAACGGGCGAGCACGCAGGTCGAGTTGATCGTTGAGTTTGGGGAACTTCTTTTGAAAGGCTTGTTCGGCGTCACGCAATCGACGGGTAATGGAAAGCGTGGTTTGCTCCACTTGCATTTCACTGCAACCCGCTGCAAGCAGCGCCTGCGAACAGGCAACGCTCATTTCGCAGTCCGCGAGCACCCCTGAAAAGTACTCGTTCCAAAACGTACCCATCTCGATCGACGCGGTCACCAGCCGATTGTTGATATCCGTGACCGAGCCCACCAAAAGCTGGACGGTTTTTTCATCGGTGCATGGCGCACCGGTCGCGATCACATAAGTCGCATGCGCAGCGCTTAAGTTCGGAGCGGCGAGCCAACGTAGGTCCACACGTTTCGCCACGCTTTACTCCTCGCAAAGATGAGCGTTGATCCACTGCTCAAGTTCTTCAAAATCAACCGGCGGCAGAGAACCGAGATCAGGGCGGAGTCGCTGTGCTTCGTGAAGATAAACGTGCTGTATCTCTGACTGAGTCTTGCTGGTGTTCCAATGCATCAGCACGCGAATGCAGCGTGGCAGTGATTTTGGGACCGACAGTTCGTAAGCGCAAAGCAGGGGGACTTCCAACCAACCCAGTTGCCGTGCCGCCAATGCAGGACACTCGGCGGCCAGATCTGGAGTGACAGTAAACACGACGCTGGCAAGGTCCTCTGATTCGACGCCGTTGCGGCGGATCATCAAACCCAGCAATTGCCGGGTGGCGTTTAAAATCTGATCGCGGTCGTCGACCTCGACGGTCGTTGCTCCGCGAATGCCACGGCAAACGGTCATGCCCAATCACTCTGTGAAGGTAGGAGTCGAAACGGATAATGCTATCAGCTGACAGCAAAATTCGTCAGGTGTCTGAATCGCAGGGAACACCTATTTTGGGCGGAATTGCGGCTGTGGGAACCGCCATTCCAGGCGTGTCCATTGTGGAAATCGATGTCTCTTGTTGATAATGCGTCCTTCACTGGACCTCCCCACAATGCACACGATCGATCCATGCCTCCACAGCACAGTCGCCACCAAGAAAAGATCATCAAGAATTACTACAAGAACCGCGACGCGATTGGTTTGCAGAAGGCTCAGGAAGCTGTCACGGAACTCTATCTCAGTGAGGGCAAGAAGCGTGTGACGGTTTGGAAACGCCTGGCAAGCCATCTGGAAAAAATCGGTTTGCCAGCCGATCAGATCAAGCACCTCCAAGAGTCGGATGATCCCGAAATGGTCGCCAACGTGCTGAAGAAGTTTGTATGACAGGCGATGATCGCCTGCCGTTCCTCCGTCAGATCATCGCCGATCCCGACGACGATGATCATCGGTTGGTTTACGCCGATTGGTTAGAGGAGCACGGTGATCGGCGCGGCGAGTTCATCCGAGCACAATGCGAATACGATCGCACGATGCCGCACACCAAGGCAAACGTTCGAGCATTCGATGCTGCACGCGATCTATTCCAGCGGCACGGATCAGAATGGCTCAGGGAATTGGGGCACGACTCCTTACGAGACTACGAGTTCCGGCGGGGTTTCGTATCCAAGCTAGAAATGACAGCCAATACATTCTTGGAGCATGGTGAGAGGATTCTTTCGTCCACGCCTCTGGATTGCATTCGCTTGCCCTACCTGTCAGGCAAGCTGAATCAATTGATCGAGAGCGGCTTAATGCTGCGACTTCGTGGAATTGACTTATGCGGTCTGAAATTGTCCGCTCGCCGCGTGAAGCGAATCCTTGACTCCACGCCACGGTTGCGACGACTGCTGCTGCGTTACGCTCCGTACGCGCTGGATGCGTACGTTGCGGAGGCCATCATGGGCTCGCCGTCTGGCGAATTGATCGAGGAGCTGTCGATTGATGGCTCGGCCGTGGATCCAGAGTTCTTCCAGAAGTTGGCGTTTGCGGGCGGGTTGCGCCGGCTGAAGTCGCTACGAATCGGCAGTGAACAATTTGGAGTTCGCGATGGCGACCAATTCGAGCAATGGCAGCTTCCTGACTTAGAGGAGCTTTGCGTTTCGGGAAATCTACGAGTCGCCGAAATGACCATGTTGGCCAAACGCGTCGGCTTGAAGCAAATCAAGATCGGATACGGAGCGTTGCCAGCGAAAGGCTTACGCATGATGATCGATTCCGGAGCGTTTGCGGCAGCCGAGCGAATTGAATTGCAACGATGCAACCTGAGCGAACGAGCAGGAATTGCCCTGCTTGCTTCCGACCTCAGTGCCTGTCGCCACTTGAATCTGGCTGGCAACCAGCGGCTGTCTGATGCCTGTTGGATTGCTCTGATGGAAAACGAGACGGCTGGAAAAGTGGAAAGCCTCGTTGCTGCTGAAGGCACCTTCAGTAGGAGCATGTTCGAGGAGGTAGGAAAGTGGACGCAGCTTCACCCGCTCACCGAGAACGACCAGTTGCCCGGAGGAAGCTAGAGCGGCTCGCGCCGTTTCGCGAGCCATGATTTTGGCGTTCGGACGCCAGCCTTCCGGTTTTTGGCTGACGCCAAAATGAAGATGGCTCGAAGAACTTGCCATCGCTAAAGAAAAATGCCGGTTTCACACCGCGTGGGGGTGTTCGACGCTCTCCTGATACTTGCAGACCGTGCCAGTACCCCTATCATCTGGGTTAGAAGAGACCAGCAATTTGCCGCGGAGAATGAATCCTGATGCTTGCTTCCACTGAGATGTTTGCCAATGCGGTTCCCGCATTGCTGGTTGCTCAACGATCGACCACCAGTTTGGTGTTGTTGTTTTGCGGCATCTTTGTCGCATTCCTGTTCCTGATTTTCATCTTCTTCTTTCTCCGCTATTTCAAGCTTTGGTTTCAGGCCTACATGTCCGTTGCGGACGTGACCATGATGAGCCTGATTCGAATGCACTTCACGAAGGTGAATCCACAAGTGGTGGTCCAAGCCAAGGTGATGTCAGCTCAAGCGGGCTTGAATATCGATCGAACGAACGGGATCAGCACGCGGCGATTGGAGGCACACTACTTGGCCGGCGGTAACGTGATGAACATCATTCACGCCATCATCGCGGCACACCGAGCAGAGATTCCATTGGACTTTGATCAGGCAGCTGCGATCGATCTGGCTGGCAGAGACGTGCTGGATGCCGTGCAAACCAGCGTTTACCCAAAAGTCATTGACTGCCCGGATCCAGTTCGTAGTGGCAAGACGACGCTCAGCGCGATCACCAAGAATGGTATCGAGCTCCGTGTTCGGGCTCGCGTCACCGTGCGAACCAATTTGTCGCAACTGATCGGTGGTGCGACCGAAGACACCGTGATCGCACGTGTTGGCGAAGCGATCATCAGTTCG
>JBGCGI010000185.1:0-10747 GCA_045110715.1 Rubripirellula sp.
AGCGATCTTGATCGGACTTCTGGTCTTCCGCCCCAACCAACACGATCTGCTGAGCCAGACTGAACAGCGTGCTTCGCAGGGTCACCGAATTGCCCAACATCTGACGCTTCTTCGCCTGTAGAGCTTCGATCTCGTCCCAAGCTGTTGTCAAATCCTTCAGCTTGGGATCGGCCTGAGAACTTTCACGGAGATGATCTTCGCGAGCCTGCTTGGTCACAAAGGTTTGAGGGTCCTGCAGTCCGGCCAACATTCCCGTGTAAGCCTTCCTCGCATTTTGAATCCCGAACAGTTCGTCGCGTCCGCGACGAGTTGCCTCCTTCCCTTCCAATCCAAACTGCTGCATCAAAACTTCTTTGCGGCGCAGATAGTCCAATAGATAGGGAATGCGGTCATCGCGCAAAAACTTCAACGCCGCAACGGTAAAGATCCGCTGTGTGCGTCCTGGGTTGCCGCTGACGAACACCAGCTCGCCTTCACCGAGTGGCTTGTCATTCCAACGCAGGAAATGATCGAGCTGTGCCGGCTTTCCGTCTTCATAGACCCGCATGATCGTCGCGTCCAGGTTGTAACGCGGGTACTCAAAGTTATCGGCATCACCGCCGAAAAAAGCGGCCTCGGTTTCGGGAGCCCAGACCAATCGCACATCGGTGTACTTCTTGTACCGATAGAGGTGATACTTGGCGCCTCCAAAGAGCGTCACAACATCACTGCGCAGCTTGGTCGCATCCAACGATTCTTTCTCAATCGTCGCAATCACGGCACGTCGCTTTCCCGCCGCGTCTTCTGCCGTCGCGTTCGCATCCACCGCTGCATTGACCCGCTCGGTAACGTCCTCGATCGAAACAAGCTGGTTCAACTCCAAATCGGGAGCCTTCAATTCATCAGACGCGGATCCCGCCAAAAACCCATCATCAATCAGATTGCGTTCCGGCGTGCTAAGTTTGTGCAAAGTATCGCTGGCCACATGATGGTTCGTCAGCACAAGCCCGTCGCTGGAAATGAACGAACCCGAGCCTCCACTGTTGAATCGAACACTGCTCAGGCGCAGATGCTCGGCCCACTCCTCGGTCGGCGTGAAGTCGTATTCCGACTTGAGGTGATCAACAGGAAGATCATTGAAGAGGTACATGCCTTCGTCGCCAGTAACGTCTAGCGGAGCGAAAACCATCGCAAAATTAAACATGAAGAAAGCGACCAGCGAGTGTTTCATCGGGTGTACTGTGATTGATGGAGAGAAGATGGAGTCGGCACGCCACGCCATCGAGTTGCAGATGATAACAGCATTCGAAGACCGTTATCACAAGACGAAGAATATAGCATGGCTGCTAGGAATTTCACGGTCGTTGAAATCACCTTCGCTTGGCTTTCGAAAAAACGCCGCTAACTTTTCGTTGCCGTATAGGCGTATCGATTCTTGACTGCAGGATCCATCAGGCCCGCAGTGTTCCACGACTGCAATTGTTCGCGGATCTGTTGTTCGGGACTCTCGCCTGGGCTGAGGAGCAGATCGCATGCCCAATCGCAGAACCCAACGAACGCTTCGTCGTCTGCATTCCACAATCGGTCCGGATTTTCGCCGGCCGCGTAACGCTCTTCGCATGTGATCGCAGCAGCGAAGTACAACATGCAGGCAGTCGTGAATCTCTGGAAATCCTGCATCCGGGCGTATGCCGTGCTGACAAGCCGATCCAGCAACCGTGATTCGCTGATCACTGCTTGGCGATAGGCCTCGGTTTGATCAGCCCGTGTGTTAGCGTGGCTCTCCAGAATGAGACGTGAGATTCGGTCGACCCCCGCCAAAGCGTGGGCGATCCCCGTGCTATGCAACGGATCAATCGCCACTGCCGCAGTGGGCAACATCAGTCGCCGATCGTCCACGACTGGATCGAAGAACCGCTGAAGTCGCTTTGTGAAACGCAGGCCTGCAGTCGGCGCGACCAGCTTGGCGCCGGACATCATTGTTGCGATCGATGGATAGTCGCTCCACTTTGGCGACTCCCCTTTTTGACTGGTAAACCCGACGCTGGTGACGCCGTTGTTGAATCGCAGCATCCATAACCATCCGTCATCAAGCAAATGATGCTGTGCCGCTGCATCGGCATCGAACGGATCAGCGGAACTGACGCCATGTGTCTCGGACCAAGTCCCAACGTTTCGATAGTGCGCGAAAGCTGATCTCGTGTCGGTGGTCAACTGACCAACCAGATCCACCGCGGCGCATTTTTCAGCCAGAACCGAAGCTCTGCCGGACGCATCGATCAGCCATTCCGCATCAATCTCATCGCACTCCAGTAGTAGTCGGCTCCCCCCGTTTCTCGTTCGCGTGATGTCGATCACAGCATCGTTGCTGAAATCGATCGCGCCAGCCGAACAAGCCTGCTGATGAAGGAATGCATCCAATTCAGGTCGGTACCAATGCGTATCGGAAACCTCGTCACAAGCGCTGGCCGCGACCAGCAAGCTGCGCTGACCAAGCTCGCTCTCTTGGAAGACCTCGCCGCCTTCATGTGCGAAATAACTAAAACCCCGCTTCATTCCGCATGCCAAATCGCGATGGTTCGCCTGCCACCCACTCCAAGTCGCCAGCGACTGCAACGGCTTCAGCCGATAGGTTTCTCCAAGCCTCCGTAGCAGCATGTCGGCAATCGGAGTCGATGACTCGCCAATCGCAAACCTTGGATGGCTGGCCGCGTCGATCAGGGCCACACGAACGCCTTGCTTGGCGAGAATCCACGCCAGAATCGATCCGGAGAACCCCGAGCCAATGATGGCGACATCGACTTGGTGGTTCATTGGGGCCGCTGAGTAACGTTGATGCGTTGAAGGATTGGCAAGCGAGAGTCTAGCGGATCAGCATCCCACACATCGACCGTCACCACGGCCTTTCCCTTGACATCGTCAATCGAGCGACAGAGCAAGTCCTGGAGTTCGCTCAATTCAAAATCCGGTAACAGATTCGCCTGACCGCCCCATCCGTGACCGGCTCGCGCGGGGATCAGACTGACATGTCGGGCGCCCTGCATCACGGCGTGGCGTACCGACAACCGGGCCCAACGAATGGATTCCATGACACTGACGCCTGGAACACCAACGATCAGGAACACGCGGAGATCAACGCTCTGTTCCTGCAACCACCTCGCGTAGCGGTCGAAGCGATCACGAACCATCTGCTTGCCCATCCGGGCCAACCATCTTGGCTGAACCGTCTCCAGACCAACGGCAACCTCCAACGGGACCTCAAGCAGTTCACGAAATTGCTTCAGACGCTCGGCACCGAACCGGGGATGATTTTCCACGATCACACGAGAAAAATCGCTGCATCGGTCTGCAATCGACTTGTAATCTTCCGGCGGAATGCTGTTTGGATCGAAGAAGTTGCCACTGTTGTAAAGTTTGATCCAACCGCGTGCGTGCCGGTTCTCCATCGCTGAGTCGATCTGCTTGGGGATTGCTCCCTGCGGTGTCCCCGTTAGCAGCGTGTTGTGATGGAGGTCGCACATATTGCAGCCGATGGGACACTGCGACGCGGTCAAAAAGATCGTGGTCGTTGAAACATGCCCACCGAAACCGTCCGCCTCTTGTTCGTCCAAGACCAGATAAGGCAGATCGGGTGACAGATTCCGCCTGCGATCTTCAAGTTCCGCTGCGAATCGGCTGACTGACTCAGGCTTGCTCGCGGGACGAGTCATTGCGGGATCAACACACCGTAGATCTCGATCGCCTCGCCTTGGTCGTCGACGATTGGCTTGCCGCGGATCAACAACGGCCGGTACTCTTGATCGGCACCTTGGAAACGCACCACTTCTTGATAGGCTTCGCCCGACTGTCGGGATGCCAGAACGGACTGCTCGAGTCGCCCACGATCGTCCGGGTGAATCATCTCGTAAAACTCATCTCGCGTCGGTGCGGTCCCGTCGCTTGTTCGCCCCATCAGTTCCAAGGACTCTTGACTACAGGTAACCGAATCGTTGACAACGTCGTAGGCCCAAGTTCCCAGCCCGGCCAAACTCTGGAATTCGCGGAGCCGCTCTCGGCTTCGCTTTAAATCAAGCTCTGCCTGCTTCCGCTGCGAGATATCGCGGAAAGTCGCCACGATCATCGCTTCGCCTTCCACGTCAACGACTCGAGCGCTCATGAGGACCACGATCTTGTGACTGTCTTGGTGCAAGAACGTCGCCTCGAACTCGTCAATCGCCCCAGAAGTCGTCAACTGATCCACCAGTTCGTTTCTTCGTTCAGGGCATGCCCACAAGTTCAAGCCTTCGATCTTTCGGCCAACAATTTCGTCAGCGGAATAGCCGAACAAGCAGCCAAACATGTGGTTTGCTTCAATGATGATTCCCGTCGCCATCGAGATCAGCAGACCGGCTTCCGGCGAGAAATCAAAGAGCGCCGAGTAACGCGAAGAGCGATTCTGGTTAGCGTCACGCGTTTGAATCGCTTCACGAACCTTCATCGCAGCGTCGGATTCTGCCTCACCCGCTGACTCGTAAATCGACCAGGCAAGGTCAAGGTCACCACGAGCCGTCGCGGTTTCTGCAAACTTCAACTGTAGACATTTTCGTGCAGTCAATGCGCGTTGATTGCTCGGCCAAACATCGAGGGCTTCCGTCAACAGCACATCGGCAAGCCGAAAATCCTCGTACCGGTTTTCATGCGTGGCTTCGGCCAAACGCTTTTGAGCGTGCCGAACCAACACAGCGCTTTGGGCATGCTTTCGTTGGTGTTGAATGGCTTCCATGAAAGCATCGACGGACTCATACCGGTCCTCCGGATTCGTACTGAGCGCCGTGTACGCGATATCGATCAACTCCCCTTCCACTTCCGTCGGGCGAAGTTCGTTGTGAGCTGCCGCATGGATGCAGGCCAACAAACTATTGCCCTCATGAGGAGGATTTCCCGTCAGAATTTGATACAGCGTTGCGCCCAATAAATACACATCGGTTTGAAACGAGGTGTGAGAATGATTGCCCATCGCAAGTTCGGGCGCCATGTATGCTGGAGTACCGCCGATCGACGGAGATAGTCCGTCGAGCTCAGCCACCTTGAACTCGCTGTCATCTGCATCGCGCGTGTAACTGATCGCGAGCCCCCAGTCCGCTAGCAGCACTTCACCAAAGCGACCAAGCATCACATTCTCTGGCTTGATGTCTCGGTGAATCAGACCGCGCGAATGGGCATAGCGAATCGCGTTGGCGACCCTCAGCAGCGTGCTGATATTCTCGTCCAAGCTCATCTCGGCAATGCGTTGATCCCAACTCGTGCCATCAATTCGCTTCATCGAATAGAACAGACCGCCTCGATCATCCAGACAGACTTCGTGAATGGCAATCACATTCGGATGATCCAACGCTCCGATCACTCGGGCCTCGGAGAGAAACCGCTGTCGGGATAGCGCGTTGTAGGCCAGGTCGTTCCGTAGAACTTTAACGGCGACTTCGCGATCAACGGCGCGCTGATGAGCCTGGTACACGATCGCCGTTCCGCCGGCGCCCAACTGCCCAACGATTCGATAGTCCGCATCCTCACGTTTTTCGTCGCCCAGATTGGTGATCCCACGTTTGGGAACAAAGCCTGCATCCATCGGAGCATTGTGGGCGTTGATATCTTCTGGCGGTAACTCGATGGTCTGAAACTCAGCACTATCGAGATCCCCCGCTGTCCAGCTGGGATGCGAGAAATCAGCACCATTCTCACTGGTCACTGCAATCGTTTTTTCATCCGCAGGCATGCGACCAAGCTGTTGACGCAGCCCAGGATTGCTAAGGATTGCGCCTAACAATCCTCGTGAAGGACCAGGTGGCCCCGGTTCCCTTGGTGTTGCGGGGGAAGACTCGCTCATCCGTTTGTTCTCGCTCTTTGGTTCGCAGTTCCACCAGCCTAAGCGGTCAGTCGACTTGCCGACAAGACGACAACGAACAGTAACAGCAAACACGCGAATGCGAAAGCAGGAAAGCCGGCGCCCCGATCGCCAGCCCATCCCTTCCGTGGCGACGCGCGAGGACGCCCGCCCGGAAGGAACCGAGCCAATACCTTTTCCCAGTCAAAGCCGGTCGCTAGACCGCTCCGTAAGCCAGCATCGCATCGGCGATCTTAGCAAAGCCTGCCAAGTTCGCACCATCGATGTAGTCCACTTTGTTGTCGGCTTCGCCGTACTGCACGCATTTCTCGTGGATATCCTTCATGATCGTTTGCAGTTTCGCATCGACCTCTTCTCGACTCCACGACAACCGCAACGCGTTCTGGCTTTGCTCCAACCCGGAAACCGCCACGCCACCAGCGTTGGCAGCCTTGGCCGGACCAAACAACGTGCCCGCCTCACGAAACGCGTAGGCACCTTCCAACTCGGTCGGCATGTTCGCGCCCTCGGCAACCGCTTTGACGCCGTTGGCGATCAGCGTTTGCGCTTCCTTCAAACTGATCTCGTTCTGCGTTGCACATGGAAGCGCCACATCCACGGGCACACCCCATGGTCGCTCGCCCGCATGGAAACTCGATCCAGGGTACTTGTCCACGTAAGTCGAGATGCGTCCGCGCTGCACTTCTTTCAAGTCTTTGATGAAGGCGAGCTTGTCGGCATCGATTCCATTGGGGTCATGAATGAAGCCCCCCGAGTCCGAAAGCGTCACGACCTTCGCGCCCAACTCGGTCGCTTTCTCAGTCGCGTAAATCGCAACGTTACCTGACCCGGAAACCGAAACCGTCTTTCCCTTCATGGAGTCGCCAATGCGATTGAACATGTTGTCGCAGAAGTAAACACACCCGTAACCAGTCGCTTCAGTGCGCACGAGGCTTCCGCCGAACGCCAAGCCCTTGCCGGTCAAAGTCCCCACAAAACGATTGGCCAATCGCTTGTACTGACCAAACAGATAGCTGATCTCACGACCGCCAACGCCGATGTCACCGGCTGGAATGTCCGTGTCTTCGCCGATGTGCCTGTGCAGTTCAATCATCAATGACTGACAGAAACGCATCACTTCACGAGAGCTCTTGCCCTTGGGATTGAAGTTCGAACCGCCCTTCGCCCCACCCATCGGCAAGCCGGTCAAACTATTCTTGAAAATCTGCTCAAACCCCAAGAACTTCAAAATGCTCTGCGTCACACTGGGGTGAAAACGCATTCCGCCCTTGTAAGGTCCAATCGAGTTGTTGAACTGAACACGCCAAGCCCGGTTTGCACGCAGGTTGCCATCGTCGTCCTCCCAGGTGACACGGAAAATGATGATGCGATCTGGCTCTGTGAGTCGCTCCAGAATCTGCGCCTCTTTGTACTCCGGATTGTCCAAAATGTATGGCATCAACGACTCGGTTACTTCGCGAACCGCCTGGTGAAACTCTTCCTCACCAGGGTTTCGTTTGACCAAGCCAACCATGAACGATTCGACTTCTTTTTGGACGGCAGGATTCTTGGATGCTGTCATTCTGGGGCTCATTCAATTCGGAATTCATTGGGAGGAAGTTCCGATGATAGTGCAAACAGCACACCTTGTGGGGGAGCCAGATCCCCTGCACTGAACAAGCGCACCCTCCTCTGACCAAACGCTAGAAGGCGTTGCCACGACTGAGCTCGAGTCTGACAACTCGCCTCGATGACTTGGAAAGAAAGCTAGCGGGACTCGCCTGGAGCACTCGAAAGCGCCATCCCGCCAACCTGAGAATCGCGAGGCGGTCACGAAACTCAGTTAACTCTAGCAGCAGGTCACCCCTCACCTGTCGCTGCGTGGTATTCCAGCGAGGGAATTCGCGGCACTTCCACAGAACGAACAGCGTCAAGGTTGCAGGACAATCGGACCGATGTATTTTCTCGCGATCACCACGTTGTCGATAAACACGTGCTGGTCATGGGGCGATGGAGTCGTCCCGCCGTGGTAAAGGTTCATCCAAACTTGCTCGATTCGCAGCTCGTCCGTGTGGCGAAAACGTACATCTGTCTTCTCAAATGCCAGGTGACCGTCGACCCAAGCCCGGAGGACTCCGTTCTTTTCGCCGGGAGTGTTCAACCGACAGTATTGCTCGATGGCATACCATCGATTTGTGGCCAGGTACCCGCGATAGCCTTTGCTCCAGACCCAATTCGTTCCATACGAGCCTTTCATGTCGGCGTGGTAACAGTAAAAACCAACGGGCGTTTTTCCCGCCAACGGGTTCCCCGCAGGAACGGTCATCTTGAACAAACCGCGTGCCGACCAGCCCTGCTTGCCGTAGCTCCTGCGACCACCCCAACCTGCACGGCCGTACGTTCCACTGATCCCCGGTAGCTTGCCACCTTGGACCGTTTGATTCCAATCATCCGCCAAACGCAGATAGTAGCGGAAGTAAATCTCTTCAGGCTCTTCTCCGCTTTGCTCTTTGAACTTGTAGATCGTGTTCAGTGCCAACAGCGAGCCTTTGGCGATACGAGAACGCAATGCCTTGCCTTGCAGTGGCAGGAACTGCTCGAATCGCGCGTTGACATCCACGGTGTCAATTTTGTCTTTCGGCTCAGCCTGCGCCCACTCGCTTTGCCAGTTTGGTTGCTCAAAACCAGTCGCGAATATCACATCGGGATCGTCGCCAATGCCTCGATCATTTTCGTACCTCGCGGCAATGCCTGGAACTGACAACGAAGACGGATCGTCATGCCCCTGTCGGCAGCGAAAAACACCAATGCTGGCCGAACCGTACTGCTTCGTTGTTTGCAGAACCAACACGGCGCCGGATATCGCTCCGATTCCTGTCGCTTGTTTCAAATCGAATCGAATCAAAAGGTAATTTGGTTCCGCCGAGACGCGTAACTCGTCAGCCTGCCCCTGACTTCGGTAGGTTGACTTGGTGAGAAACGTATCTGCGACGGGATGGAGGATAGTCGTCCCCGATTCGCCACTCAGTTCTAGCTTCGGATGCAGTATTGCGTCCGGGCTCTCGCGACTCGCAAACACGATCGGTCCACGACCCTCGGTGATCCGCAGAAACATGCCCTGGTTCGGCTGCCTTCCATCGGTCCACTCTTTTACCAGCGTGGTGACATCCCAGCGTACGGGCTTCCGTGAATCGCTATCGACGACTTTGGTAACCGCGTAGGCTGCGTCTCCTTGCTGTGCATCTTTCGCATCACGCCAGTCGCCCATGAAATTCTTCCATGGCAAAATCGCGCCCGCGTTATAGAATTCGCGATTGGCACCATCGTTGTGCTGCGAGGAACCTTCGGCCCAATCCGCCTGCTCACCCAAAGCCGGTGTGACCATCGTGAGGACAAAGATTAGCAAGGTCAGCGTGGTAGGCTTCATTGGATTTGAATCTCACGAGTGCGATGGACAAAATCAGCATTGTACAGTTTCAGATAGGCTACGCGGCGTCCTGCAAGGGATCTGGCTTCCCGCCGCAACGCAACATAGATTCATCCGGCACTTCAGCTTTCAGCCACGCTCGAACCACCTCTGATCAACTCACGCCCATCTCCATCTTCAGGAATCGTACGTCGTGCTCAAGCGTTTTCTCCTCGCCTGCGTTGCCTTGGTCCTGATCACCTTTGTGATTGGCTTGCTGTTTCTGGTCATTCGGAGTTCTCAGGCGGAGGCGAAGATTGATGCGATCCAAGCCGCCGGGGATCCAGTCTCGCTCAGCGACCTGGAGCCGACTGGCGTGACCACTACCAACAACATGGCAACGTACCTGCAGGACCACGGTGATGATGCCGACGCGCTCGTGAACGAAACTCTCGAAACTTTGCATGGCACCGATTTCGATTGGGTCGACGGCCTACCAGAAGCGAAGAAGAAGCAGGTGGAACGGAGCGTTGCCAAGTACCCAGACTTGTTCGGCGCCCTGGATCTTGCGTCCCAATGCACGCGATGCGATTGTGGCCTCGACTATTCCGTCCCGATCAACGACTTTAGCGCCGGAATGTTGCAAGGCAATGGCGTGATGCGTACTTTCGCTCGCGTCAGTGACATCCGCACGCGTTCCTTGGCGATGCAGGGAAAGTATGACGAAGCCGCTGCATCCAGTTTGACCCAACTACGCATTTGCCGAGCGCAGGACGAGCTACCGACTTTGTTCGGGCTGCTGCTGAACATTGCCTGCAGACAGGGAGCCATGAACAACCTGAACGCATTGCTGCAGGAAGTGAAACTGTCCGAGGCAACGCACGCTGCCATCGAAACCGAGCTTGCGCAACATGATGCGATGGAGATGTACGTGGATGCACTGAAGTCCGAACGTGCCTGTGGCATTGAAATGATTGGAGATCAGCTCGGTTTGATCGCGAAGGTGACCGGGATGCTAGGCAACTACTTGGATGTGATGCAACAAGAGATTGATCTGGGCGCAGCAGAGCATCACAAGATCCAGGGCTACCAGCCAGTCACTCCCATGGCGACCGCGTCCATGCTCACTCCCGCAATCGAGGCGTCGCGCAAAGCGATGGAGAGATCCAGGACGCTGAGCCGAGCGATCCGTGTGCTGAACGAGATCAAACGCCGCGAGAATCTGGATAGCGTTCCAGTCAATCCAGCGATCACTCTGGCCGAACTCGGGCTTGCTGCAGAAGCGATCACCGATCCTTATACCGGCAGGCCACTCATCAGTGTGTCGACCGATGAAGGCTGGATGATCTATGGAGTGGGTGACAACCTCGTTGATGACGCAGAACTATTATTTCACCACTCGGACGATGGACTTGGCCCAGTCGTCAAGATGCCCGAGTAATCATCGCGGCTGCGAGTATCTCCAATATAGCGTCAATCTTTCGTTCCCTGGCTTCATTTCG
>JBGCGI010000186.1:0-13960 GCA_045110715.1 Rubripirellula sp.
CTGGTGACCGTGATCGAGAACGTTTGTTGCTCAGATGTGTCGACTCGTCCGTTGTCGGTACCGCAAGCAGAAAGAGCCGTTACCACGAACGCGGATGTCCCAAACGCGTTATCGGCGGGTGTGTAGGTCAACTCGCCGAACAGGTCGATACTCGGCTGAGTCGCAAACAGATCCGGATTTCCGACACTGACCACGTTGTAGCCCAACAACTGCTGGCTCGCTTCGTCTGCAGGCCCAGCCTCGAAGCTCACGATGAACCCGCTGACCGTCTGATTGCTAGAGTCCTCGAGCACCGCTGGAGGATCATTGGCGGTAAAAACAGGCGCATCATTGGCACTTGTGATCGTGATCGTGCTGCTCTGAATCGCCGACGTATCAACGCCGCCGTCGGAGGTGCCGCCGCTGTCCTGAACGACCACATCAAACGTTGCCGAACCGAACGAATCCGCTGCGGGCGTAAAAATCAGGTTGCCATCCACATCAATCTGTGGCCCGGAAGCAAACAGCGTAGGG
The DNA here is from genome assembly GCA_045110715.1 of Rubripirellula sp. GTDB lineage: Bacteria > Planctomycetota > Planctomycetia > Pirellulales > Pirellulaceae > Rubripirellula. Next base: position 514 of record JBGCGI010000186.1, read on the forward strand.
TCACTCACGTTGCTGACGGTATAGGCAGAAACGGTCTGCTGCTGGCTAATTTCGGAAACTTGAAAATCCAGCGTATAGGTATTCGCCGGCCCCGTTTGTTGGATATAGAACGTGTAAACACCGGCAGAAAGTGGACCTGTGAAACCGCTGCCCGTCACCGTTCCCGCGCGAGGAAGAATGTTGCCTCCGCCAGCAGCCGGAAGATCATCCAGGCCGAACACCGTTCCGCCGATGAATAATGTTTCGTCAAAGGATGGATTCGTGTTGATGTCCAACCCATCGGCGTCGTAGGGGAAGGTCGCAGCATCATCGATCGCCAAAAACGCATTTCGCTCGCCAGGATCGCCCGGGGGAGTCACATAGTCGTAGTTCAAGACAAACAGACCGTCCAACTCAAACCCCGCTGCAATTTCGAACGTCACAACATCGACGTTGCCAATCGTCTTGGCAGACTCAATCAGCCCACTCAAGAGATTTGATCCGCGTGCAAGCGTTCCCAAGTCGGTGGGGCTATTGTTGTCGGCCGACAGTGGGTCGACCGTTCCGTTGGCTCCTTCATCATGAATGACTTGCGAGCTGGCAGACGAACCGTCTTCTCGTGGGCCAGGATCAAAGTTGCTGGCGTAGTCAGATACCATCTGCATGCCCGCGTCTTCCATCACCGTGATGTCATCCTGGAGATCGAAGGTTGGAGCCTCGTTGATCGGATTCACGGTGATCGTGAACGTCTGCGGATCCGAGAGGTCAACGCCACCGTTGCTCGTTCCCCCATCGTCTTGCACTGTCAACGTGAACGTCGACGAACCAAACGCATCTGGATTCAAGGTGTAAGTAAGCGTCCCCGACGTGCTGACGAACGGGCCCGTTGCAAACAACCCTGGATTGCTAACGTTGGCAACCGTGTAGCCGACAACCGATTGCCCAGACTCGCTGGGGTCACCTGGATCAAAAGTAGCAAACCCATTGATCGCAGGCGTCGAAGCATCTTCCAAAACACTGGGCGGATCTGCGGCTGTGAATGTCGGCTGTGCGTTGACCGGGATCGCCGTGATGTCAGCCGTGAAATCATCGATCGAAATCATCTGATCGGTGGTGTTCACAAAATCAATCCGTGAAACCATCCCCGTGAACGTGACTTCTGCGAACGGAGCACTGGCGTCGGTGAAAGTTGCGGAGCCGACCGACTGATCGTCCAAATCGAATGCCGTGATCACCAGCGAGCCGGTCGTCGCATTGTTCCTCAGCCGTGCCCACATCGAGATCGAATCGGCGGACCCGCTAAAATCAATCGTTCCCGTACCGCCAACATCGACCATCCAAGCTCGGACGCCGGAACGGTACAGATGCCCGACTCCCACGCGCCCGGAAAAGGCGTCTCCAGCGAACTGTGCGGTCTCACTACCGGTCCCGATCGTGAAATCGGTCGAATCGATACTCTCGAAGTCGGTCGCAACGACAGCCAATAAGCGACGATCCTCCAACTTTTCGAATTGACGACGGCGCCGGGCCCCCAGCGATCTTCGCTTCCGAGGCTTGCCACCAGAGTGCGTTTTTCCGCCAAGTCTTTCGGGCATCAATTTCATCGGAGATTCTTCGGGGCAAATGAATTAAAAAAACAGAACGCAATGAAACACATGATCAATCGATCAACCTGTTATTGTTGCGGAATCCGGCGTGCTTCGTCAGAACCCCTATCGGGTGCATTCCAAGTTTTATGCCACCTTCAAAAACGGTCATCATGCTCACACACCGCTACTTTCTACGTTTCGTGATACTTCTGGTTTCTCTCCTTCGCCTGATCGGTACAGTCTCTGCCGAAAACAACATCGACTTCGTTGTCGGCGATTTCATGAAGTCCGAAGGCGGAAACTGGAATCCCGCTGAGAGCTCCTTGGAGAACCCCTTTGGCATCGATTTTGATTCCAAGGGCAACCTGTTCGTCGTGGAATTGGGCGGGGGGCGAGTCCACCAAATCGATCCGGCTGGAGTACAAACCCAAATTGCCGGCGATGGCTCCAAGTCATATCAAGGTGACGGTGGCCCGGCCAAGCAAGCCACCTTCAATGGAATGCACAATTGTGCAATCACCAACGACGATCAACTCCTGATTGCCGACAGCTGGAACCACTGCGTCAGACGCATCGATCTAAAATCTGGAACAATCGAGACCGTCTTCGGCACTGGGGAAGAAGGATTTTCTGGCGACAAAGGTGATGCCAAACAAGCGAAATTCAACTTCGTGATGTGCATCTCCTTGAATCATGCCAAGGAAGTGCTTCACATCATCGACCTAAAAAACCGGCGAGTACGAAATGTCGATCTGAAAAGTGGACGAGTCGACACGGTTGCGGGCAACGGCGATGAGGGATCACCCAAAAACGGTGACCAGGCGGCCGCAAGCCCGCTGGTTGATCCGCGTGCGGTTGCCTCCGATTCGCAAGGGAACCTGTATATCCTCGAGCGTCGCGGGAATGCGCTGCGCGTGGTCCGACCCGATGGCACGATCCATACCTGTGCAGGAACGGGCAAACGCGGGCACATGGACGGCGAAGCTTCCCAGGCTCAGTTCGGATCTCCCAAACACATCTGCGTCGATGATCAAGACAATGTTTACGTGGCAGACGATGTCAACGGCGCAATCCGCAAGTACGATCCGCGAACCGAACAGGTTTCCACCGTTCTTGGACGAGGCATTGGCCATCCCAAAATCAAGTTGTCGCACCCACACGGAGTCTGTTTCCGTGACGGCAGTTTGTATGTACTCGATAGTGGCAACCACCGCATCCTGCGTCTCACTCTGCCTTGACGAACCGTTGCAATTCTTGAGAAACACGCGACATCAACTCCGACCAATCGTTCAATCTCGCTTGCCGAAACAAACGAACCGAAGGGTACCAGTCTGATTCGCAGCGGCCCGTCTCCAACCAACGCCAATCGCTGCGACGTGAAAGCAGGCCCCAAGCCGGCAGATCCATCCCCCCACAAAGATGCAAAAGGGAAGTGTCAACGGTTATCACCAAGTCGAGTTCCCGCACGATGGCAGCCGTGTCGGCAAAGTCTCTCTGCTGATCGCGCAGGTCGATGATTGGAGCCTCCGATGGCAATCTCGAAAGCTCATCTGCCTTCGGACCGATTTGCAAACTATAGAACGTGACGTCGGGAACCTCGAACAGCGGCTGAAAAGTCTCCAAGGCCGTCGATCGAAACGAATCGTTCACATGCGTCGGACTGCCCGCCCACGTGATTCCAACTTTCCGATTCGAGGTCGGTGCGCTGACCGCGCCGAGATCAAGCGTGCGTTGGGCAGGCGTCAAATAGCCCCTCGCGATCGGTAACTCACGCGGATGACTCTGCAGGACACGAGGAGCGCTCATCAACGGCAGCAACGCATCGAACGAGTCCAATCGTATTTCGCCGGGACTGCGAATTTCGTCCGCCCAATCGGCCTCGTCAAACATGCAGGCCAGAGGCTCGGGACGCAGGAAGATCACTTTCTTGCAGCGCTGCCTGATCAGTGGGAGGAAACGTGCGAACTGAAACACATCCCCAATGCCTTGCTCGGTATGCAACAGTAAGGTTCCATCAAGAGGCTGCCCATCCCAAATCGGCTGGGGACATTCAACCGGAACGAATGTTGGAGTTTGCCAACGCCACTCGTACTCGCGCCATCCTTCATCCCATTGCTCCATCCGCAGCAACAGGGTTCCCAAATTGAAGTGGGCCAGCGGAAAATCGTGATGGAGCCGAATCGCTTCACGAAAGTTCGCGACACCTTGCTCGTAGTTTTCAGCGCGAACGTCCAGGATCCCCAAATTGTTGTAAGACTCGGGAAGAATCTCACCCGATTCGATCACCTCGCGAAACAACTTCTCTGCCTCTTGATTTTCTTCCAACTCGCGATGCATCACTGCCAGGTTGAACTTCGCAGGCGTGAGATTCGGCTGGACGCCGAGGGCGGACTCGAAAGCGATTCGCGCTCCTTGAAAGTCCTGCTGTGCGAACTTCGCAGCGCCGTCCTGCATGTACGGCTGCGCGGCTGGGATTGGATCTAGCACGTCGTTGAATCCTTCGAAAACTGCACCATTTCAACTTGCGATTCGCTTGGAAACGAACGGGTAGACCACGACCCCAGTCACAATCGTCAGACCAGTCGCAATGGCCTGACGCGGTTCACTGACCGCATACATCCCCGCAATCAGCAAAGTGCCGATCACAAAAATTGCGGGCGCGATTCCGTAGAAGGGCAAGCGAATTTCCTCACCACGGTACTTCAGGACAAACAACATGCTGACCGTCAACGCCGAACAAACCGACAACGTCAAACCGAGATACCCCAACAAGATCTGTAAATCAGAGAACCAAATCGCAATGCACGCCAAGATCGCTTGAAACCAAATGGCGACCACCGGAGGCCGGCCCTCGAACCGAAACAGCTTTGGAAAAAAACCGTCGTCTGCCATTTTCGCATACACACGCGGACCAGTCATGATCAAAGCCGATACCGACGTACAAAGTGAAATCACGATCACCGCCCGAACCAGGTTCGCAAAGGTCTCCCCGCCGAGTGCAACCGCTGCCGTCCCCGCAACCAATGCGATGCGATCTCCCGTGATCACATTCACCGGAGCCGCCAACACGAAGATCGCATTCAGCAAAACGTAAAGCAAGGTAACCAGCACTGTCCCGCCCACAAGTGCACGAGGCACGTTGCGGGCAGGATCTCGAATCTCGCTGGCCACATAAACCGCCGCATTGAAACCCGCATAGCTGAACGAAATCCAAACCAGTTGAGCTGCAAAGTCCCACAGGCTAAACGCGGCGACATCGACTGGCGCAGCCGTCACGCCTTCCCAGTCGCCAACCTTCGCGATCGCATACAAAACGAAGCCACCGATCATCAGCAGTTTCAGAACGACAACGATGTCCTGGACGATCGCCGCCGATCGCACGCCAATGGTGTGCATGACTGCTGCGAGCAAGACGACTGCGATTGCAAGGCTACCCACAGGAATGACGCTGGAAGTCTCGAACAGCAGCGGCACCAAGTATTTTTCTAGACCGAGAGCCGCAATCGCAATCGCACCGGTGAATCCGGCGAGAAGCGAAACCCAGCCCGCCATCAAACCGGCGACTGGATGCAGGGTTCGCGAGAGAAACAGATACTCGCCGCCCGATTCGGTGAATCGCGAGGCCAACGATCCGTAGCCAATGGCGCCACAGATCGCGATCAGGCCGCCCACGATCCAAGCCGCGATCACCCTTGAGGGAGTGCCCAATGCCGCAAGCGTGAATCCGCTGGTGGTGTAAACGCCAACGCCAATCATGCTTGCGGCAACCAGAGTGGTCGCAGATAAAACGCCAAGCGGACTTTTCGATTCTGACAATTTGTTTTCCAAGTTGGCTCGCAGATTGATCCATGCGAGTCTTGATTCTACTTTCGATCGCAGCCCGATGTGCTGGCAACCATTTCAATCGGTCACTGCCGCCGAAACAAGCCGCTCAGAATGTTCGGGCCTGTCTCGCCGGATCGCAGTCGGATCCCGTCCTCGAAGGTGTTCAGTTCCAGACAGACGAATCCATGGTGTTCCAAAAACGCCGGCAGTGATTCTTCATCAAAATGATGCAGATGCTCATTGGGCAGCAGCATGCGCCAGTTGCGAAACCAATCGTCCCCCTTCGTTCTCCAATGACAGAAGGGCACCGCAACGGCGAGGTAGTCGGTCTGCAACAACTCCAAGAATGACAGATCGGGAATGTGTTCCAGCACATCAAACATACCGACCAGATCCCACGTGGCGTCGAGCGCTGCGGACCAAGACATGAACGAAACGCCATCAGGCAAAGGATATCGCGTGATGTCGCATCCAACGCAATTCTCGACACCGGTGATTTGAGCAGCTTCCACAAACGTTCCCAACCCGTATCCGATTTCCAGCACCGACTTGGGGATTCGGCCCAGTTTGCCCAGCAGCCATCCCATCCGCTGATAGCCCAACTTGATGGTGCGATCACTCAGGTCCTCGTAGTAGGACAAGTACTCATTGTCGTAAACGATGGGCTGCGATTCGATCTGATGCACCACGCCGAACTCATCGACTGAGTAGTTCTCAATCATCCTGAACGCTCTGCAATTCGATTCGATCGACATCAACGAACTCACCATTGGCGGCAAAATCATTCAGAGCACTCAACCGCAGAAAGACCGGATCGCGGTCTTTCGCAACTGTTCCAGTTCCATGACTGATGTACTCCAACTTGTCCGCATTACGAGAAGAGATTTTGTAGGTATCGGCGACCGTGTCTAACTCCAAACGAAGCACGATCGGCCGGCCCAGCTGATTCGATTTTGAAATCCAAGTGGGTTTGATCTTGGTACCACCGCCAAGGGCCTCTCCACGAATCAAGATTCCGTCTTTCCCATCACGTCCGAGAATCATCCGCGCGGTGACTTCAGGTTTTCCGTTGTCGTTCGTAAAACCAATCCGCAACTGCTCATTCTTGCTGGCCCCCGCGAAAGACGCGTCATCGATCTTCACTTCCACCGCAATGGGATTGACGCGAACGTTCGGGTTCAACCTAAGGAAGGCATCAAACGGTTCACTGGGAGCATCACGACGAATACGGAAATGATCGTGCCCATCGGCGCTCGAATCCGCAATGTCCTGAGACCATTCCGACTGCTGAAGTCCGGTCGACTTGGTTCGCGAGAGCGGCGTCCCTTTGGGCTCATCGAAATCCCAACGGACGAGCATCGCATGGCTAATCGCGGCGGGTCGACCACCCCGCCGATAATCGGAGACGCCGACGAGCCGCTTCGTTTTGCGATCTACATAAATCGTGTGGGCGGAGCCTTGCCCTGATCGACTCCCAACGACGTGCCCCATCGACTGCAAAGCACCGACGATTTTCGCGTGTGGACCTTCATCAGCTCGCTCCAAATCAATTCGGTCGGGGAACCATTGGTGATGCATACGCGGGGTCGCAACGGCTTCGCCGCCCGTCATTCCGAATTCGGTGTAGTTCAGAATCGTGCAGAGCGTCGTGTTGATGATCGTCCGCCCGCCAGGACTGCCGGTCACCATTGCCAACTCACCGTCACGTTCGAGGATGGTTGGCGACTGTGAACTGAGCATTCGTTTGCCTGGTTCCACCACGTTTGCTGCAGTCCCAATCCGACCGTTGCGATTGGTCACACCTGGAAACCAATTGAAGTCTCCCATTTCGTTGTTCAAGACGAATCCGGCACCACGAACCACCACTCGCGACCCCCAACTTGCCTCAAGCGTGTAGGTGTTGCTGACGGCCATCCGATCGCCGTCGACGACTGAAAAGTGGGTTGTGTCCTCGCTTTCGCCAGCCAATCGAATTTCGCGTGCGACCTCTGCACTTGGCGTTGCCGCCTTGCGATCAATCCTTGCCGCCAGTTCTTTGGCATAGGCTTTGGTTGTCAGATGCGTAGGGATCTTTGTGAAATCGGGATCTCCCAAATGGCGTGCTCGATCAGCAAACACTCGGCGGCAGGTTTCGGCGATCAGATGGACATTCAACGGATCGAATCGATCACGACTGGCTAGATCAAAGTTCTCGAGGATGTTCAAGGCTTGAATAACGCAAGTCCCTCCGGAACTCGGTGGTGGTGCTCCGATGATCGTGTAGCCACGATACGTTCCACGCAGGACTGGCTTGACCTTTGCCTGATAACCGTGCAAGTCGTCGATCGAAATCTCGCCGTTGCCTCGTTCCATTTCTTGAACAACAAGCCTTGCTGTTTCACCCCGATAAAATTCATCCGGCCCGTCACTGGCGATCTTCGCGAGCGTTCGTGCGAGGTCGGGCAGGCGCAGTCGCTGACCGACTTCCCAAGACTTCCCGTCTGACCTTCCATAGACACGTCGAAGCTCTGCAAACACGGGCTGCGAACGAACGGTTTCTTCGCTGAGAATCGCGTTCATCGATTTGGCCAATTGATGGTCCACTGACACACCGCTGTTCGCGAGTTTCGCGGCGGGCAACACCAAGCGTTTCCAGGGCAGTTTTCCAAAACGCTGATGAGCCGTTGCAAGGCCGCGAACGGTCCCCGGCACTCCCACCGCCTTGCTTGAAAACGTTGTGTCACGCGCCGTGAAAGACGTCGCGTGCATCGATGCGGGTGCCACCTCCCGATAGTCGATACACACGGGTTCTTGCCCGTCAGTAGGCCGCACAATCATGAATCCACCGCCGCCTATGTTGCCGGCCTCAGGCCAAGAGACGGCTAGCGCGAATGCGGTTGCCACCGCGGCATCCACGGCGTTGCCTCCGTCCTTCAGAACATCGCGACCGATTCGGCTAGCGACAGCAGACTCGCAAACCACGATCCCTCCATCTCCCGAATCCACGTGAACCGAATCGATGCCCAGTGAAACATGCCCGAGGATCACGACCGAGAGCCAAATTGCTGTGACCTGTGAACCGTAGGAGGAAAGTCGTTGCATGATGAACCTGATCAAGACAGTCGAGCCAAATGTCAAAATGCAGTGCCAACGAAGTGATGAAACCTTACGACCCGGCGCTGCAAGCAGTGTTGTAACGGTTGTAATGGTAACGCAGAGCGACTGGCTGCCAGATTCTGTTGATTTGCGGCTCAAACGTGCGATTCGGACTATGATGCGATCTCGAAAAGCCAACCAAATCTCCAGTGTTTCCCATGTCAGAAACCGAAGAGTTCATTGCCGATTTCCTGGAAGAGTGCGAGGAAAATCTGGATGTACTGGAGCAGGAATTGGTTGCTCTGGAAAACGATCCCACCGACGCGGAACGGTTGAAGAGCATCTTTCGAACGATCCACACAATCAAGGGATCGAGCGGCTTCTTTGGATTCTCCAAGCTCGGTGCACTCGCGCACAACGGAGAGACCTTGCTGGGAATGATTCGCGATGGCAAGTTGCGATTCAGCCAAAACATCGCCGGCAAGCTGCTCAAGATGAGTGACGCCGTGCGCGAACTGACCACTCAAATCGAATTGACCGGAAAGGAAGGGGACGGCGACTACCAGCCGCTGATATCAGAGTTGCAAGCACTTGCAGTCGAGTCCCCATTGGGAGACACCGATTCCAAGCAAGACACTGGCACTGGGCCTAGCACTGCGATGGAGACTCCGGCTGTGGAGGACGATCACACTCAGCCGAAACTGCAAGCCCTCGCCAATCCATCCGATTCAGCGGCCTCCGAACCTGTCACCGAGACGTCGAACAACGACGACACAGCTCCCAGCGAAGCTGTTGCGGGAACCATTGAGGCGTCCCCATCCGCCCAACAACAAGCAAACCAAGAATCGACGTCGATTCGCGTTGACGTTGGCTTGTTGAACGAACTCATGGATCTCGCTGGCGAGCTGGTGCTCGCTCGAAACGAACTGAGTCAAAGCAAGGAAGTCACCGAGAGCTATGGACTCTCGATGCTGTCGAGCCAGTTGAGCTCGGTAACCAGCGCCATCCAAGACCGGGTGATGCGCACTCGAATGCAGCCGATCAGCAGCGTCTTCTCAAAGTTCAAACGAATCGTGCGTGACGTTGCAGTTCAATGCGACAAGGATGTACAGCTTGCCCTGGAAGGCGAAGACACCGAACTAGACCGCACGCTGCTAAATGCGATTCGCGATCCACTGACCCACATCGTTCGCAACTCGATCGACCATGGCATCGAGTCCGCTGAAAAGCGTCAGGCTGCTGGAAAGCCGGCCCAGGGAAAGTTGCTGTTGCGAGCCCGCCATCAAAGTGGGCAGGTCGTGATCGAAGCGATCGACGATGGCGGCGGTATCGACGTGAGCGCGGTTCGTCAAAAAGCAATCGCACAGGGTTTGATCTCTGTTAAGAAAGCGACGAGCGCAACGGAAGGCCAGATCCTGCAATATATTTTCTCGCCGGGGTTCTCGACAGCCAAGCAAATCAGTTCCATCTCGGGCCGAGGCGTTGGGATGGACGTCGTGAAAACGGAGATTGAGAGAATTGGTGGATCGGTCAGCCTGATGAGCGTTTTGGGCGTGGGCACGACCGTGAAGATCACCATCCCACTGACGTTGGCAATTGTGCCCGCGCTGATGGTAAGCACGGCTGGCCAACGATACTTGATCCCACAAGCGAGCCTGCTGGAAGTCATCATGGTCGACGCGGTAGAGACAGCCCAAAACGTCCTCGTCTGCCGTTTGCGCGACCGACTGTTGCCATTGATCTGGCTGGACGAATTGCTGGAGATTGGCAAAGGGACCGGTTTTGATCCCGCAGCTGAAATGGCCCGACCCTGGGGCGACCTGGGAATGCACGTGGCCGTCCTTCAAGCAGAAGACCAACGCTTTGGCTTAGTCGTTGACGAAGTTCACAACGCGCATGAGGTGGTCGTCAAACCAATCAGTGCGGTCATCAAGTCAATCGGAACCTATTCCGCAGCCACACTGCTGGGCGACGGTTCTGCATCTCTGATTCTGGACGTTTCAGGCATCGCACGGCGTGCTGGACTGCTGGGGCACGGCGGTGAGCAAGCTCCCGTCGAAGTCGAGCAAGAACCTGAAACTCCAATCAACGCAGCGGAACAAGAAGACGTGCACCAGTGGCTGGTCTGCTCCGTTGGAGACGACCGTGAGATCGCGATTTCGTTGGATTCGATTGAGAAGTTGGACGAGGTGGATGCTTCGCAGCTTCAAGATTCTGAAACTGGACTGGTTGCGAGCTACCACGGCGGTGTGTTGCCGTTGGTCAGTGTAGGCAGCTGCCCGATTGACCCAGACTCGGCGATTCCAATCGTTCTGCATCGACGCGACAACCAACTCGTTGGTGCGACGGTCCATCGAGTTCTTGATATCGTCCGCAGCCCAAGCTCAGTGACTCCCGCAGAGAAGTCAAAAAATCCGGCAGTCATCGGCGTGACCATGGCGGGGGGGAAAGTGATCGATGTGGTGGACTTGGCCCGAGTGTGCCGGTAACAACGATTGCAAGAAACCAATCAGGCAAGGTAGTGACCGCGGCAACCGCAAAAAGAACAGACGCTAACTACCATTGGACGGGAATCATCTTCACGAAATTGCGTAACTGATGTGAACACGAACCAAAGCTCCTCCTATTGCACTTTCATCGTTGGCTGGTCGCTGTGTGGCGTCCGAGTTGATCTTGTGCGTGAGGTTGTATCGGAGTTGGCCTGCACACCAGTTCCGCTATCGGATCGTTCGATATCCGGCCTCATCAATTTGCGTGGACAGATTGTGACCGTCGTTGACACCTCGGTTTGCATTGGTGCCAACGAGAACGCGATGGAGACAAAGCCCACCAACCACGTGATCGTCGACGTTGGCGACGAACGCATGAGTTTGCTGGTCGACGATATCGGGCCGGTCATCGAAATCGAAAATGAACGAATTGAACCAACACCAACCAACCTCAAGCAATCGATTCCCAATTTCATCTCAGAGACCGCACGAGTTTCTGAAGGCATCGTATTGCTCTTGGATGTGAATCGCCTGGCACAGTTGCGTCATGGATCGACCAGTTGAAACTCACTCGCTTTGATCTAGCTACAACGCGAACACGCATAAACGCAAAAGAACTATGAGCAAACAACTTGAGAGTCCTGAAGCCAATGGCTTCACCAACAGTCTCGGGCGACTACTGACCAGCAACTTGATGGCTGCGATGCTATTGGTTTCGTTGCTGCCTTTGCTCGTACTCTGTTTTTCGGTGTATCACTATGCATCACAGACCACGCACGAGCAGGCAACGAACAAACTCTCGACGCTTCGAAAGTTGAAAGCCAACCAACTGGAACAGTATTTCCAGACCATCCACAATCAGGTTCACACCTTCTCTAGCGATCTGATGGTGATCGAAGCGACCAAGGCATTCAGCGAGGATTTCGCAAAGGCACGTGCAGAAGGGCAGGGCGATCTCGAGTCAGAACAGATCCAAGAGCGACTGAAGACCTTCTACGAATCTGAGTTTGCGAGGCAGTACCAGGAAAAGAACAATCGGGCACCAAACGTTCAGCAACTGCTAGGCTCGTTGGATGAAGACGCGATCTATCATCAGTTCCAGTATCTGGCTGAGAACACGCATGCGTTGGGCCAAAAAGAAAGCCTCGACATGGCCGATGACGGATCGGCCTACAGCAAGACGCACGCCAAGTACCACTCGACGATCCGAGATTTCCGTAAGACCTTTGGATACTACGACATCTTTCTGATCGATCATCGGACCGGAGACATCGTTTACTCAGTCGCAAAAGAACTGGACTTCGCGACCTCGCTAGAAGACGGGCCCTACGCCGACAGCAACTTCGCTCGAGCCTACAAGAAAGCGAAAGCGGCGAACTGGAAAGACATGGTCGCGTTCGTTGACTACGAGCACTACGAACCAAGTCTAGCGTCCCCTGCAAGCTTCATTGCGGCGCCAGTGTTCGACGGAAGGGAGAAAGTGGGTGTTGTGGTTTTCCAGATGCCGGTCGATCTCATCGATTCGATCGTCAATGAAGGATCAGAACCCAACTCACAAACCGAGTCTTACGTTGTCGGCCCTGACTCGTTGATTCGCAATAACCTTGACGACCTTGAAGGCGGAATGCTCTCCATCCGAATTGAGACAGGTCCGGAGCACGCAGCAACGAGCGCAGAGCAAGTTTTCGAGATCGTCAACCGGAACGGCAAGCCTGCATTGGCCAGCGCAAGTCCGATTGTGGTTCATCCGTCCAGCGGCTTCGGAGACCCAGAAGAGACCTGGACACTCTTAACTCAAACACCATTGAGTGAAATCCATGCACCAACCCACAAGATCTTCTGGTTTGCGTTCACCACTTTTGTGGTCGCTGGTCTATTGGTGACATTCATGTCTTTGCTGATTTCCAAGCGATTCACGATGCAATCGAAACGCCAGGACCAACTCGTCGATGCGATCAGCGAGAACATGATGGCCATGGCCTCGGCCAGTGAACAGCTCACCAGTGTCAGCCAACAAATGAGCGCTGCTGCCGAGCAAACGACCGCTCAAGTTCGCGTGGTCAGTCAGGCATCCGATCATGTCAGCGAGAACACGCAGAACGTCTCAAAGGGCGTTGAGAATTTCAGCATCAGCATCAATGAAGTCGCCGCGAGCGCCAGCAACGCCGCACATGTTGCCAACCATGCGGTCGATGTCGCCCAAACCGCAGACGTGTCGATCAAGAAGTTGGGCGAGAGCAGTAAACATATCGACGACATCGTAAAAGTCATCACATCCATCGCCGAACAAACCAATTTGCTCGCTCTCAACGCGACCATCGAAGCAGCCCGAGCTGGGGAAGCCGGAAAGGGATTTGCCGTGGTCGCCGGCGAAGTCAAGGAATTGGCAAAGGAGACTTCCAAAGCCACCGAGAACATCCGCAACTCCATCGAAGAGATTCGTGACGATACCGACAAAGCCGTTGACGCAATCAGCGACATCACAGGCAT
>JBGCGI010000187.1:0-23333 GCA_045110715.1 Rubripirellula sp.
GCGACTCCAATTCACTTGCAGAACCGAGCTGGTGCGAAAAGCCCCTACGGTTTGTGGGGAGCTCTTGGTAGCCGTGCTTACAAGGAAACCATCGAAGAGCAGCTGAACCAGTAGGTTCGTAGTCTTCGATCGATCGTTTTGCCTTGCCCGTGCGATTGCGCGGGCAAGGTTTTTTCGTTTCTGCTTTTTTCCGAAGATGCTCGACGCGATTCAATCTTGTTAAGATAGGAGCAGCCGACTTGGTCATAGTTTTCACTGGTTTCCTTTCGAGAAACAGTCTTGAGCGATTTTGACAATGACAACCTTCCCTCCTCTTCAAGCGAAGAGAGTGTCGCCAGCTATGGCGCGACCGATCGCGGACGTGTCAGGGAGACGAACCAAGATCAGTTTCTGATTGCTGGACTAAGCAAGTCGATGTCCGTTGCCTTTAGCAGTCTGCCTTTAACGAAAAGTGTTTTGGGAGAAGTGCAGGGCCGTTTGCTGCTGGTCGCTGATGGGATGGGGGGGCACGCGGCGGGCGAGAGGGCAAGCCGGTTAGCGATCGACGGTCTTGTGCACGAGCTGCTCGATAGGGTTCAGTGGTTTTTTGAGGGCGAGCAAACGTCAAGTTCACAGTACATGAGTACGATTGACGACAGCACTTTCTTGGATGATCCTCGAAACCCCAAGGACGCTGATGAAGAGATCAAGATTGAACCCAAGGAGCAAGCTTTCATTGAAGATTTGCGAGAAGCTCTGCGCAACGTTCATTCACGAATTTTGCTGGAGTCGGCTCAACATGCGGAACAGCGCGGGATGGGAACGACGTTGACGATGGCGCTCCTGGTCTGGCCACGGATGTACGTGCTTCACGCTGGTGATAGCCGTTGCTACTTGGTTCGAGGAAGCGAGGTCGAGCAGTTAACCACCGACCACACTTTGGCGAGGCAGATGGTCGAGGCGGGGGGATTGAGTCCCGAAGATGAGGCGACAAGCAAGTGGAGCAACGTGCTTTGGAATGTGTTGGGTGGTCGTGCAGACGGCGATCTGATTGCAGAGGTGCGACGAGTGACGCTGGAGCCTGGGGATTCAGTCATTCTGTGTAGTGACGGGCTGCACCGGTACATCGACAACAATACCTTGGCATCGGTTGTATCGGGGGCCGCAACGCCCGCAGCAGCATGCGAGCGGCTGATTGAATTGGCCAATGAAGCGGGCGGTGAAGACAATATCACCGTGATCGTTTCCCAGCCTTCTTTTGATGATGGTCAGCAGTCCACTTTGGTAGAAGACTTCGATACGGTGCTGCCTCACTAAGCTCAAGACTGCAGAAATCCCGGTAAAACCGTTGTTTCTTGCGAAAGCACCGTACGCAACCCACCGGGTGAGGGCACTGGTCTGTGAGATCACTAGGCCACGTCGTATAGTGCTGTTCTGAAGATGTTTACTTATCAACTGGAAATCTGTCTCATCAAGACGACAAGACTCAATGAATCTGGATATTCCAACCCAACCATCAAACGATACTCAGGTACCAGGCGGTCCATCTCAAACCCAGCGAACTCCTAAAGAGTTGTTGGTGGCAAGCAAGGCCTACGCTGGCGAGACTCGCTGGCTAAGTTGGTGGCATCTCTGGTCTACCCTGACGGTGATGTGTGTTCTGATTGGCACCACAATGAGCGGTTTGCCGCTGGTGGTCAGGATCATCGCCAGTGTCTTGGCTGGTCTGGTCACCGTCAGGCTGTTCATCATCTATCACGATTATCAGCACCATGCGATCTTGCAAAATTCTTGGATCGCCAAGCTGGTGATGAACATCTATGGGGTCTTGGTCTTAGCTCCAACAAGCGTTTGGCAAGATTCTCACAATGATCATCACAAAACCAACTCCCAAGTCTTCGGCGATAATGTTGGGTCGTATCCCATCATGACGACCGAAGACTACGCCAAAGCGAAGTCATCCGAGCGATTCGTGTACGCGGCGTCTCGTCATCCATTGACGATCGCCTTTGGCTATCTGACCGTGTTCATGTGGCGAATGTGCCTATGTGATTTTCTCAAGAACCCCAAGCAACATTTGGATGGCGGACTCGCGGTCGTGATTCATGTCGCGTTGCTAATCGGCCTCGGATCGATGGGGCTGGACGTGATGCTTTTGGCGTTGGTCGTTCCGCTGTTTGTGGGATCGGCGCTGGGATCCTATTTGTTTTACGCTCAGCACAACTTTCCCGAAGCAAAGATGGCTGCTGAGTCAGAGTGGAGTCATGTTGATGCAGCGTTGAAGGCTTCTAGCTACATTCCAATGAACCCCGTCTTGGGTTGGTTCACTGGAAACATCGGGTATCACCACATTCATCATTTGAACGCGAGAATACCGTTTTATCGGTTACCCGAAGCGATGGCAGGCTTGGAAGAACTCCAGACACCACCGATCACAACATTGTTTCCGAAAGACATCATCGCCTGCTTGAGATTGAAGCTCTGGTCAGAAGAGCAGGATCGATTTGTTAGCTTCAAAGGTAGCTGAAACTTCCTTGCGAACCTGTCAGCCGCCGACGGACTCTGATTGATCATGGTTGACTTGAACTCGAGCGACGTTGAAACCGATTTTCGTGGCTGCATCGATGGATGACGCTGTTTCCGGTGATCGGCCTGAGCTTGATCCGAGCGTTCCCGTTTTTGGTTCGGTTGCGATGAGCGATGTCGCAGTTCAGAGTTCTGATTCGCGAAACACCGATCGGGTCAAGTCGCTGCGACCGCCGATGGGAATTGCCGCGGCTTCCGTTTGCGGAATGTTGGCTGCAGTCATGTACACGATGGCCAACATCGCCCTTCGGCAGTGTGTGGGGGTCGATCCCTTCTTGGTCTCAGCGGTCAAAGCAGCGCCGACGGTGATTCTGCTTGGCCCCTTCTTGGGCTGGATGTTCGCGAGAGGAGAAACCATTGCCACGAGTTCTCGGATGGTACCGCGATTTGTTGCGGCGTCCCTGTTGGGCCAAGTCGTTGGGAACGCAGCGTTTCAGATTGCGCTTGGAGTGATTGGGTTGGCGGCAAGCGTTCCGATCACTTTGGGTGTGCTGATTGTCGGTAGCGCATTGTTGGGTCGCGTGATGCTTCACGAACCAGTGCGGATGCGTACGGTCGTCGCGATGGGGCTGGTGATCATTGCGGTCATTGTGCTTTCGCTCCCCAATGCAACGGAGTCTCCTTCTACCACTTCCTTGCCGATTTGGATGGGTGCCCTTTGTGCTGCAGCGTCGGGGGCTGCTTATGCGGTTTTCGGAGTCGTGATGAGGCAGGCGCTGACAGGCGGCTTATCTGCTTCCGCTACGATGTTCATCAGCGGAATGGTCGGCACCGTTGTGCTCTGGATGATTACCGTGCTGCGAATTGGGATCGAGCCGCTTGGGGGGATCACGTTCGTCGAGTGGGCAACGATGGCTTCCGCAGGCCTGTGCAACTTCAGTGCTTTCGTCGCTTTGTCCGCCTCTTTGAAGTCTCTGCCGGTGGTCGCTGTCAATCTGATCAACGCGTCGCAGGTAGCAATGGCGGGGATCGCTGGAGTCATGTTGTTTGGCGAGCCAATGACCGCCATCTTGCTGTTTGGGATCGGGCTAACGTTTGCAGGGCTGTCGGTGCTAGCGGGTGGTCGTCGCAATCGCGTCCCGACTTGAATGATGGCCCAGATTTCGGATCGGGCACCCGTTCGTTCCCAGCGGTTCTTTTGCTCTGCTCAGTCATGGCAGCTTGATCAGGGGGCGTCACATTGGGTTGAGCTTTCGGCCGCTTGCGTGGTAGAGTCCTCTTCGAATTGGAGATCAGTGAAGTGGGTAAACGCATGCTGATTTTCCGATCCTGCTCTGCCATCAAGCGACCGATCGAACTCGTGGAAGACGCCGAAGGAATTGTCGAGCATCAGGGGAAAGCAGTCATGGCTGACAGTGAACCAGAGAGCTGTGTTCAAACGACTGGCCATGCATTCGATGTTGCGATGCAGGCGGGGTCCAAGGTGCATGATGACAGGTCTGGGAAAAGAATGTTTCCACTCAACTTTGCAGTTGGTTGCATGCCGTTTCCCCCCGGTTGCTAGACGCGAGTCAGCTTTGTGACTCGACCTGTTCCTACCCATTCGGCCACATAGATGTTGTCGTCACGATCAAAACAGGCATCGTGGGGATGGACGAACTTTCCTTGCTGCCAGCGGCTTTCATCGGCGCGAATTGCGAAGCCTTTTGAGGCCTTCTTGTCGGCAAGGATTCTCTCTCGATCGTCGCCTAAGGTGGCGACGGTGTTGTGATTTCGATCCAAGAGAGAAACGCGGGCGACCAACTCGGGAACCAGCATCAGATCCTTGTTGGTGTCGACATTCGCCGGCAGTCCAAAGCCCGCGATCGTCTTTTTGTAGTCTCCTTCCAGTGAGAAGACCTGCAACTTGTTGTGTGCTCGGTCGGCCACCACGATTTCCGGATCTCCGCCTTCACGCTCGTCGACCCAGACACCATGTGGAAGATGGAACTTGCCTTCATCTTTGCCAAACCCACCAAAACAGGATTTCCAGTTTCCGTCGATGTCGTAACGGTGAATGAAGTACGAGCCGTAGCCGTCAGCTAAGAGGAAGTCACCGTCGGGCAGAAATGCAAAGTTGGTGGGTTGAAAGTGCTTCCTAGTCCAGGGCCTAAGGTTACGAGGGTTGCTGGCTTCGCCGAGCGCATATTGATCGCTTTGCATTGGCGCGTACTGTTGCCAGACGGTTTCACCTGTCAACGTCAGCTTGGCGATCGACTTGAGTTGTTGATAGGCCGCCACGTACAAGAATGGTGTCCCGTCCTCGACTCGGATCTCCAGTCCATGACCGCCTCCCTGGAACTGCTCGCCGAAACTTCGGATGAACTTGCCTTCGGAATCGAACACGAAAATTGACGGGTGGCCTGTTTGCGATGCCTGGCCTTCATGGATCACGTACAGGTTGTTGTCTGGATCCACTGCGACGTTGTGCGTGATCTGCCATGAGTATTGATCAGGCAACTGTGGAAACTGATGTTGGCAACGGAATTTGAAATCGCCTTGACCAATCACATCCTGAGCAGCACTGCGCTTGCTGGTCAGAATCGCGGGGGCGACAGCAACACTTGCTGCGGCGGTGCTTAAAAATCGACGTCGACTAAGAGGTGAGTTCATGGCGGGAAGGGCAGGGGAGTGCTGGAAAACGTGTCAGCTATGTTATAGCGTGAAGAGTTCGCGCAAGCAGCAACGGAATTATCGGCTAAGATATCGTCGATGGCTGCAGAAGAACGATTCGCGTTTGGAGAAAATTGGAAGGCGTTCTTGGCTGCGCTGGACGAAGAACGGATCGGGCAAGCCGTTCTATCCCTTCGCCAAAGGTTGGGAGTAGAAACGCTTGAAGGGAAACGTTTCTTGGATCTTGGCTCCGGTAGCGGTCTCTTTTCGTTGGCTGCTCATCGTTTAGGAGCGGAGGTCGTCTCGATCGATTTCGACAGCGATTCGGTCGGTTGCACACAAGAGCTTCGTCAGCGATTCGGAAAAGATCCGAGTGAAGCTTCCTGGCGGGTGATGCAGGGCTCGGTGTTGGATGTTCCGCTGATGGATTCGCTTGGGCAAGCGGACGTTGTCTATTCCTGGGGAGTGTTGCATCACACCGGTGAGATGAATCGAGCGATCGAGTTGGCTTCGCAGCGAACACGGGTCGGTGGCAAGTTGTTCATCGCAATCTATAACGATCAAGGCAGAGCCAGTCGGCGTTGGCTATCGATCAAGAGGATCTACCATCGGCTGCCCGCGGTATTGCGGCCTTGTTGGGTCGTTGCCGTCGCCGGTGTCTATGAGTTCAAGTTCGCGTTGGCGCGGGCTGCTAGGCTTAAGAATCCGCTTCCGTTTCAAGACTGGCGGGCCAAAAAGTCGGACCGTGGTATGTCGGCGTGGCATGACTGGGTTGACTGGGTGGGTGGTTTGCCTTTCGAGGTAGCGACGCCCGAGCAGATTGTTGGGCCACTTCGCCAGCAGGGGTTTGTGCTAGAGACACTGAAAACCGTTGGCAACGGATGGGGCTGCAACGAGTTCGTGTTTTCACGAGGCTCATTTGTTGGAAGCAGCGACTGAGCTTCGTAGATCTTCCATGAAGTGCTCACGTTCACGTGGTGAGATGATCACTTTTCGTTTTGTAGTTGTGATCAGAACACGGCGCATCGAGAGTGCAGGACCGCTAAGCCAGGTTCCCGAAGGTTCGATCGATACGACGTCTGAGAAGGGAATCTGATAGAAGAGAATTCCGCATCGCACCGAAACGGCGTCATCGAGAATCGTGTATCGACAGGGTACCGTGAACATGGCTGAGACAATCAGAGTCAACGCCCCCGCGAGAAACAGAATCATTGCATCGTTGGGACGACCCAGAGTTAGGAAATAGGTCCCGATGAACGCTGCCAATGCAGGAGTCAGAAGCAGCATCGCGGCGATCCAAAGATCAACTCCGGATTCGTAAACCGTGGGCCGTTTTTGCGTAATCGTGGGGCTCAAATCAGTGACTCCCAGAGAATCATTGTTGGGATTGTTTCATCGCTTGGACGCGTTTCATCGCTTGCTTGGGAACGATCAGACTGATTGCGACAGCAGCAAATATCGAAACGAAGATACTTAACCATCGTAGTCGGGAACCACTTGGCTCGTCGATCATGGAGGCAGCGGTTCCGCCATGGACCCAGAGCATTTGCGGAATCACAGCAACCGCAGCGGCCAAGAAAAATGGACGTTTCTTGCTGCCAGTGGCCCCCATGGTGTAGCTGATCAGCGTGGTTGGGATCGGTAGCAAGCGAATGAGAAGATGAAATTGGAACCCTGCGTCAGCAGCCACTCCGGCGACTGCCTGCAACCAAGTGAACGAGTCAGTCGTGGCTTCACTTTGAGGTCGTGATAATCGTCGAGTGATCGAGTCGTGCAACCACCAACGCCCAATCGAGTAGTTCAGGGCGGCAGCCATGATGGCGACCAAGAGCATCAGTGCGCTACCGACACCGGTTCCAAACAACGCGCCGGCCGTGATCGAAACAAGTGTTTTTGGAATCAGCACGGTCATTGCAGCGATTCCTAGCACCGCAAACAGAACGGGTGCCCACGGTCCTAAGTCTTGAAACCATTCCTGTAGCTCGCGGGGATCGAATCCGTTCCAAAGCAGCACGAGACCGCATCCCAGTAAAACCGAAGGGAGCAGGAATCGATAGGATCGGTCCGTCTGGATATGATTGTCGATGACTCGGTTTCCTGGCGAAAGATTGATTTCACTTCGCTCGGGTACTGCAACTGTGTTGTGTGCTCATGCCATGGGTTTCTGGCGTGCAGTGAATCTGCAGCCAACATGCTACATTTGCGATCTGAATTGAACATCATCTGTCCTAAGCAACAAGCGTGTCCTGTGAAAACGACGACTGCCAGCCGGGAGGGTGCTGCTACCGATGGGGTCGCTGATTGGTTTCCGTGGGCTCGGCACAATCTGGTCCGCAACCCGTTCGGTGAGTTGACGCGGGCGGAACGAGTGGCCGTGGCCGTTGTCGATATCGCGGGGATATCGCAACGAGTTCGCCAACCGTATTCTGCTGTCCAGTTGATTGGCGATTGTGGGCGTGGCAAGACCACTCGGATGCTTTCGTTAGCCGATCAGTTGCCTGAATCGCAGTACGTTTACTTGCCAGAGGATGGGCCCTGTCCGGCAATCGCGGCCGGGAGTCCGCTGTTGATCGACGAAGCGCAGCGATTGCCAAAATGCGTTTTTCCGCTCGTCTTTAGTGCGGGGATCCCGCTCGTCTTGGGAACACATCGAGACCTGAGTCGCCATTTGAAGCGATTCGGCTATCAAGTGCATACCGAACACATTGGTGACGAGAATTCCGCCACTTTGCTTCATCGTTTGTTGAATCGGAGGATTGAAGCAGCTCGCTTAGACGCAGGACGAATTCCGGTTGTCTCGCCAGAAGATGCGGATTGGCTGGTCAATCGATTCGGCAGTGATGTCCGCGGTGTCGAATCCTATCTTTACGAAAAGACTCAAACTCAAGTGGTTGAACATGGCCAAATGCGATTTGTCGATTGAGTTGGACGATCCCCAAAAGATCTACAGTGGTGGAGCTGCAATCAAAGGAGTGATTCGTGTTGACGTTGACGCTGATGTGAAGTGTAGCGGCCTCGTGGTGACGTCCGGTTGGAAAACGCATGGTCGAGGCAATGTTGACTCGGGCGAGGTGGGATCGGTGACGGTCTTCGAAGGTGAATGGCGGACAGGTGAGAAGCTCGAGTATCGATTCGAGTTGCCCGTTGGTCATTGGCCACCGACCTATCACGGCCACTACCTAAATGTCGATCATTGCGTGGAAGCCCGGGCAAAGATTCCGTGGGCTTTTGACCCGAAGGCTTCGCAGCAATTCATGATGCGACCATCCTGTGGGCCTGAAGGCACGGTCAATGAACAGCGCGGTCAGAAGTCGAGTGCGATTGGCAATGCCATCGGCGTTTTAGTGGTCTTGGGCTTCTTGATCGGAGGTGCGGTCATGGTTTCACAGGCCGGAGCGTTCGGGCTGCTGTTCTTGTTGTTTCCGCTAGCGGGAGGGATGTATTGGTTCATTCGTCACTTCTTGCCGAAGTTTGCTTTGGGCGAAGTCGACTTTCATCTTGCTCAGGAGCAAGCCTCGCCAGGCGAGTCCATCGCGGGCGAGTTGGTGGTAAGGCCACGTAACTCCGTTCCGATCAATGCGATTCAACTGAACTTTGAGGCTCGCGAGAAAGTGGTCAGTGGCAGTGGCAGCAACCGCACAACCCACTCGAAAACTTTTTTTGAGGAATCGCATACGCTGCAAGAGTCGACCTCGTTAACGCCAGGGCAAGAGCACTGCTTTCCTTTCGAGGTGGCATTGCCCGAGAACGCACCCTATTCCATCGATCTAAGCGATAACGACTTGATCTGGAACGTGAAGCTACGAGTTGATATTCCACGGTGGCCCGACTGGGTGAAATCGCTCGACCTGCAAGTCGTACCATCTGGAAAGCAGGCGATTGAGCCAGCACCGGTCGCTGCGCCCGTGTCCACGCCAGCGGCTGCCTCCGATGGGATCACGTTCGGAGAGACGGTTCGGCACTTGGATTCGGTGCGCGGCCAGCGTGACCAATTGGAGACGTTGGTCGATGCCGTGAAAGGCATGACCTTTGAGATGGAAGCGATTGTCGAGCGTCGTTTGCTCTATTCCGGTGACGATGACCCCCATGTCTACGAAGACGGGTATGCAGTGTGGGCCCACTACACGGATCCCGAATTGCCGATGGTCTTGTACGTACCCCATGAATTGGCTGACGAATTCGAGCACATGGGCCAAGCGGTGTGCTCTGGCCGCGGTACGATCGTAGGCTGGGATCACCTGCATGAACGGCTGCAAATCAAGCTGGAACGGCCGGCGTGATAGGGGATTTCGGCTGTGGTTCTCAAGGTAGTCGTGGCCGTCTAAACTTCCCGGCTTTCCCGATCTACCTCTGTTTGTGGTTGAAAAATGCCGTCGCCTCGCGTCTTGGTTCTTCGAGCTCCTGGTACCAACTGTGACGAAGAAACCGCGTTTGCATTTGAGCAAGCAGGTGCCGTGGCTGAACGGGTGCACGTGAACCGTCTGATCGAGAACCCAGCGTTGAAGGACCGTTATCAGATCCTTTGCGTACCAGGCGGTTTTAGTTACGGCGATGACATCGCAGCTGGTCGGATTCTTGCCACGAGACTTCGCCAGCATCTTTCCGGGTTGGTGGATGCCTTTGTGCACGGTGCTGGCGACCGACTGGTCTTGGGTATCTGCAATGGCATGCAAGTCTTGATGCGTCTTGGCGTGTTGACCGAGGGGCTAGGCACCGAGACGCCAGCAACGCTGACTTGGAATGATCATGGACGATTCGAGGATCGCTGGGTGAATCTCGCCGTCGATCAAACCCCCTGCGTGTTCTTGAAAGACGTCGAGAGAATGTATTTGCCGATGGCTCACGCGGAAGGCAAGTTTGTCGCTGACAGCGATGATGTGCTGGCCAAGCTCAAGGCTCAGGGGCGACTGGCTCTACGCTACAGCAGTGGAGAGCAGGGAGGAGTCGAAGACGGGGTGTTGGCATTCCCGGATAACCCGAACGGCGCCGATGCTAACGTGGCTGGAGTCTGTGACGAGACAGGCCGAGTCTTTGGATTGATGCCTCACCCAGAGAGACACATCGATGCGACTCAGCACCCTCATTGGACTCGGCGCGACGCGCAGCCTGAGTATGGTGACGGCATGGTGATGTTCAAGAATGCAGTTGACGGGTTCGCGTAAGCGTCGGTCAGTCAATGTGAACGCTGCAGACGTCGTTCTCGCAGGACTTGCCGGCCAACTTGTAGCGTCGTTTGGCAACTTGCGTGTAGAGCCAACGCCAAAGTCTTGCTGATCCAGGGAAATGTAGAATCGGCGCGATGACCCAAAGCAGTGGAAGACGTCGCGACAAGTAACGCACTGCGTCGGCACCTGCATGGCGGCGATCAAGTCGGTCGATCACGTACATTTGTTCCATCAGCTGTTCGTGCGTCAGATCGGGATACCGCTCGGCGACACGCGGGTCGTGCAGGGAGATGAAACCGAGCCGTTTTCCGCAACTGTCGAAGCGATGAAGATTGGCGACCTGTGACTTGCAAAAATTGCATTGGCCGTCGTAAATCACGACATCAGCGTCATTTAAGCTGTCAGGATCCGGAAGATCAGTGCTGGAAGCCATCGGATTCTCGTAAAAAACGGCGTTTCGCCCTAAAAGCCAAGGAGTGTCGCCCTCTATACTTATCATACGCCATGCTTCGGAGCACCGAACTCAGGACCATGGGTAACCGCAAGAAATCAAAGTGGGTAACAGGGCGAAGCCATGAACCGAATCGAATCGAAAATCCAGAATGCAAGACGGCGTATTGTCCTTGGTCGTTTTGGCCATGCGCTGTGTATCGCTTTGTTCGCGGCCTTGGTGTTGGCAACCTTGGCAATCGCGCTACCGGCGCTTCGCGTGATCAACGTTGACTACCAAACTTGGATCTACGCTTGGATCGGCGGTTGTAGTGTCGCAGCGTTCTTAGGAGCTGGGATTTACGCGTTTGTGACGGCGCCTTCGGTTGAGTCGGTGGCAGCGGAAGTGGATCGTCGATTCGGATTGCGTGAGAGGCTGAGCAGTTCGATGACTTTGCCTTCTGAGGACGAGGGTACCGAGTTCGGAATCGCGCTAAAGGCGGACGCAGAGAAGCGAGCTGGCCAGTTAGAGGTTGCTGATCGTTTCGCGCTGAAGCCAAGCAAGTTGGGGTGGCTACCGCTTTCGATCATTCCTGTGTTGGCGATCGTCTTGATGTTGGTTGAACCAATGAGTGAGTCGAGCGCTAGTAGCGCGAGTAAGCCGGATGCGGTTGAAGTCAAACAAGTTCAAACAGTTGCTTCGCAGCTTAAGAAGCGAATTCAACAACAACGCCGCAAGGCCGAGCAAACGGGTTTGAAAGAAGCTGAGGACCTGTTCACGAAGATGGAGTCCGAGCTTGACAAGATCATGAAACGCAAAGACATGAACAAGAAGGACGCCATGATTGCGATGAATGATCTGAAGAAACAACTGGAGGAACGCCGTGAGCAGTTAGGTTCTTCAGACCAACTGAAGCAGGCGTTGTCACAGATGAAAGGTTTAGAGTCGGGGCCTGGTGAGAAAGTGGCCAAGTCGATTGCCAAAGGTGAATTCGGCAAAGCCGAGGAAATGGTCAAACAGTTGGCCAGCAAGATGCGAGATGGGACTTTGTCAGAGAAAGACAAGGCACAGCTCAAGAAGCAGGTTCAGGCGATGCAAAAAGCGATGCAGAAAGCCGCTGCGGCGCACGAGCAAAAGAAACAAGATCTGCAGCAGAAGATCGACCAAGCTCGGAAACAGGGCAACAGTGCCGAGGCCGCCAAACTTCAGCAGCAAATGAACGAGATGCAGCAGAAAGACGGCCAGATGAAACAAATGGGAAAAATGGCGGAGGCGATGAGCAAGGCCTCCCAGGCGATGGAGCAGGGCAACTCCCAAGAGGCGGCAGATGCAATGGAACAAATGGCCGACCAACTCGGTGAAATGGCTGACGAAATGTCGGAGTTAGAGGATCTGGATTCAGCGATGGATCAGTTGTCTCAATCCAAAAACCAGATGCGATGCAAGAACTGTGACGGATTGGGTTGCCAAAGCTGTCAGGGCAACGGCATGGGGCAGTTCGGTATGGGCCAAGGGCAAGGGCAAGGGGAAGGAAACGGACTTGGCCAGGGCAATGGTTTTGGTGATCGCCCAGAGCAGGAGGAAGACACCAACACCTACGAGACGCAAGTTCGTGGCAAGGTGAAGAAAGGCAAGGCAGTTCTGTCGGGCTATGCCGATGGCGCCAATCGAAAAGGTGTTACCCGTGAGGACTTGAAAGCCGCGATCGAAAGTGCGATCAGCGAAGAGAGCGATCCGAGTGAGAATCAGACCCTACCACGAGCTGAACGCGAGCACGCACAGCAGTATTTCGATCGACTTCGAGAAGGTCAGTGATTGATGGATAAGCCGGAATTGAAGGTCGCTGAAGGCGAGATCGTCCCAGCATTCACTTGCTTGGTCTACGTCTGGCAAGAGTCAGGGAAGACGCTCGGGCGAGTTGCCAACCTGGGCGGGATCGAGGCGTCCGGTGGATCCGAGCGTGATGTGCTAGGAAAAATCGTTCCCGCATTCAAAGCACGCGTTGCCAGTTTGGTGCAGAGCGGTGATTCCATTCCCTGGATTGAATCGCCGTCGCCGCCGACGGCAGGCCAACAGAAACGTATCGTTCCGGTACATCTGTAGCGGCTGGTTAGAAATCCGAAAACGCTTCGTTGAGCAACTCGGATTGTTCTAATTTGTGAGCGGCCATGCTGCCTGTGCTTGGGCTGGCAGATTCGACGCGACTTACGCGGTGCAATTTGAATCGTTTGGTGAGCTCATCCCCAAAGTTCAATTTGATGTAGGGCCATGCGCCCATGTTGGTTGGCTCATCTTGGACCCAAATCAGTTCGCTGCCATCAGGAAGGTCCTTCAAGGCGTTCATGAGTTCTGGAACGCCAAGCGGGTACATCTGCTCGAGTCGCATGATCGAAACGCCTTGGCCGGTCTTCTTGCGTTTCTCGCGAGCGGCTATCAGGTCGTAGTAGACCTTGCCGGTGCACATCAGGAGACGTCGACAATCCTTCAGAGGAACCTGCGTATCGGGCAAGATCTTTTGGAAGCTTCCCGAGGCAAGCTCATCAAGGGTGCTGACGGTCTTGGGATGTCTCAGCAGGCTTTTTGGCGTCAGTACGACCAAAGGCTTTCGCCACTTGCGAATCACCTGTCGACGCAGGAGATGAAAATGTTGAGCCGGCGTGGTTGGTTGGCAGACTTGGATGTTATGTTCGGCAGCCATCGCCAAGAAGCGTTCCACACGAGCGCTGCAGTGTTCTGGTCCTTGCCCCTCAAAGCCATGGGGCAGCAGCATCACCAATCCGCTGAGTCGATTCCATTTGTCTTCGGCACTGGCAATGAACTGGTCAACGATGACTTGGGCACAATTCCAAAAGTCACCGAACTGAGCTTCCCAGATTGTCAGGCCGTTGGGTGCGTCCAGCGAGTAACCATACTCGAAGCCCAGCACGCCAGCTTCGCTGAGAGGGCTGTTGTAGAGTTCCAGCGGTGCCTGATCTGGGCTCAAGTGTTCCAATGGCGTGTAAGTGTCACCGGTCTTGGTGTCATGCAAAACCGCGTGGCGTTGGCTGAACGTTCCGCGTTGACAGTCTTGTCCCGTCATTCGAATCGGATGACCCTGTACCAGCAGAGACGCAAAAGCGGCGGATTCGGCGGTAGCCCAATCGAACGGACGTTTGCCCTCGGACATTTCCCGTCGGTGCAGCAGCGGGCGTTTGAGTTTCTTGTTAGAAGCGAATCCTTCAGGCAAACGCGTTAGCAAATCGACAAGCGGAGCCAGTTTCTCTTTGGGGTACGTCGTGTCGGTCGATTCGGTTGGTTCATCGCCACCGTAGTAGTCGCTCCAGTTGGCAGCCAAAGTTTGCGTGTCGGGAACGAAGGACTCGTGCTTGGTCGCTTCGAACTCCGACTCCAGCTTCTCGGTACGTTCACGCTGAATTTCTTCGGCTTCCGTCTGGCTAATCTTTCCGAGTTCCAGCAGTCGCGCCAGGTACTGTTCGCGGACACTGGCGCGTCGGTCGATCTCCGCGTACATCCGGGGTTGCGTGAACCGGGGTTCGTCGCCCTCGTTGTGGCCCCACCGACGAAAGGCATAAAGATCGATGATGACGTCACGATGGAATTCTTTGCGAAAGTCCATTGCCAGCGAGACGACCTGCGCAACAGCTTCGGGGTCTTCGCCGTTGACATGAAAAATTGGGATTTGCAGCATTTTTGCGATGTCAGTCGCGTACGTGGTGCTGCGACCTTCGCTCGGTTCGGTCGTGAATCCGACTTGATTGTTGATCACGATGTGCAGGGTGCCGCCTGTGCGATAGCCATCCAATTCGCTCAGGTTCAAGGTTTCCTGAACGATGCCTTCACCGGCAAACGCGGCGTCGCCGTGAATCAGGATGGTCATCACCTCTTCACGTTTGGAATCTTCACGACGATCTTGCTTGCACCGCGCGCGTCCCTGAGCGACCGTATTGACGAATTCGAGGTGGCTGGGATTGAAGCACAGGGAGATGTGGATGTTCTCTCCCGAGGCCGTTTTCCAATCGCTGCTGTAGCCCAGGTGATAGCGAACGTCGCCACCGCCGCGATTCATTTCTGGCGTTGGGTCGTCAAACGACCAGAAAATGTTGGTCGCGCGCTTTTTCAAAATATTGGCCATCACATTCAAGCGGCCGCGATGAGCCATTCCCATCACAACTTCTTGAACGTTGTGTTGGCCGGCTTTTTCGAGCGCCAAATCCAGCATCGGAATCAAACTCTCGGCACCTTCCAAAGAGAACGTTTTTGCTCCAACAAATTTCCGTCGAACAAACTCCTCGAAAATAGATGCATCTGCCAAGCGAACATAGATGCGACGTTGGCGATCGTGAGACAGCTCTAGGCGATTTTCGCTGGACTCCATTCGACGCTGCAACCAATCGCGAATATTGCGACGGTTGATGTGCATGAACTGAGCGCCGATGCTGCGACAGTACGTGTTCTTGAGACGAGTGAGGATCGCGTCGATCGTCCCACCCATGACATTCTCGAGGGCAGTGCTGTCGAACGGCCGGCTGAGGTCTTCATCGCTCAGGCCGTGGCTCTCCGGCGTCAGATTGGGTCGGTCTGGCCGATCTAGGCCGAGCGGATCCAGGTCAGCGATCAAATGGCCGCGAACACGATATTCGCGAACTAGGTTGTTGACGCGATCTTGAATTCTGGAGAGCCAGATCGCTTGGTCGTGGCGAATATCACCTGATGAGGATGCAGATGGCTCGACCTGTGGATCGGCGCCAGGCTTGGCATCCGACGGATCTTTGGCCTTGTTTCTGGACGCCTGAGTCGTCGGAGCTGGATGGACGACCAGGAATTGTTCAAAGTACTGCCTCCATGTTTCAGAAACACTGGAGGGATCGCGAACGTATTGGACGTACAAATCGTCGATGTAGTCCAAGCTATAGCTATTCATGGCAGCAGTGAGAGCTGATGAAAAATGGTAACTGTCTCCATGAAATGGAGCAGATGCGAGTCGGTTTGAACACCAGCGGTTCAATCAAACGTTGACAAGCATGGAGGCAAAACCGGGCCAAGCGTATCGGAAACGGATCACCCTGAGAATTCCCGAGGGACGAAAAATCGAGGCGCGTTCTGTCGTCGCCATTTTCAAGGTGGTTGCCAAGAACGCGTGGTTCCGCATCCTAGTTGGATTGCGCTGCCGATTCCTCCCCATTTGAAGCTTCAAGAACGACGACCCATGACAGTCTTGATCCAAGTCCGTGACGCTCATAAACGCTATGGCGACCAAGTCCTGTTGGATGGCGCCGAGCTCTCGTTGGTGGACGATGTCAAGGTGGGCTTCATTGGCCGCAATGGAGCGGGGAAATCCACGCTATTGAGGGCTTTGCTGGGAACCGAGGAACTGGAAATGGGGGAGGTGATTCATCACCCCAGTCTACGCATCGGCTACCTTCGCCAACACGATCCTTTTGAGCCTGGCGAGTCCGCTTTGGATTTCCTGATGCGGGACAGTGAGCAACCAGAATGGCGTTGTGGAGAAGTGGCTGGTCAATTCGAGCTCAAAGGGGCCTACCTGGAAGGCCCGGTCAAAGAGTTATCTGGCGGGTGGCAAACTCGAGTCAAATTGGCGGCTCTGCTGCTGCATGATCCGAACATGCTGATGTTGGATGAGCCGACAAACTTCTTGGATTTGCGAACACAAATTTTGCTGGAGCACTTCTTACGTGGATTCAATAAGGCAGCTTTGATTGTCAGTCACGATCGTGGATTCTTGCGAAAAACGTGCAGTCAGACACTTGAGCTTTCTCGCGGCAAACTCACGATGTTTCCCGGGAAGATCGGCGCATTTTTGGAATTTCGTGAGGAGCGGCGCGAGCATGATCGGCGCGTAAACGCAACGGTGATCAACAAGCAGAAGCAGTTGCAGCGCTTCATCGACAAGAACCGCGCCAATGCGTCAACGGCCAGTCAGGCCAGGAGCAAAGCAAAGCAGCTCGAGAAACTGCAGACGACTGAAATCAGTGTGGACGAGCCAACCGTTAACATCCGTGCTCCGCGAGTCAATCCTCGACAGGGCACCGCGGTTCGCTGTGAAGGGATGTCGATTGGCTACCCCGATCACGTGGTCGCGGACGAAATCACGCTCGAGATTGAGCATGGGCAACGGGCTGCGATCGTTGGTGATAACGGGCAGGGAAAAACAACCTTGCTGCGAACACTGGTGTATTCGCTCGATCCTCTCAAGGGCATGATGAAGTGGGGCCATGGCGTCGACATCGGGACTTATGCACAGCATGTCTACACCAGTTTGGATGAGCGCCAGACGGTGTTGGAACACCTGGAGTACAACTCCAACAGCGACACGACGCGACAAGATCTTTTGGCGATGGCTGGGGCGTTGCTGTTCCGCGATGAGCACATTCAAAAGAAGGTCAAGGTTCTGAGCGGAGGCGAGCGTGCTCGGCTGTGCATGGCCGGATTGTTGCTTGGCAATGCGAATGTGTTGGTTCTGGACGAACCGGGCAACCACTTGGACGTCGAGACGGTCGAAGCACTTGCGGAGGCTCTCGAGCTGTACAAGGGAACGGTGGTGTTTACCAGCCACGATCGCTACTTCATGCGCCGTGTTGCCACTTGTGTGATCGAGGTCCGCGACGGCAGCGTGAAGAACTACTTTGGCGATTATGACACGTATCTGGCATCGGTGGAGTCGGAAGTCGACGAAGGTGAGCGTGAGCGAACTGGGAACACAAAGAGTGCATCGACCGGACCAGCGCCCAAGGGGAAGTCGTCCGATTATCGTCAAAATCAACGCGATCAGCGCAGAGCTGAAAAGGAACTCAAGAACCTAGAAAAGAAGATCGCCCGACTAGACGATGAGAAACGTGCAATCAATGAAAAGTTGATGAATGAATCCGATCCGGAGGAAGCGGTCCGATTGCATCAAGAGCTGACAGCAGTGGCCGAAGAACTCAGCGAAGCCGAAGAGCGGTGGATGGAGCTGAGTAACGACGACTAGAAGCGGCAAATTGGAACGGTCATGACGAAGCTTTGGAACCCAAGCTCACTTTTTCGTGTGAGCGAGACGCTGTCATCAATCTCATGACAGGTGTGATGTCGATAGCCTTACAAGGCTTTGTCTTCCATGTTCTAGGTGCCTTCTATGTTGCGGCTTACGCTTTGTTCAGCTTTCTTATTTGCATGCTCCTCTGTAGCGCTGGCAGACCACGGTCGCCGCAATATGGCTGACAAGCACGCGCCTGCAGGAATCATGGGCGATCACTTGCACGAACGTGGCAAGTGGATGGTCGAGTACAAGTACATGAACATGTACATGGAAGACAATGCGATCGGTGAGACTTCGATCAGTGACGAGGCCGCCATTGGTCCTGCTGGCGGATCGCCCGGTATTGTGGTTGATGGGATCCAGACCAACGCTGGTGCATCTCCCACACAGATGACGATGGAAATGCATATGATGCATGTGATGTATGGTGCGACCGATGATGTCACGCTCTACACCATGTTGATGCTGCCGAGTCTGACAATGGATCATCTTCGTGGTGACGCGAACCCTGCGGGGCGAGGATCTGAGTTCACGACTCACAACAGTGGTTTTGGCGATACCAATCTTGGAGCGTTGATGCGGCTTGCGAGTGATGAGGATGAGGATCTGATTTTCAACCTTGGATGCTCTGTGCCAACCGGCGATATTTATCGTGAGTCGACGGCACCCACGGGCGGGGCAGCTTCGCAGCCGCTTCCTTACCCGATGCGATTGGGTAGCGGCACATTCAACTTTCGACCAGGCATGACGTACAAGAAGTATTATGACTGGTGGAGTTGGGGAGCTCAGGTTCAGGCCGACTTGCCGATCGGACGCAACTATCGAGGTTACAGCGTGGGTGACGAATTTCGGCTGAATTCGTGGACGAGCGTGTTGTTGACGGACTGGTTGTCAGTCTCATGGCGAGGCGAGCATGTTTTTCGCAGCAGCTATGACGGAGCTGATCCTGCCGCTACGGATCTTCTGATCAGCACCAATGTCGAGAGTTTTCGCGGAGGCTATTGGTACAACGCGGGCTTTGGAGCTCAGGCATTGATCAAAGATAGTCTGCTGAACATGGAGATCATTCCAAACATCCATCAGGACGTTGATGGGATTCAGCTTGAGACCGACTATGCATTTGCAATGAGCTGGTCGAAGGCTTGGTAGCATCTGGAAATTGGGCGTCCAGAAAAGAAAGACACCTGTTCAGCGGGTGTGGTTGCAAATCAGAATAGGGGCTGGCTGATTCTCTGATCCCGACCCGCGATTTTGCATGTCTATTTCTGTCCCCCCACTACGCATCGGTGACCTGGTCATTGATCCGCCGATCCTGCAGGCACCCATGGCAGGGTTCACCAATGCAGCCTTTCGCCAGGTGGTGCGACAGTTCGGTGGCGCAGGCCTGCTGGCAACGGAGATGGTCAACGCTCGAGGGTTTGTCTGGCTTGACGAGAACGAAGCCGAGCATCCGGATCGGCTGTGGGGCGTCGCGGAAGAGGTGCGGCCTCTAGCTGTTCAGATTTGGGACAACGATCCCGCAACGATGGCGAAGGTTGGCCGGCGACTGGTCGAAGAATATCGGGTCAGTGTTGTCGACATCAATTTTGGTTGCCCCGTACGACAAGTGACAGAGAAGGCTCACAGCGGAAGCTACTTGCTGCGTGATCCCAGCCGAATGCATGAGATCATACGCCAACTAGTCGATGCCTGTGCTCCGACACCTGTGACGGCAAAGATCCGGTTGGGTTGCACTCGTGACAATGTCAACTGCAACGAAATCGCAAAAGTTGTCGAGGAAGCGGGCGCTGCGGCACTGACGGTGCATGGTCGTACGGCGCAGGACATGTTTCGTGGCAACGCGGACTGGGATCGAATCGCTGAAATCAAGCAACACTTGAAGCAGATTCCGCTGATCGGAAACGGAGATTTGGATAGCGCCGAGAAAGTGGTTGCCGCTTTCGAAAATTACAACGTCGATGGCGTGATGATCGCACGAGCATGTTTGGGGCGTCCCTGGTTGTTTGCTCAAGCAGCAGCTGCGATGCGCGGCGAGCCGATTCCTCCTGAGCCCACGTTGGAAGAGCAGCGTGACGTGATGCTCGAGCATTTCCGGCTCGTGGTTGACCGATTCGGGGAAGAGAAGGGGACCGTGTTGATGCGGAAGTATGCGTGTTGCTACGCGCAAGGAAAGCATGGCGCCCGGTTTTTTCGTACACACGTGACGAAGGCCTCGACAGCCGAAGAGTTCTACGCGGTTGTACGCGAGTACTTTCCCGGCACTCGCGCCGATACGGTGCAGCAAGCCGAGGCGAGTTCAGAGCACGCGTAACCTGATGACGTTTACAGCAGCCGTCGCACGTAGGCAGAAAAGTCTCGCATGTCATCAGGCGGATCGTCCGGTCCGATCACCAGTGGTCCGTCATCGACCGAAGCCGGATGGATTCCGTGGCTGCCACGAACCAAATTGGCATCCAGCGGAATCACGTCCATCTTGTATCGAAACCCGAGTTTTTTTTGCGCGACGCGAGCGAATGCGCGCCACTTGCTGGTCATGAAGAGCTCGCACGGGTCGTATCCCGGCTTGCGATGGATGTCGACCGTTTGAGCGAAATCGGGTGCCGAGGCCTCTTGTTCCCAGTAGTAATACGTGAACCATGCGTCGGGCTTCGCGAGTGCAATCAGCTGGCCACTTCTCGGATGATCGAGTTCCAGGTCCTCAGGGTCGAAAACCGCATCGATGCCTGGTACTGTCTGAAGCATCGCTCGAACTTCATCAATCTGTGAGTGATCGCGAACGTAGATATGGGCAAGCTGATGATCAGCCACTGCAAAGGCAGCGGATTCACCTGGCATCATCATTTCGCCGAATGGACCATTGCGAGCAGAAAGCCAACCTGCGCTGCGCAGGTGCCGATTGATGTGCACGGGCTGACTGACGGGAAGTAGTCCGTACTCGCTGACCACAATCACTTTCGCGTCGATCGCCTGTGCTGCGTCGATGACGACCCCGGCGCAACGATCCACTTCGGCGACCCGCGTCGGGTCGTGTGTTGGCAGACGTTGGAAGTCGTAATCCAGATGGGGAAGGTACGAAAGCGTCAGCTGAGGTGTTTTCTCTCGCATCACGAGTGCTGTGGCATCCGCAATCCATTGGCTGCTTGGGAGCCCTGCTGCGGGCCCCCAGAATGAGAAAAAGGGGAAGGGGCCCAGGCGTTCGGTAAGGTTGCATCCCGTGTGATCGAGAACGTCGAAGACCTTGGAGCCGTCACAGCCATAGTGAGGCTTTGGTGTAGCGCTATAGCGAACGGGAGCAGACTGGTTGAACCACCAGAACATCTTGGCAGTCTCGACGCCCTCGTAGAATTTTTCGCCTTGAATCAGCGAGTTGGCCTGTTGCCAGAATCGCACTTCTTGTGTGTCTTGGAAGTACCAACCGTTGCCGACGATGCCGTGATCGCGTGGTGAGAGGCCCGTCAGCATGGTTGCTTGGGAAGTACACGTGACCGCGGGCAAAGAACTGGTCCAAGCGGTTGGGCTACCCAGTTGCGCAATCCGCGGTGCGTGCTGCAGAAGCTTCGGCGTGAGCCCAACGACATTGATGATGCAAAGACGAGTCATCGGGAGGGATGGCCAACCATTTTGAAGCGAGCGAGGAGGGGCCGAGTCGTCATGTCTTACTCGGCGCGGGCGAGTTCATCGTTCTGGTATTTTTTCCAGTACGAATCCAGTTGTCGTTTGACGATTCCACTCAGCAAGAACACTCCCAGCAGGTTTGGAAAAGACATGCCCAGGATCATCAAGTCGCTAAATGCGAGAATGTTTCCTCGGGTCACGATTGAACCGAGCACCGTAAAGACGAGGAACAGAATCTTGTAAATCATCGAGGTTCTTGCGCCAAACAATTGCACCCAGCAGCGTTCCCCGTAGTAGGACCAACTGATGCAGGTGGAGTACGCGAAGAGCACAACGGCGAAGTACAAAATGTATCGGAACCAATCGTGACCACCGATGACAAACGCATGCAAGGTGACTTTGGCACCTTGGCTGCTTGCAATGGCGTCGGCCATCTCCGGTGCGTTGTAGGCGCCGGTAACGACAACCACCAGGGCTGTGATCGTGCAGACAACGACTGTATCGATGAAGGGTTCGAGCAAAGCGACGATGCCTTCGCTGACTGGTTCATCGGTCTTTGCAGCGGAGTGTGCGATGGCAGCTGAGCCGACCCCGGCTTCGTTGCTGAACACGGCGCGCTGAATGCCGATCACCATCACCCCCAAAAAACCCCCGTAGGCAGCTTGCGGTGAAAACGCTTCGGTAACGATTTTCATAACGGCATCAGGGATAGCCGCGAAATTGACGGCCAGGATATAGAGTGCCGCGCTGACATAAGCCAAGCACATGAACGGTACGATCTTACCGGCGACCGCACCGATGCTCTTGATTCCGCCGACGATCACAACACCAACGGCAATCGCCATCG
Source organism: Rubripirellula sp. (assembly GCA_045110715.1). Classification (GTDB taxonomy): domain Bacteria; phylum Planctomycetota; class Planctomycetia; order Pirellulales; family Pirellulaceae; genus Rubripirellula. The sequence continues at coordinate 22,251 of JBGCGI010000187.1, forward strand.
CGATTCCGTACAGGTACGGATAGTCTTGGAGAATCGTGACATCGCCTCTGATTGCTTCGAGTGATTGGCCGATTTGGAAGGCATTGCCACCACCGAAGCTGGCACCGATGCAAAGGATCATGAAAATGACCGCCAACACGCTGCCAAGCGGTCCAAGGCCAAGGTCCTTCAGGCCGCTCTTGAGATATCGCATCGGCCCGCCCAAGACGTGGCCATCTTCATCGGTGACTCGGTAGAGCTGTCCCAGCGTGCATTCAGCGAACTTAGCAGTCATGCCAAGCAGGCCAACCAAGATGATCCACACGGTTGCTCCTGGGCCACCTGTTCCAATTGCAATTGCCACACCGGCAATGTTTCCCAGACCGACGGTCGCTGACAGGGCGGTTGCCAGAGCTTGGAAATGAGTGACTTCGCCCGGTTCGCCGGGTGTGTCAAAGGCACCGCGGGTCAGGTCAACCGCGTGCCGAAAGCCGCGCAGGTTGATGAACCCCATTCGCAGTGTCAGGAAGATGGCACCAAAGAGAAGCCAGATCACGACAAAGGGGATGCCTGTTCCGAAATCGAAGAACAAGGCGGTTTCAGCTGGCCCCACCAGGTATTTTCCGAAGGCTTCATCAACTGATACGGCCCAACTGCTGGGCACTTCAGGGCTGGGCGGAGCTGGGTCTGCGACCAGCACGGGCTCGATCGCTTCGGCGACTTGGTCTTCTGAAGAGGTGGGGACATCACTTTGGGCGAGGCTGGCCAAAGGAAAGAGGCAGGTCGCAAAAAGCAGCAGGAACAGTCGTGATGGCATGGGAATGATCAGAGAACGGCGGACTTTTCGACGTGAGTGCACGCACAGGCTAAGGCCTTGGCCGCGACAAATCGACACCAGCGACCGGCAAAAATCGCCAAATTCAGAAGAGGGCAGACGTCTTTGCCAGGGAAGTTCTGGCAAAAAGCAGCGAATCCTGTTCTGCTGAATCAGAATTGGTCGCCAGGGAAACAGGTGGGATGCACTTCATTTCGTTGCAAAAACGCAAGGAAATTGGGCGAATTCGTTGATCAGCGGAGGCGATCACGGTGGAGCATCGCAGGAAA
>JBGCGI010000188.1:0-9216 GCA_045110715.1 Rubripirellula sp.
TCAATTGGCGGATAATGGCCTCGGTGCGCAAGCTTACGGTTGAGCACAATGTGGCCGTCGATTAGCCCACGAATGGTATCGGAAACTGGTTCGTTGTGATCATCGCCCTCAACCAGTACGGTGTAGAACGCAGTGATCGCGCCCTTGCCGGTTCGCCCTGCTCGTTCAACCAACTGAGGCAGCGTATTAAAAACACTTGGCGGATAACCGCGCGTGGTTGGTGGTTCACCTGCAGCCAAACCGAGTTCGCGTTGAGCCATCGCAAATCGGGTAACGCTATCGACCAAAAGAAGGACGTGGTGCCCTTGATCGCGAAACTGTTCGGCAATCGCGGTTGCGGTCCATGCCGCTGTCATTCGTTGAGCTGCGGGTCGGTCACTCGTCGCGACAACAACAACACTTTTCTTCAGTCCTGCCTCACCCAAAGCGCGTTGCAAGAATTCGGCGACCTCACGACCTCGTTCGCCAACCATTGCAATCACAACACGGTCCGCGTTTGTCCCCCGCGTCAACATTCCCAGAAGCGTACTTTTGCCGACACCCGATCCTGCGAAAATTCCCATCCGCTGCCCGACCCCGCATGTCAGCATGGCGTCAATTGCGCGAACGCCGGTCTGCAGCGGCTGATCAATGGGTGGGCGGTCCAGTGACTCCGGGGCACCGCCTTGGACGGACATGCTGGTCAAGTCTTCAGTGAGCGGCTTTCCATCGATCGGACGTCCAAAAGCATCGATCACCCGTCCACACAAAGCGGGACCAACTCGCAAAGTCAATTGATGTGAAATCAAGCGTACTTGATCGCCCGCGGCGAGCTGGCTGATCGGCTCCAGCGGCGCGAGAATCGGCCGAGTATCGTCAAAACCGATGACGCGCGTCAGCGTTGGTTTGGCAGATCGGGGTTCGAGTTGACATATCGCCCCCAACGGAGCAGTCATGCCCTGAAGAGTAATCGCATCACCGGTGATGGAAGCAACTCGTCCATAGACGCGAAACTTCACCATGCTATCAAACGCGTTTCTAGCGTTGTCTGCCGCAGGCAGTTTTGGCGTTTGCAAGCTCAATGGAGTTCCTCACGTAAGCGATCCAGCTGAGCATCAAGGCCAGCATGAATTTCGCCTCCATCTTGTCGAACAATGACATCGTGAAGTCCGAGAGACTCATCCGGGACGACACTGGATGTCTCTGGCAAGCTGGGATCCGCGAGTAGTTCGTCGAGAGCTCCACCAAGCTCAGCCAGCGTATCGGGATGAACCACAACCGTCAGCCGACCAGCTGATCGAGTGCTATGAAGGGCTTCACGCGCCCAACGAACCAAAACAGGTTCTTCCGAATCCGCTTCCGAGCCCGACGCGTCAGTGGAACGCGACAACTCCGACCTTGTAAGATGCTCGGCCGCAGCCATCGACGTTTCAGTCAACACCTCTGCATACTGTTGCATCCACGTTTCGTACTGCGTTCTCATTTGCTTGACGGTCAATTGCAACGAGGCGAGTTGCTGCTTCGTTTTGGCGTCTGCCTGTTGCGAAATTTTCCGATCAACATCCTGATTGGCCTTCTGGATCGCATTGGCAAGCCCCTCTTGATACGCATCTTCCTTGATCTGCTCAGCCTGTTTGCGAGCCGTATCGAGCATCGTGTGAACTTGATCGCGACACTTTTCGAGTTGCTCTCGTCCCTGCGTCGCAATATCCGAGAGATTGAACTCAACCAGGCCGGTTGTTCCGCGAGAGCCACCTATCGTTGCGCCAGAAATTTTGGAGGAGACCCCAGAAGCTGCCGGACGCAGTTCAGACTCTGTATCGGATTTCGCGACATCCGCCAAAGCGCCAAGCGTTTCCGATTTGAGCACAGTCGATCCACTGCCGGTCGGCACGGTTACTGGTTCCGTCGGTGCGGACTTGGTTGCAAGCTGAGCGAGAGACTTGAGAACACCAGCCATGCTACGCCGCAACCTTGCGTCGATCGGATGTATTGTTCGATTCACCAGACTTCGGCGTTGTACTTATCACCCTTGCGGCACGCACAACCTCTTCTTTGGCTCGATCGATATCGCGAATCTCCATCGAGCCGACGTTCATCAACTGTGAACGAACCTGATTGGCTTGGGAACGAGGGAGTTCATTGATGGCTGCGTCAGCAATTTCATTCGGTAGGCCACAAAGTGTCAAAATGGCCACGCGAGTTGAAACGCGTCCCAGCGATTCACATAGTTTTTTCGATGACATCGCCACAAGCTCTTGGTGAGCTTCGTCAGTCCCAATCGGCCCAGCTAGCACGGTCTCAATCGACTCAGAATCGTTCGGCCCGTTTTCGTTCGAAGCTGTGTCACTCGAAGCGGTTCCTCTGCTTCCTTCAATCGCCGACGATTCCGACAAGCTGCGCAGCCGTGTGGCCGTCTCTGAAGCATTCTCATCAGCGACCGGCGCCGATGAAGGCGTTGGCATTTCCGACAAGATCGCTTGCAGCCGAGGGGAAACCGCCGCCGCGGCTGCAGGCACATGCGTCTTGGCTTGTGCCGGATCCCAACCATCCGATGGGGCATAGGCATCAATCAACGCCTGAAGAGGATTGCCATCGCCGGAATTACTCTGCTGCTCTGCTTGAAGCTTTTCGACTTTTTCCTGAAATGAACCAGCGATTTCAGAAAACATCTCTGCCGGTAGTTCGCGGAGTCTTCCGATACGAGAAAGCATGTCCTGTCGCTGCTTCACAGGAAGCATCGGTAAAAGACTCGCAGCTCGCCGTGGTGGGATCAACGACAACACCACCGCTTGCGTTTGCGGGTGCTCATGCGTCAGCAAACTCATCAGCTGCTTGTCGCTAATTCGGGCCAGACAATCCAGAGACGGACCAGAAGACGACTCCGCATTAGTGCCTGATGCCGGAAATTGTTCGGCCGCTCGAAAACCAGCTCGCGGTGTTTCGGGTCGCGGTGTTTCGGGTCTTTGTGCGTTAGCAAGGGTGTTAAACGCTGCAGGCGGTGCCGAATCGTCGCGAGAAGCCTGCAACCGCATTGATCCAGTGAACGACTCAAGAGCTCGACGGCGTTCCATCGGATCGACGTCGACGAGAGAGGCGACCTCGCTTCTGAGGCGTTGGTTTGCCGTGGAATCTAGACTGGAAAGAAGTTTCTCTGCGACATCATTGGGCAATCCCTGCAAAATGATCGCGACCCGCCGCAGCGACGCGGCGCGTCGAGCTTCATTCTCATGTCGAGAGGCGAGGGCAGCGGACACGTTTGGGGAATCGCAAGGTTGTGACTGAACGACAAAACAAAAATTTCATCAGGATTTTTCCCAGGTTTACTAAAGTTCGGCCTTCGGCGTGAAGGTCGATTGTTGTCATGGCTCCGACGAACGATGATATTGCTCGGCATAGACGAATCGATTAGCCGATCCCGTGCTTGACGATACGGTCCCGATGGCTCAATTGGCCCGATGGCTCATTTGGCTTGATGGCTAACACCGCGAATTCGCTGTCGATCGACGTGCAGGAGGCATTTTCCGCCACTCTTTCCATATGAAGCTTTCAAAGTTAACGAAATGACCATTCGATGGGGACTCATTGGAGCGGGTGACATTGCTTCAAAACGCGTAGTTTCGGCGATTCAAGGTGATGTTAAGTCGGACCTTGTCGCCGTTTGCCGACGTAGTGAGGCACAACTGGCTCAATTCGCTGACAAATTTTCAATCCCACAACGGTTTGTCGATTCAAACAAACTTATCGCCTCAACAGACATCGATGCCGTTTACATCGCCACGCCGGTTGCTTGCCATTTGCCACAAACGATTGCTGCGGCCAAGGCGGGCAAACATGTCCTCGTTGAAAAACCAATGGCGTTGGATCCAGTGCAATGCAAGCAAATGGTAGAAGCATGCGATCAAGCGGGAGTTCAGCTCGCCGTTGCCTACTACCGTCGCTTCTATCCAGTCGTGGCTCGATGCCACGAACTGATTACCTCAGGTAGGCTAGGAAAAGTACTTTCCATCGCTTGTGTCACGGGAAATCCAGTGCAATTTCCTGCCGATGACTGGCGCGTCATGCTCGACCAGGGAGGTGGTGGACCTCTAATGGACATTGGGAGCCACCGAATCGATCTGTTTGTCCAACTATTTGGCGACGTTGATTCGGTGCACGGAAGTTTTGCCGAGTCGGCTGACTATGAAGCCGAGCAAGCAGCTTTCGTGACCATGAAATTCCAATGCGGCGTTCATGGATTGCTGCAGTGTTACTTTGGAACCGCTCAAACGCCCGATCGTTTGGAAATTATTGGGACAGACGGCCGCATCACGATCGAGGACCTCAACCAAGGCGACATGCATTTTTTCTCTTCTGGCGAATCGGTTTACGAATCACACCCGCCTGCGGATAACTTACACGCCCCGTTAATCGAAGACTTTACAACGGCATTGGAAGATAGCCAGGTCCCGCTAGTTTCTGGAAAAGTAGGCAAGACGACCAACGACATTATTGCGATGGCCTATCAAAACGCTTGCCACAAAACTTCTCATTAACCAAACGCAGCTTGGTGTTCGTTCGGCCCAACAGATTCAGGCCGCTTCGATACTGGCAATCGCCTTTCGGGTCATGCGATCGCTATACCCCGTCAGCTTTGCATGCTGCGGGAACCAGCCAACAAGGAATCGTTGAAAGTCAGCCCATGCGTACGGTATCAGGGAGCGGCACTCCTCTTCGAAGTCATCTGGACTGCGTTCGTCCCGCCAAAGAAACCGGCACTCTTGGAAATAGCTAGACAGAAGCGTAATGCAGTACTGTTCCAGTTCGGTGTCGGTTAAACAACTTCCCAAGAAATAGACAACATCCTTCATTGCGCATCCGCCACCGACATATTGAAAGTCAACAGCGGCGACGCTGGCACCATCATTGGCAACACAAAAATTGGCAATTTTTGCGTCGCCATGAACAATCGTCGCGAAGCTAGCTTGCGACAATTTCTGATCAATTGACGACGCATGCTTCCGTAGGGGATCAGCCTCGTTCATCGCGGCCAACTCATCCGGTCGCGTTTCTAAGTGCCAATACGTCCCCGTCGCCCAGAGCCCATCGGGAACCTTGCCGAGCAACGCGACATGGAAATTCGCTAGCCATCGGATCCCAAGTTCGATCTGTGGCAAACTCGGCGAAACCCAACGTCCCGAAAACCCCGAAGCATCCAGGTCTTCAAGAATGAAAGCGATGCCATGATCGGTTGCCTCAACTGCGTAGCATTCTGCAACGCGGCAGTTTGTGACTAAAGCACTCCAATCTTGATACCAACAAGCTTCAACTTCATACGAATGAAGTTTTCGCTGGTGCGAATGGTCAGTGTTCCAACCACGGGGCTGATTCGCTTTCTTGGGTGGCGAGACGTGTTTGACGATGACTGACGGCACGTTCGCGTCTTCAAGCATGACGCGGTAGATCTGACCGTATCCACTCCACAAAGTCTGCAACGAGTCCCATTGGGCAACCGACGAAGCGTTCGTTGCTTTGCAGATCGATTCGACAAGTTCTGGATTCATCATGGGCGTCTGGTTTGGATAACGCGTAAAGGGAAACGCGTAAGGGGCACGTCTAGGAGCCGAGCGATGCCTGGGAGCGGCTGATTGAATCGGGTTGTAACGGTTGTGCAAAATCTAACTAACCCCAAAACGGGGCGACCATCTCGAACGGTGAATCTTGAAGCGACGCTACGGCAAGCAATTACAGTGAGAAATGCCCCAAAACTGGTGTTTGGGGTCACCTCACCACTCGTCTCTCGCACCGCGTTTCTTTCGCCACGCTGATCGATTCCATGCTCGCTTTCATCCGTCGCCAAGCCGCCACATTCGTCGCGGTGCTTTTGTTTGGTGTGTTCCTGACACTGCTGGTCATCATCTTTGCGCCACGGAAATACCAATCCGAGGGCAAACTGCTTCTTAAGCTAGGACGTGAAAACCTGGCCGCAGACCCGCTCGTGACGACCGCAGGAGAGATGACGCAACTCTATCGCACGCGAACCAGCGAAATTAACACGGCATTGCAAACGATGAAGAGCCGTGAATTGCTGGAAACCGTCGCCGAGGAAGTTGGTGAAACATCAATTATCAAAGGCAGGATCGTAGCTGAAGACGGCGGTGATTCGTTGCTGGGAAGCGTGAAGAGCTCACTCCTTTCGCTGGTACCTAACCTCGACCCGATTGACGACCGCGAAAAAGCGATCATCGCATTGCAGAAAAACATGCAAATTGAAGCTGGTCGCGATTCCAGTGTGGTCAGTATTCACTACCGGGCCAAATCGCCCGAACTTGCGCAGGCCGTCACGTCAGCCTGGATGCGCACCTATCGCGTGGGGCATGCCAAGATGCACGCCTCGCCCGGCGCGTTGGAATTCTTCGAGCGCCAAGAAATACAATTAGTCAAAAACCTGGATGCGGCTCGTGAGCGACTTCGTGAACGAAAGACGTCCAGCAATCTCGTAACGATTGAGGGCCAACAGGCGATCATCGAGTCACAAATCGAATTGGCCAAACGCAATCGCATCGATAGTCAATCAGCACTTGCAGCGGCTCAAGCTCGCCTATCCTCGCTCGCCAAGCAGAGCGAAGACATGTCACAGACCACCGTCATTAGCGAGGCAGTCTCAGACAACAACGCGGCCAGCGATGCAATGCGTGGCCAACTCTACGAACTCGAGATTGAAGAACGAAAAGCAGCAGGAAAATATAGCGAAACTCACCCTCGCTACATCGCCATCGCTGAACAACTAGCCGAAGCGAGGAAGGTATGGGCCAATCAACAGAATCGATCTCTGGAACGAATCGAAGGACTCAATCCAGTGCGAGTCACAGCCATGGAACAATGGACCACGGAACTCGCCAATGTTGATGCCAGAAAAGCCGAGCTTGCGGCCAGCGAACGGGTTCTCGAACAATTAAGATTCGAGCTAACCGCACTCAATCAAAACGAAGTTGAGCTCGCCAAACTACAGCGTAGCGTTGAAGTGCTTGAACACGAGTATCGACAACAGTTCGTCAAGAAAGAGCAGGCACGGTTTGCCGGCGAATTGGAAAAAAGCTCGATTAGCAATGTTCGGATTGTTCAAGAAGCGACCCTACAGAGAAAACCGGTCAGCCCCAACAAACTGCTGTGCACGATCGTCGGACTATTCGGGTCAATCTTGCTCGCGTCAGGCATTGCGAGCCTACGAGAAGCCCATCGCGAACTGAAACTTCGCCAGGAAGTCAGGCCAACGAGCTCACCGTCGACCACCACACCCGAACTGAGGGTCACTCATTGACCGGGGGAGCTGACGACTATCGAGCCGATGATGGCGGTAAGGTGGACACGTCTTCGCGTGCCCTTGGCAGACTGGGGGCATGGTCCGTGCTGGACCAATGCGTCTTTAGCGGAACCAACTTTCTCACTGCCGTGTTAATCGGACGCTACGGTGACGCACGAGAACTGGGGCGATACTCGCTGGCGATTTCTCTCGTCATGCTCCTGATGGTTCTGCAGAATTCCTTGCTGGTTTCCCCGTACGTCGTGATCCGCAGTGAATGGCAGGCAAGCCAGTGGGCCCGACTTCGAGGGTCAATGCTTGTTGCGTGTGGGATTCTTGTGATCCTGGGACTCGCGATCATTCCCTTGGCCACGTTTTCATTCATCGGACTACCACTTTGGGCGTGGTGCGTGCTCATCCCAGCGGCAAGCTTGCGCGACTACGTTCGACGAATCGCGTTGGCAGCAATGAATATCAAGCGAGCGTTTGTCTGGGACTTGAGCACCGCATTCTTTCAGATATCAGCCTTGGCATGGGTGATCGTCCGCAACGCCAACAGCGACACGGCGTCCGGACTCAACTCGGTGACTGGAATCACGTGCGTGAGCGGCGCATGGTTATTGGTTGCCGCTCTGGGTCTCATCTTCACTCACAAAGAATACCGATTTGAGCCTCGCCAGATAATTGGCGACTGGAAGGCATTGTGGCCGGTAGGCCGCTGGGTCGGACTCGCCCAAGGCGTCTCCACAGTGCAGGCTTACACACTTCCGTGGCTGATGGCGATTGCTCACAGCTTAGAACTTGCCGGTATCTATGCAGCTTGCTGGACGCTCGTGCAAGTCGTCTCGCCCGCTATCGAGGGCGTCGGCAACCTTCTAGGTCCGATCCTCGCCAACAGCGCCGCAAAACGGTCGTGGGAGAGCATGATCGGCCAAGCCAAAATGACCGCTGCAATATTCGCCGCTTCCATGATCAGCCTCGGCGTGTTGATGATTTGGTTTGGTGGTTGGGCGCTGGAAACGGTTTATGGCCCCGAGTACGCGGCATTCTATCCAATTCTGCTGATCCTTACGCTCGCCGCTACGATCAATAACGTCGGTATCCCAGCGGGTAAGTCGTTGATCCAAATCGACCACGCATCGGCACACTTCTGGATTAGCCTAACAGCATTCACGATTGTGACATGCCTTTCAACAATCCTGCTGATTCTTTTGGGTCCCGTTGGTGCCGCCTGGGGTCTCGTGACTGGCGCGTTGTTTGGTTCAAGCATGCGTTGGGGAAAACTTGTGTCCTTGAAAGAACAAGTGAAAAACACTTCCACCCCCTGGCACCGGCACCGCGAAGCCGCAGTCGATAAATCGGACACGGTTAACTCACCAACGGCTGGCGGTGTCCTATGAGAACGTTGGAAAAGCATCTGCGTTGGGACGTCTACATCATCGCGGCCTTGATGACTTTAGTGACGTTTTCACTCCCCGGACGCGAAGGACCTTCGGGAAGCGGCGGCATGGACCTGCTTGGCCTTGCCAAGTTCGCCATTCGGGTTGGCTCAGCTGGCTGGCTAGGAATCGCAATCATCTATTTTTTCAACCGCGCCTTCGACGCCCCAAAGAAGCAACTCTCACTTCGTTCACTCGCGTCATGGTGCCCGTGGTTGCTCGTACCGTGGCTGGTCTATGCCGTATGGGCAGGACTCAGCATCAGCTGGTCACCACTCCGAACGTTTTCAATGGGTCAATGGTTTGGGCTTATCGCGGTCATTCTGTTTTCGATGCGAATTGCAACCAGAACATCCGACAAGCATTCCGCCACGAACACCAACGAACGCCCGACTGAGTTGATGGTTTTCGTTAATTCCATGTTGATGATCTATTGCATCGGTGTCTTGGCGGTCTACTGCGTCTCACCACTTGCCTCGGGACTTGATCGTCAAGTTTTGTTGCAGGGAACAACAG
>JBGCGI010000189.1:0-13881 GCA_045110715.1 Rubripirellula sp.
AAGCAGCGAGAAACTTAAATGCCGTGCCGGACGTTGCCCAAAGCAAAGACGCAAGGAATCTTCGTAAATCCATCGACTGCATTCACTGGCTGTCCGAACAGTTCGATGGCGAGCCGTACGCCAGTCCAATGCTAGGCAGACTTGCCGTTCGGTTCGCGAAAGAAGTTCCAGACGATCCCAGTGCCAAGACTCTCGTGCAACAACTAGCACGAGAACTGAAGCAAGCCAAGCGTCCCTCTCGATCCCACCTCCCCAACTGGAAAGCACCCCGTGAAGGATGGGCTGGCGGCGACGTTCGTATCCTGGGACTTCCAACACAGATCGAACTCGGAGAACAACGCGAACCCAAAGTCTACGCGGGGCAGTTCAATGTCGCATTCGGATTGGCGTTGCAGGGACTTGGGCACGCCCGGGTCGACCAGCACTTTGCGCCAAAGAAGGGACTGCTCAGCGGTCTAAGACGCAAAGAAAACTCGTGCTGGGGGATCGACGTTGGATCGGCAAGCATCAAGGCAGCCCTGCTTACAAAAGATGAGACTGGGCAAATCAAGATGACTGACAGTCACTACCAGGAATACGCCTTTCCAACTTGCCGGGCTGGGTCCGAGGCAGACGATTCCGCTCCGAAAGAGGCACTCGCAAAGTTCATCGCCGAGAAAGAACTGGCAGGCAAAAGAATCTGGGTCAACCTTCCTTCGTCTCAATTGATCAGCCGTTTCCTGCTGCTTCCGCCAGTCAAAGAAAAACAGGCAGTCCAGATCCTCGATCGAGAGATCGAACAGAAGTTCCCCATCGATGCCGAAAACCTAAGCGTCGTTCGTTGGATGGCGGAATCCAACATCGATGAACAGGGTCGCCCGGCCGTGCTTGCCGCAGCCAAAAGGGACCTCGTGGAGAAACGCCTAGGGATATTTTCGGATCTCGAATTGAAGATCGATGGCATGCAGGCCGATGTTCTCTCGCTGGTCAACTTTGCGTCCCATGAATTTGCCGAGCTTTGGACAGAGCCAGCAAGCGACGTTGATGATGCGGCGGCCAGTACTGATGAAACAGAGGTGGACTCGAACGAATCGCAGGCTTTCGAAACGGACCGAAGCAATCCAAAAAAGACGACCATTGTGCTCTGCGACACTGGCGCTTCCTCGACAACCATTGTGGTTGTCTCGGGCGAAGCACATTGGTCATGGACAATTGAGTCAGGCGGCGAAGACTTCACCAACTTGATCGCGCGAGCAACCAAGGTGCCGCATGCCGAAGCTGAAAAACTGAAACGCAATCCTGCAGAGCTCTCCGACCCTGCTGCTCAGTATGAAGCGGTCGAACAACGCATGGATCAGCTTCGCGTTCGCCTCGAAAAGGTCGTAGCCGACGCATTGAAGCAGAACCCGCGTTTCCAAATCAATCAGACCTGGTGTGTTGGCGGAGGATGCAACGCACACGGCTGGATTCGCCGTGTCCTGTTGAAGTGAATCCCGTAAAACACGCCTCGCCGCCTATCAAACCTGAGCTAAGACCTATGAGTTGCCGATTCGAATCGCGAATGATCCTCGCCTTAAAGATGGTGATGGGGTGCTTGCTGGCGATCCCGATCATGGGGTGCGGACCAAGCCAGCAAGAACTCATGATGCGTTCTGCCCAGCGCTCGCGCGGCGGAGGAGAGGAAGAGGAAGTGAGGCGAACGCCGCCTCCTCAGCAAGCTGTCGTAGAATCCGCCTCCGCTCAGAAAACGCCAACGGACGTCCCGAAACCCGCGGCACAGCCAGTCGAGATCCGCAGCGGTGAAGCGATTCCTGAAATCGCTTTGAAAACGATCGGCGAGCGCACGCCAGAGCAGCCATTGACCAACGATGCGCGACGCAAACAAGCCCACGACAATCTCGTCAGCGTGAGTGAAGCCTTGCTCGCGTATGCACGAGACAAAAAGCGGCTGCCAGGGACCTACTTTGAATCCAACGGATTTCGCACGCTGTCTTGGCGCGTGGAGCTACTGCCTTACCTGGGGCACCAAGAACTTCACGACAAGTTCGACAAGACGGTCCCTTGGAATCGTTCGCCGAACAAAGAACTGTTGGCATACATTCCCGACCAATACGTTTCGCCAGAACGTTTCGATACAAAAACAAACATTGTCATGCCCGCTCGTGACGGGATGATCGCTGCTGAAAGAGGCAGGGCGCGGCCAGAGCACCTCGAAGACGGACAAGCCAACACGCTGATGCTCGTTGAAGTGAACGATTCTCTCGCCGTCGAGTGGAGTGCGCCCGAGGACTTTGCTCCCGAGAATCCTCGGGAAGCGAAAAGGGGGCTGGTTGGCTTAAGACGAGATGGTGGCTTTGCGGTCTGGGCCAACGGATGGCCCGTCATGCTGGCCAAAGAACTGGGAGACAGAGTCTTTTGGAACGCCTTGACCAAGGATGCGGGTGATGGCCAACTGGCTGGAAGCTGTCACAGAGACATCGCGCTCAAGAATGTCTCGGAGGCTTCCGTTACCTCCCTCGAAGCAGGACCGGCCGATGAGACAGTCGAAGTCGCCATCGACTCAAAACAGTACGAACCTCCTGCTGAAATCGTCACGGCCATTCGCGAACAGGTTCCGCTGGCGGTTGAATTGGCAAAGGTACAGACTCGGTTTCGTGGGCTCTTTGCTGAGAAGATGCGGGAGGCGAGAAGCTCAAAGGAGAAAACAGACCTCGCGAAAGAACTTTTGCAAACCGCCACAGAAATGCCCAAGGACCCCGTCGGTTGCTACGCTCTGCAAACCGCGGCCATGCGACTGGCGATTGAAGGTGGCAGTATCGAAACGCTTGTGAAGGCGATCGATCAACGGATTGGAAAATTTGAGGTGGACGCCTATGAAGTCAACAAGCGATGGCTGCTCGCGTTCGGCAAGGGAGTCCTTGAAAAATCCCCTGAAGAGATCAACGGCACCGAGTACACCAAACGTTCGGTCAAAGTCATTTACGCTGGTATTCATGACGATGACTATGTCGACAGTCTTTCCATTGGACGTTACGCGTTTCGTTTGATCGATCAGCGACCGGATGATCCAATCGCAAAATACCTGACCCAATTGCGCGGCCTGCTTGGATCGGCCAAGCGAGAATTTACTGCAGTCGCTGACGCATTGGACGACTACCGAATCAATCCCGAGAACACAGCGGCGGCCTCCACGGTCGGACGATACATGTGCTTCATCAAGGGAGACTGGAAACGAGGGCTGCCGCTTCTTGTCGAAGGCGGCCCTGCAGATCTCCAAGAAGTCGCCAAACTCGACATCCGGGGCGCTGCCGACGCAATCAACAAAACGGCAATTGGAGACGCGTGGTGGCGACTTTCCGAGCGTGCCCGCACAGGCGTCTACCGCCAATCATCGCGAGATCGCGCCGTTTTCTGGTACGAACAAGCCTACGTGACAATGCCAGACTCATTGGATCGCTTGCATGTCAAAGCAAGAATGGCTGAGGCTGAAGAGGCGCCTCCATCGAGCCCGCTGGCGCTCGTGACAGAGCTGGCAAGTGAGCTGAGCGTGAATCTCGAGTACAGCTTGGCCGCCGTTGCCGATGTCGGTCAACGAAGCTCAGCCCGTGAAGGTGGCACCGGCGGCGCAGAACCGTTTCGCGTTCACGGTGCTGCGGAAGATTGAGACTCTTGTCTTAGCAGGCAAGCTTTACCTGAGGGTCAGTCGTTTGGATCCAACAACTTGGCCCACTCAGGATGCACGGGACGAACCGTCGCGTCTTTGCCGCCTTTTTCTGGAGGCGCTGGCGGAGCCGACTTGAGAACCTGGCTTAGTTTTGCGCGACGATTCTTAGTTGCACCGTCGTCATCACTCGCTTTCAAAACATTCACTTCGGTTAAGTCTTCGGGAACATTGTAGAAGCGACCATCGCGATACAGTTTGAAGTCTTGATCGCGTGCAGATTGCTTGCCGAGGAACTTGCCCCAGTAGGGCTGGTAGTGATTGAACACCCATGCCCGCGGACTGGCCTTCTTCCCCGTCAGCCGAGGTAAAAAGCTAACGCCATCGACGGGATCCGACTCGCCGAGCTCGATTCCGGCCGCCGCAGCCATCGTTGGATAGAAATCGGTGAAGTCGACCAGATCCTCTATCACCAAACCGGCGGGCGTTCGGCCTTTCCAACTTGCAACCATGGGAACGTGAGTGCCCATGTCCGTGGTCCCTCCTTTGCCACCTTGAATCTGCTGTCCATTCCAACCGGAGGTGATCGAGACGTTCGTACCGTTGTCGGCGGTGAACATGATGATCGTGTTTTCAAGCTGCCCCGCTTCGTCGACCGTCTTCACAATTTTCCCAACGATCTTGTCCAAGTAATTCACCATCGCAACAAAGTTTGCTTTGCGAGCTGCCTTGTCCTTGGGAGCCTTGTTGGTCTCGTGTGTCCGAGGGGCATCACCGATGGAATCCGGTGTGGGAACAAACGGATTGTGAACCAACACCGTTGGATAGTAGACAAAGAAAGGCTGATCACGATTGCGTTGAATGAAATCACAAACGAAGTCCGACATGATGTCGGGACCGTACTTATTTTCGTTCTGCTCCTTGGTCACAAACTTGCCATTGTGCTCGAGCGGCGGGCTCCAAAATCGCTCCCCACCTTCGCCGCCTTTGCCAGTTGTCACCTGCCACAAACAGTATTCGTCGAATCCAGCCTTGTTTGGTCGCGTGTTGTCCTGATTGCCCTCCGCCCCGTTGTACAGCCCATTGAGTTGCCACTTGCCAGCGATCGCGGTCTTGTATCCAGCCGCTTGCAACAGATGACCAAACGTTTTCTCTTTCGGACTCAGGTATCCAAAGTGGGTATAGTTTCGAAAGCTGTATTTGCCGGTCATGATTTTGACACGCGAAGGCGTACAGATCGGCGTTGAGTAACAATGTTGAAAGCGGATCCCGTCCGCGGCCAACGCATCAATGTTGGGAGTCAGGTAGTCCTCTGCTCCATAGCAGCCAAAGCACTCCCAACTGACGTCGTCCGCCATGATCAAAATCACGTTCGGCGGGCGTTCCGACGCCTGTTCGATTTGAGCGAGAGCCGCCCGATCCTCGATCGCGAAAAGGGCGACAAACACGGAGAGCAGCGAGGCGAGGGATAGCGAAGTCGATTTCATGGGAGATCCGCAGAGCCAAATGGTGGGTCGGGTGATGTCGAACGCGAAACAGAATAGGATGGAAGTCTATCTGGATTCCGCTTCAATTTCTAATCAGCACCCATTTGATGAACGATCCCACTCAACAAGACTCCGAGACAGAAGACTTTCCCGAAACCGGGCGAGTTGCCGGTGTTGATTTTGGGACCGTGAGGATTGGGATCGCGATTTGCGATCCCGATCGCATTTTGGCCAGCCCTTTGGAAGTTTTTCCGGCTGCCAATTGGGCAGAAGATGGCGATTACTTTCGCGAACTTGCCGATCTAGAACGGATCGAGGGGTTCGTTGTTGGGCTGCCCATCCACTGCGATGGAGCCGAAAGCAAAAAGAGTCTCGAATGTCGAGAGTTTGCCAAGTGGCTTGCGAAGGAAACGAAACTACCGGTGCGTTTATTTGACGAACGCTTCACCACCGCCGATGCAAAACGACGGTTGGGAGGGAGTGGTTTTAGTCGCAACAAGAAAAAGCAACGCGTCGATGCAATCGCAGCGCAAGTCTTGTTGGAATCGTTCTTGGAAGCGAGCCGATATCGTGGAACGATTGCCGGCGAAAGTGTTCACTCTGCCGCGGAAGGCGGCGAAAGCCTGTAGTGGGATAGGCAACATCATCGATGACTCAATGGATGTTTCGTAGGCCTATCCCACATTCTTTATCTAGGCGGCGACGTCGACGCCGAGCTTGCACATCAGATCTGCGAATCGCTCATCTGCGTCGCGTTTGCGCTGGAGACGCTCGCTGACAGACCACTGAGATCGAATCCGTAGAACTCGTCGAGAGATCTCGGCGTCCGATGGAAGTGTCTCAATCTGAGCGGCTTGAGTCGTAGTTGCGACAGTTGGTTCAGTTACAGTCAACATGGATGAAATCCTCCTGAAAAGTGATTCGGCGATCTAGCCGACTTCTTGCTTTGATTCCGACAGAGATTCCAAAGTTCCCTGTCGTTCTGATTCATTCAGATGCAATCTGCGTGCCAATCAGAAGATTCGACACGATCGGAATCAGAAAGTTCGCTCAGAAAGCGTCTTTTCACCGCGTTTGACGCGGATAATGGGCGAAATCAAGATTCTTGAGTGCTTCCAGAGTCTGTCGCGATGACAGAGCCA
Organism: Rubripirellula sp.; assembly: GCA_045110715.1. GTDB lineage: Bacteria > Planctomycetota > Planctomycetia > Pirellulales > Pirellulaceae > Rubripirellula. Next base: position 6,270 of record JBGCGI010000189.1, read on the forward strand.
AAGAGCGAACTTTCAAAGGTTTGCAAATCTTGCAACTCATTCTCTCTCAACAACATGACCTCCAAACCGGCACCATCGCAGTCAGTGATCGCATTTCGCAGTTCGCGCCATGTTTGCAGTTCGCAGTGTCCCTGGAGATCGCAGTAACGCAATTCTCCGGCTGCATCGTAAAGCATCCCGTAGATTTGCTGCTTGCCGGATTCACGAATCCAAACGAAGGAACCGTCCGGTTCGAAGTGCAGCAAAGGCAACTTCTTCAAACGAGCCTCGGTCGCCTCGAAACTCGTTGGAATTGGACCTTTCCCAGAACCAAACAAATGAATGTGGAACGGAGTCATCTTGGTGTGAAACTCCTGCCCCCCGAGAAGGAAAGTGAAACGCAAGTGACGCGAAAGGACAAAAGGCCGTTGACGGCTTCATGCCAGTTTTCTTAGCGTCCGCTGTGAAACCGCCAGAAACAGTCGTTTTCAGACATTCGGTGCGGCTTCAAGCCCCGCTACGCCAGTCGCATCATAACGGACTCACGGCATTGATTGATTCCCGTCTCTACAAAAATCGAAGATTCACAACGTGCATCGTTGCGATAGCGATCCTTTGGTTCGGCTCTGCTCCACAAACCGCAGTGGGTCAGAATCCGGATCCCGATGATGTGGTTGAATTGAACCTTTCCGGGCCAGTGAGCCTGACCAAACTGATCGAAGCCGTTTCCAAGGTACTAGACGTCCGTTACCTGTACAGCTCGGATCTCCAGAGCCGCCAAGTCACGGTTTACACGCCCGCGAGGCTCCCCAAGAGCGTATTGCCGGTACTGCTTGGCAGTCTCTTGAAAGGCGAGAACCTTGCGGTCGTCACTTCCGACGTACCAGGCTGGAAGCGAATCATTGATGTCAAAGACATTGCCTCGCACGCCCAAACGGGCGATGCCGACGAACTATTGCTGCGCGATGGCCCCGCTGCGGTTGTCACGCAGGTGATTCCTGTGAAGAACGCTGACATTTCGAAGCTGTCGCAAACACTGCGACCTTTCCTGACTTCCGCGGGCAACGCCAGCAACATGATCGTGTTGCCTGAGAACCGCTTGATCATCATCACGGACTACGTCGGGAACGTGAAGTCTCTGATGGAAATTCTGAAACTGATTGATCAGCCCACCGGACAGGCCATCGTTGACTTTTACATCACACAGAATCGCACGCCTGCTTCATTGATTGAACAGGTGGAGGCGCTGATCGCAGAAAACGCCAGTGCTTCGAGTGCGGCAAACAAATCCGTCAAACTGTTCAACGATGCTTCCGGCAAACGCGTCATCGTGGCTGGGGAAAAGGACTCGGTGCAGCGAATCCTCGATCTGCTGAAACAACTCGATACGGGCATGGAGTTTCAGACTCGCGTCTATCGGCTTCAGAATGTAGCGGCCGACCGAATCGACAAACTGATCCGCGGCTTGGTCAGCAGCGAGGAAGCCGAGACCGCAATCGAAACAACGATCGATAGCGAGGGCAACCTGTTGATTGTCCGTGCCGCCCAGGAAGTTCATCGTCAAATCGAAATGCTCGTTAAAGAACTCGATCGTCCGGTGGACTCGGATGAAAGTCCAATCCAGTTCTACAAGCTCAAGAATGCAAATGCGATCGAAGTGCTGTACTCGCTATTGGCGTTACAGCAAGCAGCAGGACTCGGGCAGGTTCAGCAGACCGGAGGCTTAGGAGGCGGGCAATTCGGAACACTTGGCGGCATGAATGTGGGCGGCGTCGCGCAGGCATTCGGACTAGGTGCTGGTGGCGTGATGCCTGCGACAGGGTTTGGAAACTTTGGCGCCGTTCGCGGTGACACAGGCGGACAAGCAATCAGGATGCCCTTTGAGAACGGTAACGCAGACAACAACGCGGGAGCATCGACGCGACAAAATCAAAATCAGGCACTCAGTCCCTTTCTAGGGGGTGGACAGGGAGCAGGTTTCGCCGGTGGACTGGGAGCAGGGCTCGGAGGCGCCGGCGGTGGAGCCCAAGTGGCAACGCTACCTGGCGGGGCAAGGGTCTCGGCTGACGTTGCCACCAACAGCTTGATCGTGTTCGCACCCTCAAGTGTCCAACCGCTCTATGAAAAACTCATACGTTCGCTGGACCAACGACGACCACAGGTCATGATTGAAGCCGAGATCGTGGCGGTCGATACCAGCGACAACTTCTCGCTTGGTGTGGAGGTTTCCGGTGGAGATCGCACAGGCGCGAATCGCTTGTTCAAGTTCACATCCTTTGGCTTGAGCGAAGTGGACTCCACGACGGGTGCACTCACCGTCGCTCCCAGCTTGGGATTCAACGGTGTGTTGGTTGATCCTGATGTGGCGGACGTGATCGTTCAGGCGCTATCGAGGCACACACGTAGCCGCGTGCTGGCCAGCCCCAAACTGCTGGTCAACGACAACCAGACAGGCACCTTGGAAAGTGTCGCCAGCGTGCCGTTTCGCAGCATCAACACGATCAACACGATCAGCAGCGAGAGCCTGGGGGGAGACCAACAAGCCGGCACAACCATCACAGTCACACCCCACATCAACGAAGACGACCACCTTCAACTAGAATTTGAAGTGGAGTTCAGCACGTTTACAGGTCAAGGTGGAGCTAATCTTCCTCCGCCTCGGCAGATTGACCGTGTTGGCAGCGTGGTCACCATTCCAGATGGCAAGACGATTGTCGTTGGTGGCCTCAAACGAATCAGCGACAGCGAGACGTTTGCCGGTGTGCCGTGGGCCGAGAAGATCCCATTGCTCCGTGAGCTAACCAGTCTGTCTACCGACGAAGAAACCTCCACCTCCTTTTTTCTTTTCATCCGACCGAAGATTTTGCGGGACTCTCGGTTCCGCGATCTGAGATACTTATCTGATATCGAAGCACAACAGGCCGAAGTATCGAGCGACGCTCCTATCAGTCGACCGATCCTGATCCCATGCATGAGACCACCGACGCAGACCGCGATCCATCCGAGCAGCGTGCGGCAGCACTAAGCTTCAGGGATGCTGTTGATCCCTTGGATCGTCAGTCCGCTCCGTCTACGTCAACTTCGTCAGGTGCCACCGATCCCTTGCACACACTGGCGGAGCTCTTGCAGTGCGAAGTTCAAAAAGATCTGACCGCATTTCGGCCTAGCACCGAATTCCTCAAACGGTTCAGCATCAGCTTCGCACGATCGCATCGCTTGCTCGGATTCGAAGACAATGGCAAACTCCTGGTCGCCATTTGCGATCGCGAAGGATACGACCACCTGGACATCATTGGTCGCTCGCTGAAGTGCGATGCTGAACCGATTCTGGCAACCGAAGCCATCCTCCAGAGCGCGATCAATGTTGCCTATGCAGATCGATCGAGCCAAGCCCAGCAAGTGATCGATTCGATCGACGGTGATGACGTCCTCCGAGAAGTCAGCAATCTCGCTTCCCGTGAAGACCTGCTCGATACGGAAGGACGCGCGCCGATCATTCGCCTTGTCAATCACTTGTTGTTTGATGCCGTCAAAGCAGGCGCCTCGGATGTTCACATTCAGCCCTACGAAGACCGAGTGGTTGTCCGTCAACGCATCGACGGTGTGCTGTTCGATAGTTTTGAAATCCCGAAGGCGGTTCAAGAGGAAGTCCTGACCCGGATCAAAGTCCTGGGCAAGATGAACATTGCCGAGAAGCGTCTGCCTCAGGACGGACGTGCGACAGTGCAACTTGGTGACCGGACGGTCGACTTGCGGATCGCGTCACTCCCGACCAGCCACAACGAACGGATCGTGATTCGTTTGCTGGACAAAAGTGCGCGACTGTACTCGCTAGCCGAACTTGGCATGCCGCCGCACTACTTCGATATTTTCAAGAGTCTGATCACTCGCGATCACGGCATGATTCTGGTGACCGGGCCGACCGGAAGCGGCAAAAGCACGACGCTCTATGGTGCTCTGCAACAAACCAATTCGCATGACGCCAACGTGCTGACCCTGGAAGATCCGATTGAGTACCAACTTGATGGAGTCAGCCAGACCCAGATTAACGAAAAGAAGGGCATGACCTTCGCATCGGGGATGCGGAGTGTGCTCCGGCAAGACCCTGACATCATCATGGTCGGCGAAATCCGTGACAGCGAAACAGCGGTGATGGCAATCCAGGCCTCCCTAACCGGTCACCTTGTCTTCAGTACCTTGCACACCAACGATGCGGCAAGCGCGGTGACTCGCCTATTGGATCTTGGCATCGAACCGTACTTGGTTAGCAGTTCGCTGGTTGCCGCACTTGCACAACGACTGGTTCGACAACTTTGCATCGAATGCAAACAGCCCGACCCAAACCGTTCCGCAAAACTGCCGGATCCTCCACAAGAACTGCTGGCCGCTCAGGGCATCGGTGTGTCAGACTTGAAAGGTGTCTATCGACCGGTAGGCTGCGAAGCGTGCCGCGGCACAGGATTCAAAGGGCGGATCGGACTTTTTGAACTGTTGGTGGTGGACGACACGATTCGAGATCTCATTCAGACGCGTGGGAATGCGTCGCAGATTCGCGAGGCAGGCCTGTCCGCGGGCATGCACCTGCTTTCCACTGACGGGTTGTTGAAAATCCATCAGGGCGTCACGACTCTCGACGAGGTGATGCGCGTCACGACGCTGCAATGATCATGGCAGTCTTTTCTTATACAGGAGTCGATCGTCAATCATCGATCGTGCAAGGCACGGTCGCAGCGGACTCGCCGCGCCAAGCTCGCGATCAACTTCGTGGGCAAGGCGTCAAAGTTCGCAAGTTGACGGAATCTGCCAACGGATCAAAAGAATCCTGGCTACCGAGATTCTCGTTCACGTCTCACAAGACGCATTGGGCAACTGCCGTCCACGAACTGGCAATGATGTTGCATGCAGGGATTCCGATGTTGGAAGCGATCGATACGATCGCAGACCAAAACCACGGATCGTTTCGGGCGGCACTCCTCGAGGTTCGCGACAAAGTCGCCGCTGGCACGTCGCTCGCAGAATCTCTAAGCCAACGTCCAGACTTGTTCGACGCCGCGTCCGTGCACATGGTTGAAGTCGGAGAAAACTCGGGCACGCTGGATTCGGTGCTTCAACAACTTGCTGACTTCAAACGCAAGCAGTTGAACATACGCGACTCGGTGACCACGGCATTGGTCTATCCGATCTTCTTGGTCTGCTTCGGAACTGCCGCAGCGATCTTCTTGATGACCTCGGTACTGCCACCACTCCTGGAGAATCTTCAGGAAACTGTCGAGGTATTGCCTTGGCCCACGCGGATCGCCAAGGCGCTCAGCGATGCCCTGGTCAACTACGGATGGCTGATTGCGATCGCTGCCGGAGGGATTGTGTTTGGGGGACTGAGTTTGCTGCGAACCGAGAAGGGAAAAGAGACCTGGCACCGAACATTGCTTCGACTACCTGTCATCGGCCCGATGGCAATGAAGCAAGGCGTCGCACGGATTGCCATGATCGTTGGCACGCTGTCGCGAAGTGGCGTCGAATTGCCCCGTGCGGTCGAACTGGCCGAACGTTCCACCGAGAACGTGATCTTCAAGCGAGCACTGCGAGAGTGTCGCGAACGGATCTCAGCAGGAGAGGAAGTCGCCGACGCCCTGAAACGCAGTGGCGTTTTTCCCCCGCTAGCGGTGCGAGTCTTCTCTGTCGGACAAGAATCGGGCAAACTAGACGAGATGCTGTTTCGTTTGGCAGAAGACTATGATTCACAAGTCGCGACAGCGTCATCGCGGATGACCGCGTTACTGGAACCCGCATTGATCCTTGTCTTGGCTGTCGTGGTCGGATTCCTTTTATTGGCGACGATCCTTCCAATTCTGGAGGCAGGAAATGTTATGTAGAAAAAACCGTGCTGTTTCAAGTCGATCCTCCCACGCTGGATTTTCATTGGTCGAGTTGATCGTTGTGATGGTCATCTTGGGCATGCTGGCTGGCTTGGTCGCGATGAATACACGTGGCACCTTGTTCAAGTCGAAACAGCAGGTGGCGATTTCGGAACTCGCCACGCTGACCAATGCGATGGAGATCTATTACGCCAATACCGGTCGCTACCCGACGGCAAACGAAGGCTTGGAAGTACTTGCCGAGGACTCGGACGACTTCCCGGGCGGAATCCTGAAGAAGCTCCCGTCGGACCCCTGGAAAAACCCCTACGAGTATCTCATCCCCGGCACGAACGAACCATTCGAGATCATCTGCTTGGGCGCCGACGGTCGCGAAGGCGGTGACGGCGAGAACAAAGACATCTCCAGCGAATCACTTGGTGAAGATGAATAGACGATCGTTCGCTCCCCACTCGGTTCCCAAACCAAAACGTCCAACTTTCGCGTTCACATTGATCGAGTTGGTGGTCGTGATGGTGATACTCGGAATCATAGCGTCGATCGCCGTCCTGTCTCTTGGCAGCACCACCGACCGGTATCAATTGAGCCAGGCGACAAGAACGTTCCAACTGTTCGATGCCCGGGCGAGACGCGAAGCGAGATCGCTGCGTCGAACGATTGAGACCACCATCGAAAAACAGCAGGGCCGATTGATCATCGATCGACCAGCCAGAAAATTCCGGCTCCCCAGTTCGGTCGAAATCGGTAAGGTTCGCATGGGGCGAGTCAGCACTCGACTCAGTTCCGTCGAGATCAACTACTCGCGGGAAGGAACGTCCCCGACCTATGCAGTTGAATTTCGCCGTGGAAAACTGACACAGTGGTTGGTGGTCCTGGGCAGAAGCGGTCAGGTCATCACGCTTGATCAAGAAGGGGAGGTCAATGCACTCCTTTCAATCTAGCCACAAACCACGCCCAGCCTTCACGCTGATAGAGGTTGTTGTCGGTGTCACATTATTGGCCTCCGTGCTGGTGTCTTCGATACTTGCCTTTGGTGCCCATCATCGTCAGACCCGCATTGCCGAAGCGAAACTGGCAGCAGTTGCAGTTGCCGACGAACTGATGAACACATTCATCAGTCAGCCCGATGGTATTCCGAACGCGGCCCGCGGCGTGATTGCCGGTCGCCCAGGTTGGCTTTGGCAAACTCGGATGGTTGGAACAGCCCGCCCCGCCGGCGTTCTGATGCAGGTCATCCAACTGCAGGTCATCGAATTGAAGCAAGGAAGCGTTCCCCAAGCCTTGGCGACCGTGGAAGTTGTCAAAGCCGTGAAGCCTTCCACCGAGCCATCCTCATGAATCGGCCGTCACGAACAAATGCTGGCTTCACTCTGATTGAGTTGATCGCCTCAGCCGTACTGACAGCGATCCTGATGACCGCTTTGCTGAACGTCGTTTGGTCGGTCTCGCGAGAATCAAGCCGACTGCGAGCCTCGGAAACAACTCACTTTCCCGTCACACAGCTTGCACAGCAACTGAGGCTGGACTTTCAAAACGCTCGAGGCATGGTTGTCCAAGCAGGCGGCGTCACGCTGCATGGTTTTGTTGGCGCACAGACGCAGCTGATTCCTGGTCGAGTCCAATACGCAACACAACGTGTCGCTGGTCGCCAATTGTTGATCTGCCGTCGAGGCAAGGAGCCTGCGGATCCCGTCTGGATAGACTTTGGGGGATTGATCGTGGAACCTCTTGAGTCCGATGAATCCGATGATGGACTC
>JBGCGI010000190.1:0-46920 GCA_045110715.1 Rubripirellula sp.
CATCACGTTGCGGTGTTCGCGACTGCCCCGAATCACGAAGTCGCAACCACTCTGCTTCAAATCGGACCAGCTTTCGTTCTGCTGGGGCAGGGAGCCATCGGGAAGAGCTAACATGTTTTTGGCAACAATTTTCATTCGATCGCTACGGCGGTTGTGATTGAAATCACAGTCAGCAAATTGTTGCTCTACCCATTGTTGATTATCAAGAACGATCATCGAAAAATACTCCAACGCTGCTGACGCAGTCTGGCGGACACTTCCCTAGCCTGAACTGCGATGAACCCGGCAAACATCCTGGCCGGACCGTAATCGTGGCACAGACGTATTGCGAAGCAACCAACCGCGAGTTTCCCGATCCGCTCGCTGCCGTGAATCACGATCCAATCGTAAGCAGCGTTTCACAAGCCCACTCGGACTTGTGGGTAATGACAAGGCTTCTAGCCGCAGTTTCGTCTTCATCATTTGCTGTGGCTGGAAGCCTCAGCCACGCGAGTGTGTTAACCGAAAAACAATCGTTCGGCCGTCTTGCGCAGGATCGCTTCCTTGTCACTTTTCGACAGAAAGTCGATTCGATCACGAATCAATGCGATCGATTCCTTGTACGTATGATCGCCTTGCACTTGATAGGGACAGTCACTCGCCCACATCAATCGTTCTGGTCCAAAGGCATCGACCACTCTACGAATCATCGGCGCCAAATCGGTATACGGCGGCTGTTTTTTTCCCAAGGCATAGAACGCGGACGTTTTGACGTGAACATCCTCGTGCTTCGCCAAGCCGCACAACGCGTCGAGTTCCGAGGTCACCACTTGGCCCGAGATTCCGACGCGAGCGAAATGATCAACGACGACTCTCGTCCCAGGAAACTTTTTGCACAATGCATCGACGTGCTGCAGATCCGCAGGGTTGATCAATGGACAAACGGCCAAGCCGGTATCTCGGGCCGTCTTCCAGACCGTGGCCATGCCGTCATCGGTTGGCCATGTCGATGCGGATCCGCCTCGAGAATGAAGCCGGAATCCGCGAACTCCCTTCGCAGCAAGTTGCTTCATCTTTTCAGCAACATTCGGATCGTGGTGATCGACAATTCCGACGCCCGAAAACACTCCGGGATGCTTGGCAATCACATCCAGCATGTAACGATTGTCAAAGTTGTAAAAACTCATCTGGATCAACACGATCCGATCGACACCAACGGGTTTGCAATGAGCAAACAATTCCTCGGGCGTGAAACTGGCTGGCTTCATCGCGCTTTTGTCGAAATTTGCGTCCAACGGATAGGCCGTCGTGTCCGGCGTCCAAACATGAACGTGGGCGTCGATCCACCCCGACTTGGATTCGTCTGCCGCGAACAAGCCCGAAGTCGCTGCGGCGGACGCAACCGCCCCAACAGCGAACACGCGACGTGAAATCATATCTGCCATGTCATTCCTCGATCTTGTCACTCGGAAAGGTAATCCAACTCGATCACTTCATGGCCGTTGCGCGTGGAAAGATCAAGAAAGGTCTGATAGTCCATTTGGTAGGAAACGAAATGAACACTGCCATCGGCCATCGTGAGATGACAACCGCCCCAATGCCAACTCCAGAAGTGTTGCACATGCAGGAAGTACTCAGGTTGTTTGTAGTTGCCCATCTGCAGACCAACGTTCGAAGTGATGTAGTGCTCGCACTCGTTGCCCCCACACATCGGCCACCCCCAACCTAAATCACTGGGAATGGATCGCTCGCCGAACAAAATCGTTTGAGCCGTTCCATCCAACACATCACGAAACTTCAGATTGCTGTCGGTATAGAACATCCCGTTGCCATCACGGATCCCACGACAACCTGAGAACGTCGCCGAGACATCCGAGTCACGACTGCCAGCCATTCCCAAATAGTTGGTTGGATAGAGGTAGCCAACGTCACCCGACTGAGGAATCGGACCATTGGGGCCACTCAACAACTTCCTTCCTGCACGCACATCACTGGGACACAGCAGGGTTTCGATCGGTGTGGACGCGGGGTCCGTTGCCCCGATCGCCTGCAAGTCTTTCAGATGCGTCCCACAGTGTCCGGCGGCAAAGTCAATCGACTGAAACTTCGTGCTCTCTTCCATGTAGGGCAGCACTTGCGAAACCATTCCCCACCAAAACGAATTGGTGTCTCCACGATTGCTTCCGTAGGGAAACTGCTTGAAAGCAGCGTGATAGTTGTGGATCGCCAGTGCCAATTGCTTGGAGTTGTTACTGCAACTCATCCGCCGAGCAGCCTCCCGGGCCGCTTGAACCGCCGGCAACAGTAGACCGACCAAGATGCCGATGATTGCAATCACCACCAGCAATTCAATCAACGTGAAAGCGTGTTTCGGATGACGAGATGACATACTGGCAATACGGTTTGATTGGCGTTGAATTGCCGATGGGCAACTGGCGTCAATCTTAGGGTGCCGTCGTTTGAAAAGCAAAGTCCTTGTTTGCCTTGCCCTCTGCTGGCACAACGTATTCCCGCTCCCACTTTCCGTACAGCTTGCCTTCTGGTTCTTTGGACGCCGCCCCGGAGTTTCGCCGCGGTCGGTCGGGCTTGGCGGCCAGCCCTTGCTTCCCAGTCAATGGTTCTTCCACTTCTGACGCTTCGGTAGCATCCGCCGACGGGACCGAAGCAGCCGCCGTCTGAGGCGGATTGTCCATGGCAAACACAACGCGATGCGCACCCGAGTGAGGGCCAGTCTCGGTTGTAAACGCGTACTGACCATCCACCACGACTGCTGACGCGGAAGGCCCGTGATTGCCTCGCGCCGGATAAAAACGAATCAAACCGTTGCCATCAGCAGAATCCACCTGCACGCTTCCTGAGACAGCACGGCGAAGATTCTCCTCGCCGCCACAACCAACCAGCACCAACGATGCAATGCCAAGCATGGAACTCGCAGCAAGTGCTTTCGGGTTACTCATCCTTGAAGATATGGTTGACATAAGTGAAGTAAGCTCCAAACACTTCGCCATCTTTGGTTTCAAACTGGGCTGTCATTTTGGTTTTACCAGCTGGCAAAGCCACTTGAAAGAACGCTTCCTTTGCGTTTGGATCGATATCCTGGGTCACGAACATGCCGCCAATTCGCAGCGTCGCCTTGACCGGCTGGATCGCTTTGCCTGGCGCCGTCCGATACGCGTCGACTCCCGGCACAGCTGCCCCTGGAGGCAAGGACGCATTGATCGGCATGTCAGCCTCATCTGGCCAACGACGAAGACGAATCTCATAAGCTCCCGGCTCCAACACTTCGACATTCCAGAACCCAGTGTTGCTGTCTCCGTTCATGGCCTTGCGTACTTGCTGCTGATTCCACGGAGTCATTTTGGTCGTGATCCAATCGTGCGATGTCAGCCGCGCAGGATTGTCGTCTGGATGCCCAAGATGAATCGCCGTGGCATTGGCAAACGTTGGCAGCAGTTCGGCCCACCATGCTTCATAAAAGTCCGTCATGCGGGAAACGACCTTTGGATGATCAGCCGCCACGTCGCTTTTTTGTCCCGGATCTGCTTTCACGTCATACAGTTCCTTGCCGTTGACCAACCGCCACTGAGTCGACATGACCGCGCTCTTGCGCCACTTGATTGGGTCTTTGACGCGTTGCGAATCCGTGACCAACAAACGGTCAGGCCAATCTTGGGCCGATTCATTTAGCAGCGGTGCGATCGAAGTCCCATCGAACTTGACGTCCTTGGGTGGGTTGATGTCGCACAGATCGATCAAGGTCGGCAGCACATCCACATAAGCTGTGATCGGCTCAACGTCACGACCGCCGTCCAGATCCCCGGCTGGCCAACGAACAAACAATGGCACGCGGTGGCCGCCGTCATATTCGCTGCCCTTCTTGCCACGCATCCCGGAATTGAAAACTTTGTCGCCGGCGGATGTTCCGTTGTCGGTGGTGAAAATGAAAATCGTGTTGTCCGCCAGCCCCTCGGCCTGCAAGAACGATCGCAGCTTACCAACGTTGTCGTCGATGTTCGCAATCATGCCATAGAAGTTTGCCAAGTTAACGTTCTGATCTTGATACGGCTTGCTGAACTCTTCTGGTGAATGCATCGGCCCATGCGGAGCGTTGGTCGCGATGTACGCCAAGAAAGGTTGACCTGCATCCTTTTGCGTCTTGATGAATCGCTTGGCATAGTCGAAGAACACGTCGGTGCAAAAACCTTTGACCGGTTCGGGCGTGCCGTTGTGCCAGTAACTGCCATCAAAGTAGGCGTTGTCCCAATAGTCGGGAGTTTGTCCAACACCTCCACCACCGTGCCGCATCACTTCCGTGAAGCCACGGTCCTCAGGACGATAGGGATGGTTGTCGCCGAGATGCCATTTGCCAAACATGCCAGTGGCGTAGCCGTTGTCTTGAAAGACTTGGCCCATCGTGACTTCGTTCTCTCGCAACATCGAGCGGCCCATGATGGTGTGCCACACGCCGGTGCGATTGGTCCAGTGCCCGGTCAAAAACGCACTTCGTGTTGGCGAACAGGTGGGCGCGACGTGGTAATCCTTCAAGCGAACCGAATCCGCATACAGCTTATCGATTTCCGGCGTCTTCAAAATCGGATTGCCATGGCAGGAAAGATCTCCGTGCCCCTGGTCGTCGGTGATCACGATGACAACGTTAGGCTTGTCTGCCGCGTCAGTAGAGCCGCTGGTCGCAAGACACAAAAACACGCATGCTGCGGTTGCAAGAATTTTTTGGTTCATGAATGTCTGGGTTGAGTGGGACAGCGCCGGGAAAAGCCGACTGGATGTATTCGAAGTACAAAACGCAGGGGCGTCGATCGCCGCATTGTAGGCCAAAGCGGATGCGTCTGCATTGCCTCCGACCTTACATTTCCCCAGCCCCGGACAGGCTATTTTTGAAATACCAATAGCATATCAATTCCAACCACATGATCGGGGTCCTGCGGATCAATCAGGATGCGAATCGGCCTGTCCTCGTCCTGGCACTTTCGCGCGAGGTCGACCGATCCTCCGTAGGCGTTCATGTCTTTTCGAATGACCTTGTCACGATCTGCGTACTCAACCGTGACTTTGAATCGACGCTGATCATTCACCGTTGTCTCGGTTGACTGAATCCCCACCACCTTGGCTTCGACCAGCTCGCCGTGCTGCAGAGTGCGTCGCTTTCGGTTTCGATGCCGCAGGGTAAAAAACAGAATCACAGCCCCAACGAACGGCTGAACAATTGGAAACAGGTAGGCAAACCAAGGAATCTCGTCACTCTTGAACAGCAGCAATCCAATTCCGATACCAAGCCCAATCACGATGAACATCAAACCAGCGAAAACCAATGGAAGGTTGTCTCCCAAGACTTGGCGTTTCATTCCAGGTGGGATGTCCCGAGGTTTGCTCTCGGCAACGAACGCGTCGATTTGTTTTCGAGTAACGCCGATCTTCTGCAGTTGCCGTGTCAGCATCGCTCCAGCCAAACCGCCCATTCGGTCTGCCGTCGTCAATAGATCTTCGGCTGTCGTTTCACGGCGCAAGCTCGGCTGGGCATCCAGCGCCTCTTCGGCTTGCTGAAACGACGCCAGCAACGCAAGCCCTTCCTGAGTGAATTTCTGACGTTCGATGTCACCGTCGATGACTTGGTTGTGCCGAAACACGACCAACGCATCTCCTTTCCCGATGACACTCCATCCAAGATTCTCGGCAAACTGGCCACGTAGCTGTTCGTTGAACAGCAGTCGGACAGGTTCTTCCGCCCAGCCGTGTAGAAAGTACTCCTTCGAAAACGTTGGCGAGTCATCAAAGTTGATATCGCCCATTCCTCCCAGCATCGACATCAAACCAGCTGTGATTCCCTTTGCTCGTGGCGCAAGCCTGAATTCGGGCAACTCCAATTCGGGATCATGGGAGACGATCGCCGTTTGCCGCACACGTTGATAGTGATGTCGTCCGTCACCATCTGCGGTGCGTCTTTGGTAACCCATTTCGACAATCGAAAGCTCAGCATCTCCCTGTTCGTGTCGCTGATCGCCTTCAACACTCACGGATTCTCGAAAAACTTCGCTAAGCAACGCTTCAAGTTCGGTGAGGTCGGACATGGTGATCAAGCGATCGTTGGAGAGAGTGAAATGTTGGACGACGTCGCGATCCCTGCAATCTACACAGGCTCGATCCACCGTTGGCAAGGGCGCTCGTTTTCCTCAGCAGCTTGCGAAGCCAAACGTGCGGCAAACACACCGCTTCTGATCACCTTCAGTACACGAGCAACCCTGCGGTGAATCGAATCGCTGTTGACTTCGGGCCACCCCCATTCGTACCTATCGAACGCCCAAAACACTGTTAACTCTGGAGTCGTCGCCGTGCGAATCATCCTTTTGATCGTCATCCTGGCATTGCCTGTTTGCTCCGGTTGCAGCAGTTCACGGTCCGCGCTGAAATGGCCCAGCCTTGGCGACCTGCTGAAGAGAAGCGAAACCGATCGAAACGAACGAAAATGGCGCAAGGATTGGGATAGCAGATCCCAACGAGGCAGGGATTCCGAGTACCGCTAGCAGCGATTCGAGGCGGCCATCAGGTTTCACGAGCACAATCCGGTAGGCCACAACCGGTCAGCGCGTCGTCAAATACGCCACGGTGCCATTCCGCTCTCTGAATCCATTCCGAGTCGTTTGCTCGGCGATTCTTTAGCCAACTGGTATTCACGAGAAATCGCGTATATTGAGTGTCTCTTTGCCAGCACCAATCGAGGCCAACCTCATGCGATCATATCTACCTTTTCTGACTCTCGTTCTTTCGGCGACGTTTTTCGTCCCAGCCACTCCTGTGCATGCACAACGTGGGCAACTGATCGAAGATCTGTTTCGAACGATCGCTGACGCGCAGTTGGAACGCGAGCAACGCAAACGCGCGGAGGCCGAACTAGAAGCCCGGAGACCTAAGACAGCGCCACCAACTAGCATTCAGCCTGTCCCCGTTCCAGGCTCGATCTTTCCCAACAATCCTTCCAGGACCAATCGCCCTGGCGGATTGCAGCCGATCAACCCAGACCGTTCTCGCCCTGGCACCCGCGGCACCCCACCCATGGGCGCGATCAATGTCCGCAGTCGTGAGGCCGCAGAATTCGCAAACAACATCGTGGCCTTCAGTGCCGCCATGGATCCACTCGTCCGTGACATGCGCAGTGGCGCGGCCAAGAACCCGGCCATTCGCGAACTACTTCCGGAGGCCTTCCAAGTCGCGGCGGACACTCGAGCGTTGATCCAACGTTGTGACGGACTGGCGGCTTTGACTCCGATTGCCGAACCATATTCGGAACTCGATGCACGCTGGCGCAATCTCTCCTTCCGCTTGCGTTCGATGAACGGCCTGAGCAACCAATGCACCACCAGCATCCGAACGTGCGACAAACTCGTCAGTACGATTTCGCGTCAGCTCCATCTTCAACCCCAGTTTGATCGGCATGAGTTGCATGACCTGATGGTGATCGCCTCGACCCACATGTTGACCTTGATGGACGATTTGCAGATGGCTCGGATTTCACCGCAAGACGTGCAACGACTGACGCACGACTGCCGCCTGCTTCGCCAACGCTTGCTACGGGAGGCAGATCGAGTCGACGAAACCTCCTATGAAGATGTGGTCACACGGTTCACAGACTTCGTTCGAGGCTGGGGAGCATTCAGCCAACAGGTCTATGCTTTGAACGACCCTTACTTGCAACGCCGACTGGATCGAATTCGCGAAGCTGGCGATCAGACCTACGCCCTCCTGTGGATGCCGCCGCCCTACAACGCCGGCAGCTTGACGGTCTCGGCCAACCGCTTGCACAACGCGACCGCAGACCTTCTGGACCAAATGACCATTCGCGCGATGGTTTCGCTCAGCTCTCGAGAGCAGGTCCGGGTCCTGGAAACCAGCCGCCGAATGTACCGCCTGTGCGGTGAACTGACCGAGTCGAGCAAGCGCAATGCATCCCGCGCAGACCTGGCACGTCAGTTCAGCCAGATCGATTCGGACTGGAACACACTGCGATCCGGATGCGCGAAGATATCAAGCATGAAGCGAGCAACGCTGGCTGCCATCGACCAGGAATGCGATCGTATCCGCGTTGCTTTGGGCGTCACGCCGGGAAGCGGCCAGTCGATTCGCTTTGACGAACTGATCCAGGCCGCCGCGGCACTGGAAGGTTCTGCTGAGTACTTCGAGGCCGATATCCAACGATACAAACGCTACTTTCAACCTGCTGCTTACAGAGACTCGATTGTGGCATCGTCACATGAGTTCTTTCATCACGCGAAACAGTTGCACTCCAAGTTAAGTCAACGAGCGGAGGTGAGCGTTCTGCAAACCGAGGCCGAACACATGCTCGATGGCTGGGAGCAGCTTTCGCGTGACCTGAGTGACGTTGAGCGACATGGCCTGTCCTCGACTCGCGCGAGAAACCTTCAACAAGCTCGAGCTGACCTAGTACCGGTGGTTGCACAAATCGCCGCAGCCTTGGTCCAGCGATAGCCTTTGGACAACGCACACGAGTTGTCGCAGGGGGAGAGTGGCCTGCGAGTTTTCGGAGATGGGTGACCGTTGGAAGTTCCGTCAACAAGCGCCCCTTCCTCGGCTTTGGCTCTCCAAGGCCGCGGCAGGGGCACGTTGTTTGCGCGGGATCTGTTCAGCAAATCACAAGGTTAGATAATTCCGCTGACCCCGTGGACGGAATGGCTACTCTTCGGTTCCCTCATCATAATCAGCGTCTGAGCTGGCAGCAGCCAAGTCGGCTTCGTACTTGGCGAAATCTTCAGCGGTTAAGTCTTCATTGGCAAGCTTGTTTCCTTCCTTTCCTCCACAACCGGCGAGGGAAACGGTGACCATGAAAACTACCAGACAAGCGTAAACTGACTTCATCGATTCTTCTTGTGTATGTGGGGGTGAGCAAAAAACTAAAAACAGCCGCCCACCGGGACAAACCAAATTGGGCGGCTTGAAGATCCTTCGGACTACTGGTTCAACTGCTCCTCAATGACCTCTCTGGAAGCTCGTGTACCAAGCGCCCCCCACAATCCGTAGGGGCTTGGGGATCCTGGTACGGAAGCACCCGTCCCATTCCGCCAAACATTTTCGATGCGTGGGTTGCCCGCTTCGACAGAGTCGGTCATGAAGATAACGGCTCCATCACCCATCAAGACGTGCGCACCACCCTGGTGCCGACTTGAAGGCGTTGCCACCAGGGTTGTTCCCAAAGCATTGTGTCGACCACACGCTTCACGGTTTGGAGGAAGAATGGTCATGACTGCAGACATGATTGGCAGGCAGTCAGCCCAACGATGCCCTCGGCCGAAGTTGCGTCGGTTTTGCTGTTGCCACTCCGGCAGATAGAATTGCGGCCGTGCGGGATTGATGTAGCCGTTGTCCGTACAAATCGAGGGGTTTCTTCGCAACGCGGCAAGACCGAACGGGCTCGCGTTGCCTCCATTGGTTGCGATGCCGTTAGCGCGTTTGTCGCCATCTTGCAGCGCGGTAACGATCTCACCCATTGCGATGGTGTTCGACAAGCCATCGAGCGTGTCACGAAACTTTGATTCGGAGGCTGTGACGAAAAAGCCTCGGCAAGCGGCTCGAGCCTGCAGTGCTGCCCCTTGTGTTTGTACGCGTCTTACATTCCCTGTGCCTAGCATAGACCACCAAATCGAGTCGCCGAGGCAAGCCCCGTAGTTCGTACGGCCTAGAGCGGGCAATCCTACTCCCGGATCACTGGGACATCGGAAGGTAGGGATTTCAGTGAACCAGGGAATGTATTGGATCCGATCGGGGGTGGGCCCCATCGGAACCCAAGGGTTGGTTGGTGTACCAATCGCTGCCATCAGGTTACCGTCCGTTCGACTTGCATTCGGGTTGGAGATTTGCTCCCAAAGCCCTTGTTGTTCAACGAACGGCAAAATTCCAACGAGCATACTGAGACGCTCACGGCTGCAATCGTTTGTATTCCTCCAATGCTGGGTATTTCCCGTATCGTGGGGTTCTACATTTGCTCCCGTACCATGCGTCGGAAGTTGCTTGTACGCCGAGTGATAATTGTGAATCCCAAGGCCGATTTGCTTGAAATTGTTACTGCAGCTCATCCTTCGAGCAGCTTCGCGCGCGGCTTGCACCGCCGGTAACAGCAATCCGACGAGGACGCCGATGATTGCGATCACCACCAGAAGTTCCACCAACGTGAAACCTCTCTTTTGCTTTGAGTACTTCATGAATCTAACCAAGTAAAAATACGAGTTTGTTAAACGCCCCCCGGGAAGTGGGGAACGCATGCCCATATGAGCGGAAATACAGCTCGAAATTGTGATCCGCCCGTCAATCGAAGTAAAAACAACGGAACACCTATTTCAACCTATCGATTTCCAAATCAACAAACAACAAAATGCAACCGAGTGCGTTCAATATTTACCCAAAAAAAAGGTTAAGGTTTGCTCGCCTACCTCTAGCCGGTTACAGACATCACTGCTGAATGATCTGAACCGGTGCTTTCTCATCCGCCCCGGATGCCGCTTCGTAGGGCACGTTTGTCCACGATATTAGTGGTGTCTTTTCCGGCAACTTGAGTTGCAGCCGATGGTTTGGGCCCCAACTCTCCACATGTTTCACCCGAGCGTTTTCGATCGATGCCAGACGTTTGGAATGTCTCGGTCATCAGCGAAAGCGTCGTCCTCTGTCGCGGAAAAACACTGGCTCAGCGAGAAGCAATGCCTCCTGTAGGGATTACAGCGCCCGGTCGGGACGAGCGAGGAAGCCAACGACTTCGGGAGCAGTTTTTTTATCAATGAGTAGCGATGAACCCAAAGGCCCCGGTTTGCCAATTCACCCCAAGCTTTTTCTTCCGAGTGAGGTTTGTCTTGAATAAGGCTCACAACGCATTCTTTTGCTTGCTTCTTTTGTTGACTGCCTTCTGTCAGTCTTCCTCTGGCCAGACGATCGATGATGTCGGACACATCCTCGCCCTGAATCTATTTCGCAGCCCGCGAAAGTAGTCTCTCGATAGCATGTTCGTGTTCGCCATTTATCGCTTGGCGATCCGGTGAACGCGAACACAGCTGGTTTGAGGCCGGCATCAGCCCCTTTTCTTCTGCACCAAGATCCCTGGGATGTCTTCGGCTTGTTCTTTCGGCTGCCCGTCATCCATCACTTGGGTCATCATCTTGAAGCGAATCGCCTGGGTCAGCTCGCACCCGGTGCACTGCAGGGTTTCTGCATCCAGCCGGGGATAGTCGGTTGGCTCGGCGGGCTCCAACCCGAGCAGTTCCAAGTGATTCCAGCCCGTCTGCGGAGTCGCCAAGAGTTCTTCGGTGACTTCCAACTGAATCGTCTCGAACGGCTCACACCACGATCCGCAGTCTTCGCAAAAGACTTCGCGATCGACGCTTGCGTAGGCCAGCCAAGCCAAGCCGCCCACCATGGCAACCGCTTCGGCGCCGACGATTGCCCACTGAAAGACACCGCTGGGCCCCCACCAACCATCCGCGTTGATACGTACCGCAATCTCCCAAAGGTTCATCGGACTCATCGTTAAAGCAAGAACGGACGCATCCGGAAACAATGCTTTGACGAAGAATACCCATGCGAAATAGAGGCCAACCAGACCGACGACACCTCCCAAAACAAACAGCAGCATCGGATTGCGACACTTGCCAGTCTTTGCCAGCCCTCCCAGCACCGTTCCGCTAGCGATCCAGTATCCGTACAGAAAGACGACGTTCACGTAGCCCACGACAGGGCAATAGACCACGATGTAGGAATAGATCGCCGAAAGCAAAATGATCAGCGGGATACCGACGACAAGAATCAGGGGTGCAGCAAATCCGACGCGGCCCGAGTGCTTGTAATAGAGATCATCATTCAACAAAACATCGCCCCCAAGCGAAAAGCAAAAACACTCGAACTAGAAAACCCGCGACTTCCGACAGCTTCATCAGATCGCGTCGCCACCCAAGCAGCGAATCTCGTCGCCAACGCGGAGCAACAGTCGCCCGTTGACATAAGCTGGCGTTGCTCCAACTGGACCTCCCAAGTCAAAGGAATCCAGTTTCTGAAACTCGTCGCTCGCTTTCACCGTCGTCGCTTTTCCGTCCAAACTGATCATCAACATCACATCACCGACAATGATCGGCGATGCGCCAAAGTTGCCACCAATGCGTTCCATCCAAAGTTGCTCACCTGTCTTCGCGTTGATGCACGACGCGATGCCTTTGTCGTCGACCATGAACAAGCGGTCGCCTTTGACGACTGGCGTAGGGACATAGGGGGCGCCACGATCGATCCGATACAACTGCTTGGGTTGCTCGGATGCGTCCTTGGGAATCTGTACCGCAACCAGATGGTTGCCACCGCCACCACTGCCACTGGAGCTAATGGCGATGTCACCCACGATCAGAGGTGTGCAACAAACTCGCATCTCAAACACCTTCAAATTCCAAAGCATTTTTCCGCTTGTGGGATCCAGCCCGAACATCCCGTTGCCAGTGTTCGCATCAATGATTTGCGTTTTGCCATTGGCCTGATAAATCGCGGGCACTCCGTAGCAAACCCGCGTGGTCTCCAAAGGCGTCTCCCAGACCGTATCGCCGCTGGCTTGATCCACTGCGATCACCCGACTCTTGCCCGGCAGATCACCACCTTTCAATTGTTCGCCCTGCTGCGAATTGAGCAACAGCACCATGGAACCGAAGATACGCGGCGAGGTTCCGAAACCATGCTGAGACTGCCAAGTCCCAAAATCACGTGACCAGATCTCGTTGCCATCATGATCGAAACACTTCAAGTAGGTGTGATCCGGGTTCGACCAGGCAACAAAGACATGCTGATCGTCGACGGCAGGCGTCGAAGAAGCATACGTGTTGCGTTTGTGCAAATGATGCTGCGGATGATCGTACTTCTTTGCCCAGCGGAGTTTGCCGGTACGGACGTCCAAGGACTGCACCGATATCTGCTGCGACTTCGGCTCCGAAGAGAGGAAGTAGACACGTCCACCATGGACGACGGGCGACCCAACATCGAAGGCACTGACCTTGTGTCGCCATGCATAGTCCGAATCTTGCCAGACCTGGGGGATCTTGCCCTCGGCGACGAGGCCTTGCCCCTCGACGCCGTGAAACCGCGCCCACGTATCGGCGCCGGGCTTAGGAGACTCAGCTTCCGCGCCTTCAGGGGCAAGAAACAACGTGCAGAAAGCCGCTGCGAAAGCGACGCTGGTGATTCGGTAATTCATGACGCAACTGATTCGTGGTCGTGGGTACAGGTTTGATCGTATCGGTTGATTTGGTGATAGCGGCTGACCCGACTGTTCACCGATTGCATTGTAATGGAAACACAACGCCGCGATGCCCTGTTCGCTCCAACAGCCTACGGTTTCTATAAGAGCGGCAGCCTCATTGGCGCCGCAACAAATCGCTTGACCGAAAGCCTGAGCCGACATGCTCCGCATTGAGTTTACTGATCAAATTCGTAGCCTCCTTGATGACGTCCAAACCTGGGATTCCCTGGCAAGTGGAGTGCCGTTTCGTGAGGCCGCTTGGCTCCGCCCCTGGTGGGACACTTTCGGCCACAATCTCGAGGCTCGAATCTTGACCGCTCGCGATCAAGACAACCGACTTCGAGGCATCCTGCCGCTCTACGTTTCGCCCGCTCCTTCGCAAAGCAAGACGCTACGACTGATCGGTGACGGGCAAGCCTGCAGCGACTACGCCTCGATCTTGGTCGCTGACGAAGACGCCAACGAAGTCGCTGATGCCATGGGGCAGTTCTTGACCGAATGCGTTTCGGATCAGCAGTTTGGTTGGGATCAAATCGACCTGGATGGAGTCGTGGAGGGCGACCCGGCGATGGCCCAACTCGGTCGCAGCCTGAAATCCGGTGGCGCGTCACTACATGCACAATCGCGGATGAGCACTTGGTTTCGTCCCCACGCGGGATCTTGGGATGAGCACTTGGCCAAGCACGGAAAAACGCAGCGTCGAAAAATGCGCAGGTGGTTGAAGGTGCTCGAAGCGGGAACTGATGTTGAAAAAGTCGTTGCGAATACCGAACCACAAGTCGATGAGATTCTGAACAGATTGATCGACCTGCATCAACGTCGCTGGAACGAAGCGGGCGAAGCGGGAAGCTACGCCGATCCAACTTTTCGTGAGTTCGTTGCCAAGGCCGCTAAGTCTTTCTCGAGCAAGCAGCGTCTGTACTTGGTCGGCCTGAAGCATGCTGGTGAGTTCATTGGCGCGGAACTCAACTTTATCGGCGGCAACCGCGTCCAGTATTCCTACAGCGCCGGTTACGACGTGGATGCTTCCGAATTCGAGCCCGGTCGACTGCTGAACGTTGACGTCATCCAGCAGGTCTATCAGAACGACCTGGCCGGAATCGACTACATGCGTGGCGACGAAGAGTACAAGAAACGCATGGCGACTGAATCACGTCGTGTGTTCCACACGCGAGTCGTCGCACCAACACTGCTGCCCAAACTGCGTCACGCAGCCTGGTGCACACAATTCGAATTCGGACAATGGATGCGTCGTCGCACCGGACGCCCGCTGATCGACGTGATCGACTTCACCAGCATCTAGCGAGGAACTTTGTCGCGAATGGCATCGCCAATCACCGCTGGCACATTCGTTGTCACGCCGATTGCACCGAGCGACTGAAAGTACTTCGCGTCGTCGACAGAGTCGATCGTCCAGACATGGAACTCGTTGCAGTCGCCGGCTCGAAGTTTTGCAGCGAAGTCCTTCGTGATCACATCACGATTCCCTTGCATGCCGACGCCCTCCACGCCAAGCTCGCGAACGATCGCTGCGATCTCGGGGGCGGTGGGATGAAGACTCGAGTCTGTTTTGGACTCCTTGAAGCTGGTCAACCAGTGGACCTTCACCGTCGGCATCTGATCTTTGCAGGCGGCCGCCGTTGCTTGATCGAAAGCGATGATCAGCAACTCGATGTGGCCGGTATCATGCTTGGCGAGCTCAGCCTTCAAGACCGGAACGATTGCTGTTTTCGATTTCAACTCGATCACGAACAGCTTTCCTTTGGGAACGGTCTGTAGCACTTCCTCGAAAGTCGGAATCGGTTCGCCTTTCCATTTCGGATCTTTCCAGCTGCCGTACTCCAGCGTCTGCAATTCGGCCAATGTTGATTGTTCGACGACTTTCTTGATCCCTGCCGTGCGTTTTGTATCGCGATCGTGAATGCAGACGATCTGCTGATCAGCGGTCAGATAAAAGTCACCTTCGATTCCATCGCTTCCCTGTTGCCAAGCAAGTTTGAAGGCAGAAAGCGTGTTTTCAGGTGCATCACGAGAAGCACCGCGATGAGCAACCACGACCTGACTGGTCGCATGCGTCGCTGAACCGAATAACAAAGCCACAGCCAATAGTCCTCTGATCTTGATCATGCGTTTTCCTTGGTTTCGTCGGTCTCAACCAACCGACTCAGGTAGTTGCCCATCAAATGCGATGGCATGCCCATCTTCAGTTCGCCCCAAATCAGGTCTGCTACCCTGGAGTCAATCGCTCCGTCCACGGTGTCGACCGCAACGGTCGTGATCAACTTCGCAGCAGTCGTGATCGTCGACTCGCCGACGACGATCTCCGTTTCGCAGTGTCCATAGTTGTTGCTCAGCAGACTCATCATCGGCAATCGAGGAACCAGGTCTCCGGCGTCCACGTACCGAAAAACCCTGCCCGGAAACTCTCGTTTGTAGGCCTCCGCCGCGGCGAGGTTGCCAATCATTGGCGCGCCAAAGGTGCACACTTGATGCATCGGGACGAATTGCTGATGCATTCGCCAAGCACACAACAGTGCCAATGCTCCTCCCAAGCTGTGCCCTGTCACCCAAACCGGTCGCTCGCTGCGCGAGTACGCTTCATCCACCCTGTCGTACAGCGAAGCCCAAATCTCGGACAGTGCTTCCATGAAGCCGCGATGAAATCGTGCACCAACGCCTGCTGCTGCGAAATCGGTTCCCAAGCGACCCTCGGGAAGCACTAAGAAATTCCGCGCGTTGGTCAACAACCAATCTTTGACACCATCCAAGCTGGTCGGTGACTGGGAACCGCGAAAGGCAATCACAATCGACTCGTCATTCTCACCAACGTAAGCCTGGGTGTTGTCAACGCTCACGAGGTTTGCGTCCAAACCCAACTTCTTGGCGAATTGCTCTTTGCCCTCGGCTTCCTCAAAGTAAGCGAGATCACACGCGGTGGCTAAGTACCGTGCATGCGAAAGGTCGTGACCACGACGGGGATCCAGTCTCATCTTCACGTTCGTTTTCATATTCATGTTCGGGCTATTGAATCGCTCGCCGGCCTTCACCGGCAGCTTCCCATTGCTCAACCGCATCGTCACTGATCAGTGTCTGTCGCAAATCCAACTGTTTCAACTCGGGCAACCGACTCAAGTACCCCATGCCACGATCCGTGATTCGTGTGCCACGCAGACGCAAGCGTTTCAGTGCGGTCAGCTTGGACAGTTCCGCGAGCCCATCGTCGCTGACCTGCGAATCATTCAAGTCCAATTCTCTCAAGTTCGCCATGCCACGCAAATGCGTGAGGGTCTGATCCGTCACATCCTGATTGGCCATTTGCAGCACAATCGTTTCCGGATGGGCCTCCAACGAGGCGTAGCTTTCCTGATCCCAGCCGGTCAGAGTGATGTGCTTCTCGCCTTGCACCAATCGGATCTGCGGGCCCAAGTCTACGATCTGAGTGCGGGTATAGATAAACGGTGTCGCAATGCAAGCGACGCCGACCAAAACGAGCAGGGCCGCCCAGCGCATTCCGCTCCAACGCCGACGAACCAGCGAAACCAATGACCAAAGCAGTCCGCACCCAATCGTGACCAAGCCGAGGTAGAATAGGATTTCAAAAGCTAGGTACATCATTTCCTTGCTGGTAGACGCAATTCAAGTTTGCCAGTTCCAACCATGATGCTCTGTTCGTCTACGAAAAGAAAGATGCCGATGAGTTCGTCAACTGGACCGATGTTGTTAAGTGCTCTTTCCAGCTTGATCACGCTGCTATTCTTGGTGTCAGCGTTGATTTGGGCTTCCACAAAATCGGGGGATGGCAGCCGAGCCAAGTCGTACGCAATCGTTGGCATCACGATGCTGCTGCTGTTGCAGGTGTTTAGCTTTTTGCTCCGAATTGTGCTGGCACGACTCGCATCGGAGAACATCGCCATCTCTCTCGCGGCCTACTCGGTCCTATCGAGTCTTTTGCACTCTGTCGCGATCGGGATGCTGCTGGCCGCAGCATTTACGGGCCGCCAATCCAGCGTCCCTGCCGCCGAACCAGAAAATGAGTTCTATCCCAAGTCTAGCGACAATCCATATTCTCCCCCCGCCAATTAGCTGAGCAGAGTCATTTTCACATGGTGGTTGGAAGCCGCAGCGACTTTCGACGCGCCCTTGCTGTCTGAGTTAGAATCTCACCCATCTTCCATCCCCTCCCTCCGTTTCTGACGTGCTGTCGCCATGGTCCGATCCCTTTCGTTCCTTTGTTTCTTTTCTCTCATTGCATGTTTTGCGGAAGCCGCCGAGCGTCCCAATATTCTGTGGATTTCTGCTGAAGACATTAGCGCACACTTGGGTTGCTATGGCGATCCACATGCGATCACACCTCGGCTGGACGAACTGGCCAGCGAAGGCACACGCTATACCAATGCGTTTACTGCGGCCGGTGTTTGCGCGCCCTGCCGCTCGACGATCATCACGGGCTTGTACCAAAACAGCATTGGCACTCATCACATGCGGTGCAACGCGGACATGCCTACTTGGCTGAAACCGTTTCCGATGGCAATGCAGGATGCGGGCTACTACTGCACCAACAACAGCAAGACTGACTACCAGTTCAAGAAGCCCTCTTCCAAAACCATCTGGAACGAATCGGGAGGCAAAGCGCATTGGAAGAACCGCGAAAGCGAGGAGCAACCATTCTTTGCGGTCTTCAATTTCACAGGCTGCCATGAGAGCGGGATTGCCGACTCTTCAAAGTACAAGAAAGTCACCGCAAACCTAAGCGACAGCGAGCTTCAAGACGCCAGCAAGCTGACCACACTGCCACCGTACTATCCAGACACGCCGATCACGCGAGAGGACTGGAAACGCAACTACGAGTTGATCACTGCGCTGGACCATTACGCTGGTGACCTGATCGATCAGGTCAAAGAGGCGGGCCTGTATGAGGACACGATCATCTTTTTCTGGTCCGATCATGGCGTCGGTTTACCGCGTGCCAAACGCTGGCTGTACGATTCGGGAACTCGGATCCCAATGATCATTCGGATTCCAGCCAAGTTCCGAGTCGATGGACAAGGCCAACCCGCCAGCGTCGACGACCAACTGATCAATTCAGTTGACTTCGGTCCGACGGTACTGAACTTGGCGTCGCTTCCTGTGCCGGATTACTCGCAAGGTCGATCGTTCCTGGGCAAGGACTTGAGCCCGCCTCGCAAGTACGTTTACGGAGCCCGTGATCGCATGGACGAACGCTACGACATCATCCGCAGCGTTCGTGATTCCCGTTACCGGTACGTACGAAACTTTGAACCACTCAAACCGTACTATCAGTACATGAACACGCCAGAAAAAGGCGCGACGATGCGCGAGATCCGCCGCATGGAAGAGTCTGGCAAGATGTCCGACGCGATGGCGTTGTTTTCCGCCAAAACGAAACCAGCCGAAGAACTCTACGACCTGCAAAGCGATCCTCACGAAATTCGCAACCTAGCTGACAAGCCGGAGCATCAATCCAAGCTGCGAGAACTCCGCGACGCGCTGGCAGACTGGCAGAACGAGGTTGGCGACATTGGCTTGATCCCTGAAGCAGAAATCGAGATCCAAGAAAAAGCAGCCGGCTCACGGTACGGAATTTTGCACGCAGACGAAAACTCCGCTGCCCAACTGAGTCGGTTGGTCGACATCGCCACCAAAGCATCCGTCGGCCCAACAAGCTTGCCTGACTTGACCGCAGCCCTCTCCGATGAGGATCCATCAGTGCGATACTGGGGCGCCACAGGAATCGGAAACATCGGTGCAGCAGCGATGACCTCAAAAGACGCGGTGATGGCTGCACTGAAGGACAGTTCACCCAGCGTTCGTATCGCTGCGGCACGCGCGGTCGCTCGGCTTGGCGACGCCGGGCCTGCCATCAAGGTCCTCGAGCAGGAACTGGAAAGCGAGCACCAATGGGGGCGTTTGGCGGCTGCCATCGTCTTGGACGAGATGGACGAACAAGCCCGCCCCGCGATCCCCGCACTAAAAAAAGCGTTGAAGAATCAGCCCAATAAGTACATCATTCGCGTCACCAACCGCGCAATCAACGAATTGCAAGGCACGAACCAACAAGTGCCCTAGTGCGTAGCGATTGGTTGCCAAAAAATCCCCAACGGAATGTCGAATGAAACATTTATCTTGTGTCTTGTTGACGGCCGCCTTGCTGCTGGCCTCTGGTTGTAGCGCCGCCCCGCGTGGCCCGAATATGATGGACCCTGACGCACCCGAAGAATTCTCAGTCACCGACTCTGGATTGAAATACAGAATTCTGCGCCGCTCGGAAGGCAAAAAGCCTTCACCAAGCGATCGCGTCACCGTCGACTACTCGGGATGGCTGGATAACGGTGCGATTTTCGACAGCTCTTACGAACGTCGTGACTCCACCAGCTTTGGACTCTCGAATGTGATCCCCGGATGGACCGAGGGCATGCAGCTGGTCGGCGAAGGCGGAATGATCGAATTGGAAGTCCCACCCGAACTGGGATACGGACCGCGAGGCCAACCGCCAACGATTCCGCCAAACGCGACGCTCCATTTCAAAGTGGAACTGATCCGAGTCCACTGAGCAGCATTCCCACCATCTAGGGCTGTGGCTTCCGGAACAGAAACGGTGGCTTCCGGAACAGAAACTGCGGCTTCCGGAACAGAAACGGCGGCTTCCGGAACAGAAACTGCGGCTTCCAGAACAGAAACTGCGGCTGGAAGCCTCAGCCACGTTGCGCTCGCTTAGCGTTTGACGCGTGCGTTGCCCTGCCAGATGCTCCAAACTTGGTCTTCATCGGCTGGCTGACCATAGTCGGTCAACATGGTGGCTGCCAACGCGCCGGTCGCCCAACCAAACTGCGTGCTCTTCTCTGCATCCCAGCCATTGAGCACACCGTAAAGCAGTCCGCCGACAAATCCGTCGCCGCCGCCAATACGATCGAGCACACCGATTTGACGTGGCTCGACAACGTGATAGTCGTCACCGTGAGAAACGATCGCTCCCCACATGTGTGAATTGGCACTCTCCACTTCACGCAGCGTGGTTGCGAACATACTCGCACCGGAGTATTCCTGCTTCACGCGGCTGATCATCTCTTTGAAGCCGTCGATCTTCGCTCCGATGTCCTTGCCGCCAGCTTCGGGGCCTTCGATGTCCAAGCAGAGTTGGAAGTCTTCCTCGTTGCCGATCAGGATATCCGAGAGACTCGCGATCTCTTTGAATGCCGCAGAAAGCTCTGCTTCGCGACCACTCCAGAACGAGGCACGGTGGTTGAGGTCAAAAGAAATCCTAGCACCGTTCTTCTTGGCCGCACGAGCGATCTCCAAGCAGAACTCGCTGGTTTCTTCTGACAGTGCGGCAATCAAACCGGACATGTGAACGATTTTGGCACCCTCGTCGCCGAAGATCCGATTGAGATCAAAATCTTTGACGTTCAGTTTGCGTCCAACTTCTCCTGCCCGGTCGTTCTGCACGCGTGGGCCGCGGGAGCCCCAACCGCTGTCGGCCATGTTGATTTGATGACGAACTCCCCAAGGCGTCTCCTGCTCGAACTCGGGTCCTTCGAAATCCATGTGGCGACGAGCCAAATCGTCTTTCAAGAAACGGGCAACGGGACTGTCCTTGACGAACGCAGTCAGAATCTTGACAGGCAGGCCAAGGAAGGAAGACACGCTGCCCACGTTGGACTCCGCACTGGTGCCCTGCATTTTGAAGGTATCGCTGCAGTGAAACGGCTGATTATTCACTGGAGTCAAACGTGTTCCCATGCTGGTGGGAATGACCATCGCGTATTTCGCGTCGCTACGTAGTTCAATCATTTTGAATGCTGTGAAATGGAGAGGGGTGCTTGAGTTGCGGACCGTTGGCCCAACGACATGAGGGCTCTGGTTGTAGGCCGGCTCGGAAAGTGAGCCGTCGGCAGAGCTAAATCGTGACGGATGCGAACCCGCCATCGATGGCGATGTTCTGTCCGGTCACAAACGAAGACGCCTTGCGACTGGCAAGCCAGATAACGGCACCAGCGAGCTCTTCGGGTTTTCCAAATCGATCCATCGGTGTGTGCCCAATGATCTGGCCGCCACGTTCGGTGTAGCTGCCATCGTCGTTGAACAACAGTTTGCGATTCTGTTCGGCGGGAAAGAATCCCGGGCTGATCGCGTTCACACGCACACCAGTGGTCGCCCACTCGCGCGAGAGCCACATGGTCAAATTGATCACCGCAGACTTCGCCGCCGAATATGCGACCACGCGTGAAAGAGGAATGATGCCAGACATCGAAGCGATATTGATGATGCTGCCAACGCCTGCATCGATCATGTCTTGACCGAAAACTTGACTAGGAAGCAAAGCTCCACCAACAAGGTTCAAATCGAATACGCTCCGCCACGCTTCCAAAGGCAACTTGCAAACGTCGCCTCCCGGTGGAATCGTTGCGTCAGGATGGTTTCCGCCAGCAGCGCTGACCAACACCGAGGCGGGTCCGCCAGCCCATTGCTTGATCTGCTCACGTGCTTCGTTCAAGGAATCACCGCTCAGACCATCGGCTGCAAAGAACTTTGCTTCGCCACCGTCGTCGTTGATTCGCTTTGCCCGCGCGTTGCCTCGCTCCTCGTTTCGTCCCACCACGGCGACCTTCGCACCGGCCGAACCGAGAGCTTCGGCCATCATGCCACCAAGTTCGCCGGTACCACCGATCACGACGGCAACGTCATCATTGAGTTGAAAGAGGTCTTTCATGTCATTCTTACTAGGGAAAACGGGATTTTGTGCGGCAAAGAAGCAGCAATTTACCCCCAGATTCCACTCGGCAGAAGGACCCAGGAAATCAGCATAAATCTCGTGCAAACCCGTCCACAGACCGCACGCCTTGCTTGAACGCCAAATGGATTCCCCACGCGAACCGCAGTGCACCAGGCGCCGTGAGGCCGCGAAAATGGTGATGCTTCTCGAAAGTCTCCACTTCAATAACTTCTTTCGCTGGAAACGGCATCATGTGCTGATGGTGCGAAAGTGAGTTCACGAGAGGGTCGTTTTTCCATGAACGTTGAACCGCGATTGAGAGTCCATTCCCTATACTATCCTATCTGCTGTGCTTCGCACTCTCACACGACCACTTTCGACTTCCGACACTCCGTAGATCGAGCAACCCATGGCTGAAATGACGATCCGTTTGCGAGTCAATCCGGAAACGGGCAAGAAGGACATCGTGATCAATCTTCGCAGCGATGAAGATGCGATGCCTCATGAGCACGAGCAGCAGCATCGACAATTGGTCGGCAAGTTGATCGAAGGCGGGATTTTGACCGAAGGAGAAGCAGGCAACTTGATCGTCGAGCGTGAAGAAGAATCAGCGACGGAGAACACTCCCGTTTCCAATCCACAGGATCAACGACAGGCACAAGAAGAAGGCAACTAGAAATTGATCCTGCTGTTTCCGAACATTGATGTTCTTCAATTGGCGATGACATCGCGTGTTGTTTCCGAGGAGATCCAGTGTGCCCCCGCCAAAGTCGCTCACTTGGACGAGGCGATTCTGATCGACACCCCCGAGAAAATCAGTCGCACCGTCGCGGCTGAACTAAAGAAGCTCGGTGTCGAATCCAAACGTAGCGTGAAGCTGAAATTCCAGAAGCTTGTCTCGTGGCATCAAGCGCTGCCACTGGGCAAGGTCGAAGAAGGAGAACTCAGCGACAAAACAGAGATTCTGTTTGAAATCGATGGCGAAGAACACTTGCCAGAAATCGTTGGCGAGATGCTGCGTCTGGGCAATGATCGTCAGAGCTTTCGCTACGTTGGGCAAAACGGGACCGCCAAGACCTTGCTGCGAGTCACCGCGCCGCCCTACTACACGATGCTGCGAGCGATCGACCGAACCGACGCCTCACCGCAGATCAATGCTTTTATCGAACAGTCCGCCCGTGTTTGGGTGCCGGTCGGCTACACGCACCCGATGGGTTCGCGTCTGAATCCACCCGCCGGAAAATGGTTGCTGATCACGGCCGACAATCAATGGCGATTCCTGCAAGAAGGGGCATTCCGCGATGTCTACGATGTCTTGGAATTCCAACTCCCAGATTCACCGACCGACTTTCAGGATCAAGAACCAACCGAACGAATTCGGGTTCCCCTGCAATTGACCGACGGCGGGAACGAAGAGTCCGCCGAACTATGGGTGCTGACCGGCAATGCGATGCAGCAGGTCGAGAATCTCGTTCGCCGCAGTGACAACGACTTGATTCACCGACTTGCCTTTGCCGTCGCGGGTACAAGTGGGGACGCCGCCGACCCAACGGTAATCATCCGCGTTCGTCCCAGCAAGAAAAGCCCACCCGTCTTGGTGCTGGACGGGGTGCAGCATCGAACCTACCTGAAGATCCCCAATC
Source organism: Rubripirellula sp. (assembly GCA_045110715.1). Taxonomy (GTDB): domain Bacteria; phylum Planctomycetota; class Planctomycetia; order Pirellulales; family Pirellulaceae; genus Rubripirellula. The sequence continues at coordinate 23,636 of JBGCGI010000190.1, forward strand.
TGTTTCTTCCCGTCGGACAACGTCTCCATCCACCGCTTCGACGCGACGCTGTCAACAAACTCTTAGCCAGCGAGTCCGACAAGATTTGTTGGCTGATGCCCCAACCACAAAGCGAACACGATCAAGACCGACTGATTCAACACCGCGACTTCACGCCACAATCGATTGACGACAGCGCATTCCGACCGCTGAGCGACTGGATCCACTACGTGATCGACCACGAGGCGGAACCGCTTAAAAAGTGGGTCGCGTCGCACCAGTTTGATTTCGAATCCTTCGTTTGCGCCGATGACGGGCCGAAGAAGAAGCCGGGCCCCCCTAAGAAACGGCCCGTTGGAGCGTCGAAACAGGAAACCGAATCCAAAGGTACACCGAAGTCGTTCAGCGGCAATAAGGCAGCCAAGGGCACGAAGATGTCCGGCGCTGAGGATGTGACGCAACTGGAATTCAAACCTGCCAAGCAAAAGAACGAACCGGATGAACTCCAAGTCCAATTGCGTGAACTGGAGGAGCAATTCCAGACATCCGACGAACCCTTGGACGGGCCTTCACGAAGTCAAATGTGGCAGAACATGGGCATGGCCAATGCTGCGCTCATGCATCGTCATGACTCCACGATCTGCTGGTCCAATAGTTTCTGGAACGAAACGAGTCCCAACAACGAATCGCTAAAAGACTGGCTCCGATGCGAGCAACACTGCTCTTCGGTTGGCAAACTGACGCCGGATACGTTGGACGAAGTGATGGCGGATCGCAAAGCAAGATCTTCCGAACCCGGCCTCGTGGCTGCCTACCTGCACTGGGCTGTCCACCAAGAACAGACACCGCCAGAACTGCTTGAACGACAGACCGAATTGACACAATTCCTGCAGCGTCAGGAAAACCACTTGCCGATCCGTGCAGCCTGGCTGTCTTGGTGTGCGATGTACCGAATGTCGGGCGACGACGTGCTGCTGCTGGCACGCGCTCGGGACCGATTGCTGGAACGCCTCTTCAAGCAGGGCTTGGCCCCCGAATTCGACATGGTCGCCTTCATGCGCACCGGCACTGGCGGTTCCACCGATCGTTTCCGAGTGCTGCGAGACCAACTCTTGCAACTGCGTGAAAAGGTTGGCACGTGGATTGTCGAACCCACTCTGCAAGGCAATCCTGAAACCAAGCAGTATGCCGATCTGATCTTTGCATTCGCACTTGCTCGCGTGAATGAAACCCAACGTTGCGACGAGGTGCTGACGCCCGCCGCCCACAAACTCGGCCAGGCTGACGCGTTGCACCAATGGGTCTTGCAAGCCTTCGACGCGCGGATCAAGCAAGCACTTGTCGGTCAAACGGTCGAAGAACAGCTGCCCGATGAATTATTGAGCCAACTAGAAACAATGGATCGCATGGATCGATACAAGATCGATCGATTGCGTCAGCAATCACGAATCCTGGAACCTCATGTCCGAATCGATCCGTTTCGTAACTGGCACCAACGCTATGCGGACGATTTAGGACGTGACCTTGCGATGCTGCAAAACGTGGTCGATCGCGAACAACTGAATGACAAAATTGTTCAACTAATGAACCAGCACGGCGGCAAACGAGAAGCGGTGCGAATCCTACCCGCAGTCTTGCCACTTGCGCCGCGAGTCAGCGAGAAGTTCGCGGTCCGCATCCTGGAGTACGTCCCAGCAGCCCTGGATCTTTGCCGGGAGCCAATGGAGAAAGCTCTCGTGCTACAGCGGTCATTGCACGTCGCCGCACACTACGGCCGAGTGGACATGGTGCAAGGCTTCGTCAACGCATTGATGGAAGCCCTTCCTGAAATCGTCTCGAATTACCTCAGCATCGAAACGCAAACGACTCCGGAAAACAAGGAACGTTCGGACGCGATCGAATCGCTGTTCACTCAATCGTTCCGCGGCTTGCGAAAGCTGGGGATGCGAGAGCAGATTGGACGCCTTTATGGCAGCGTCGCCGAACAAGTCGAAACGGCAACGGGAAGCAAGAAATCGCGAGTGGCCAAGCGCAAGTCGACTGAAGGATCGCGAGCCCAGCGTCTACTCCTTTGCGTGGCAGGCGGCTGGTACTACTTCGGCGAAGAAGATCGCGCCCGGGAAATCGCGGATGGAGTCCGAACACGACTGAAGGCCGGAGACTTGCCGGCGATTGAACAGAGAACGCTGGCGACCGCCTACTTGAACGCTGTCTCGCAGGCACCGGCCGAAGAAGCCTTAGAAAGAGTCAACCAGATTTTTGCTATCGGCAAGAAAGGTGCGCGTGACGTCCCGAACATCAGTGACAGCATGGCGACGTCATCGCACTTCTCGATTTCGCAGTTGGATGTCGTGGAAACCGCGATCCTCTCGCTGATCAGCGATGACTTCTCTCTCAACGCAGAGGCCCGTCGCTGGCTTGATGAAGATGAATTCTTGGTGCGATCTCGAATCCATCGCGACGTACGACAGGCAACCGGAACTTGATCGGCGCGCGGTGTCAGCTGAATGAACAACCGGACATTTGAACAGGAAGGCCATGAGCACGGATTTAAATAAAGCAGAAGAAACAACGTTCGAGGAACTGCGTGAAGAGGCGGAGGACATCCGCACTCGATTGAACCGGTTCCGCACATCGCTCGGGCGATTCTTTGTCGACAAACAACACTTGATTGACTTGATGGTCGTCGCTGCTGTTGCACAAGAACCGTTGCTGCTGGTCGGACCGCCGGGCACGGCCAAGAGCGACCTGGTGCTGAAGTTCAAAGACGCGTTGGGGATCGACCAGAAAGACTACTTCGAATACATGCTGACGCGGTTCACCGAGCCGTCGGAAATCATTGGTCCGATCGACATCAATGAATTGCGTGACGGTCGGTACATCCGTCGCGAGAAAGGAAAATTGCCGACGGCGAAACTGGGCTTCCTTGACGAAATTTTCAAATCAAACTCCGCCATTCTGAATATCTTGTTGACGATCATCAACGAGAAAAAGTTCTATCAAGATGGCGTGCCGCAACCGGTGGCCTTGCGTGTCCTGTTCGCCGCAACCAATGAAATCCCTGAGCACGGCGAACTTGGTGCACTGAAAGACCGATTTGTCCTGAAGGCCGAAAGCTTGCCGGTGCAAAACGACTACTTCTCGGAACTCATCGATGCAGGACTCAAAGCAGAAGTCTATCGAAACTTGAATCAGAAACCTTGGGTCGAAGGGCACGCTTCCTTTGACGACCTGATCAAAGCGAATCGCTACATGATGTTTCTGTTTGGCGGTCAAGATGGATCCGGCGGGACGACCGACCGAGCACGCTTCTTTCCCGACGACGTGTTCAACGAATTCCAACGGCTGATCAAGACGCTGATTCGCGATGACAAGATCTTTGTCAGCGATCGGAAATTGGTCAAACTCTACAAGCTGTTTCGGGTCCGTTCGTGGCTGCTCAGCGGTGGCACGGTCACACGCGACGATTTGCGTCTGCTGATGTATCTGGGTGAGACTCCCGAAGAGATGGCCATGTTGCGTGAAAAGGTCCCCACGCTACTGGGCGATTCGTAACGGGGTTGCATCACTCACCGACCAGAACCGGGGCGAGAGGCAAAGGACAGTAATTGACGCTTGCAGGCTGCTTTTCGATCCCGCGCTCACATTTGAAAGTGCCAACAAATCGACGACAGTTCCCTTTCGCCAAAAGTCGCCATCCTTGCTGCCCGTTGCCAGAGTGCCCGGTGCTCGGGATGATTGCCGTCTGACCTTCCCTTCACTGGCAACCGGCATTGGGCTGAGTGGCGATCATGACCTCGCAACTGTTACGAATTCGACACCGCCTACCAATGTTCATTGGTGTCGTGTTCGCTGGAACTGTGCTCACGATTGCCTCGGCTTACTTTGCTCCGCGGCAGTATCAATCTCGCGTGCAGATCCGCTTCGCGTGGTTCGATGAGGCAGAGGCACCAACCTGGCAAGACGTCCGGTCGTCTCACGACGATCACAAACTTCTGAATGAAATCACTGACCAACTCGTCAATGATCGAAACGCCAGCGCCGATCTGACGCGGCGACCGAGCGCCCCTGGGCGAGCGACCAGGATGCTGCGCGGCAAAGCGAAGTTTCACATCGACGACTCCAACAAGACGATTGATGCCCATTTTCTGAGCTCGTCTCCTGGGCAATCACGGCAGATCGCTGAGGCTTGGACGAGAGCCCTTTCGGCGCGACATGTCTTCATTCCAGCTAAGTCGGAAGCGGCGGACTCACTAGCACAGCTTCTGAAACTTGAGAGCAACATTCAAGACGCGATCAGGCAAGCCATTGACGAAGCGAAGCAGGCCAAGTTGGTACGGGAAGACACCAAACGCTCTGACTCGGAGGAAAAAGACATTGTTCTGTCGGAACTGAAATGGGCACGCGGCGAGATTCTGGATAGCGAAGTCAAACGATCGGCAGCCAAAGCTCGAAAGCTGGCGTTGGAAAAACGACGGAGCGAGACTCCAGCGACCGTTTCAGTTCCACTGGCCGCCAAGCCGCTCAACGAGAATCAAAAGCAGTTGCGAGACACGATGCTTGAGCTTCAGGCCAAGCAACGTGCAATGACGGGGAACTTCAAGCCAGATCACCCTGCGTCCCGGTTGATCAAGAAACAAGTCGCCGAAGCAAAAGCGACTTATGAGGAAAGCGTTTCGACGGCAATCGAGATGGTCGAGAAAGAGAATCCAAAGTTCGCAGCCATCCAGCAAGAGCTTGATGCGGTGGCAGTGACACTGCGCGGCCTGGACGCTGAATTCTTGGCAGCGACCGAAATTGTCGATCGCTTGCAGGTGAGCTTACAGCGTGAGAACAATCAGGAAACTCAAGTCGCCAGACTCCAGGCACCGATTCTTGAGTTGGAGCAGCAACTTCAGCAGGTTGCCAAGCAGCGTCGCGCGGCAGAAGCGATCGCGAATCGGCAAGCAGGGCCTCAATCTGCCATTGTGGTCTCTCAACCGGCAAGCCTGGAATCGCAGGCTGTGGCCCCCAACCTGGCTCAGGTGGTTGGCTGGGGCATGCTGACTTCGCTACTGGCGGCGACTGGTATCACGATGCTCTTCCCGACCAACGCCTCGCCCAACCTGCGGCCAGCCTCCAAGCCGCGTGATTCCAACGATGTCGGCGTGCGTCCTTCACAAACGCAACCTGACCTGCGGCCAAAGGGTTCTCAGGCAACACGGATGCCGTTCACGCCGCACTGATTACGGGGTCGCAGATGCCCAAATGCTTACCCGTAGAAACAAAGGTAGGCCGTTGGCTCTTCGACGGTGACCTGGAATTTCTCGTTTGCGGCGACATGAAATTCGTCGCCAGCTGAAAACTGCTGTGGGGAGGCTTGACCAGGAAGTTGGGCCGAGAGTTTCCCTGAAACGATCTTCATTCTTTCGTTTTCGCTCGTCCCAAATTCGTATTCCCCGGCGGCCATGACACCGGCCGTTGCCCGTCCCTCGGAATTCTCGAAACCGATCGATTTTACGTTTCCGTCAAAGTACTCATTCACATTCATGGCTGGGTGGCTACCTACAGGGACAGTGGACAAACAATCGTCAATTTAGCGTTGGGGTAGAAATGTCGCATTCCGGTTCAAGCCTGGCAATCTGCCTTGACGTCTGATTGTCCGGGGTTGGCCTCACCGCTAAACTAGCAATTGAATTGTGCAGCCGGATTGCAGGTCATATTTTGTTCGCCATTCGCCACTGCCGGCTTCGGAATCCAACCGCTTCACCACCTTTACGGAATCGCTGATGAGCACCACAAGCAACTTGGATGTGCAGAAAACGGACACGGTCAAACTTCAGTATGGTGGTAGTGAGCTGGAGATGCCGGTCGTGGAGGGCAGTGAGGGCGAGCGAGCAATCGACATCAGTCGCCTGCGAGCTGACACGGGGCTGATCTCACTTGATGAAGGTTATGTAAACACCGGAAGCACACGCAGTGCGATCACATTCCTCAACGGCGAAGAAGGCGTGCTGAGGTACCGGGGCTATCCAATCGAGGAGTTGGCAGCGAAATCCGATTTCCTGGAAGTTGCTTACCTTCTGATCAACGGCGAACTTCCCAACGCTCAACAGGCGACCGAGTTCCGATCCGGAATCCGCGAACACACGATGATCCATGAGGACATGCGATCGTTCTACAACGGGTTTCCTCGAGATGCTCACCCGATGGCAATCCTCAGTAGCGTTGTCGGCGCGCTGTCGACGTTCTATCAGGACTCGATGGACGTCAACGACCAAGCTCAGGTCGAAATTTCGATCTACCGATTGCTGGCCAAACTGCCAACGATCGCGGCCTACAGCTACAAGAAATCGATGGGACAGCCTTTCGTCTATCCCAACAACGATCTGGACTACTGCGAGAATTTCTTGCACATGATGTTCGCGACACCTGCTCACGAATACTTGGTCGATCCCGATTTCGCAGAAGCCTTGAACCTACTGCTGATCGTTCACGCTGACCACGAACAGAACTGCAGCACATCCACCGTCCGGATGGTTGGCAGCAGCAATGCAAACTTGTTTGCATCGATGTCAGCTGGTATTTGCGCCCTCTGGGGCGCACTGCACGGCGGAGCCAACGAAGCCTGCGTCAACATGCTGGAACAGATCGCTGCCGATGGTGGCAACGTCAAGAAGTACGTGGACATGGCCAAGGATAAAGAGAATGGATTCCGCTTGATGGGATTCGGCCACCGCGTCTACAAGAACTTTGACCCGCGTGCGAAGATCATCCGCTCCAGCTGTGACAAGTTGCTCGCCAAGCTGAATTTGGACGATCCATTGTTCAAAGTCGCGCAGGAACTGGAACAAGTTGCTTTGGAGGACGACTACTTCAAAGAGCGAAAGCTGTACCCCAATGTCGACTTCTACTCGGGCGTGATTTACCGGGCGTTGGGCATTCCAATCCAAATGTTCACCGTCTTGTTTGCCATCGGTCGATTGCCCGGTTGGATTGCTCACTGGCAAGAAATGCATGGCAACCCAAGCGCGCGAATCAATCGCCCGCGCCAAGTTTACACGGGCTGCAACGAGCGTGATTTCATCCCCATCGAGAAACGGTCATAGGCAGTGCTTGGCGTCGCGACCCTTGGTTGGCAACCGGCGGACTCGCGGTCGATCCTACGCGGCCTGCTGGTAGTCTTCTTGATCGCTACCGTGACGGGCTGCAAAGACACCAAGCCATCGCCCACGCCGGCCAACGCTCTGACGCCCGCACAATCGATGCGGGCAGCCCTGCACGCCAAACGCTGGCAGGAAGCACGTGAATTTGCCCAGCAGGCGCTGATCGCTTCGCCGGACGATCCGGAATTATTGACCGATGCGGCAACCGCCACCGCCATGAGCGGCGACAAGCGCGAAGCCGCAAGCTTGCTGGCCACCGCCTGTCAGGTCAGCAACTACCTTCCCCCCGATCGCGTCGACCAAACGATCCAAGCTTTCATCGACGTCGGCGAGCTCTACAACGCAATTGAGCTGCTGCAGGCTTCACTCGTGGAGCACCCCATTCGTCACCACCATCGGCGGATTCTGGTCGGTTTGCTGGGAGAAGCACAGCGGACAGACTTGGTGCAACCGCACTTTGAAAGACTGATCCGCGATCGGCAGTTTGACGTTGCACTGCTGGTTGGAATGACAGACACGTCGACTCGCCGATTCGCGGCGAATACCGTTCAAGAGATGCTCAAACGCAACCCGGACGATCAGCGGATTCGGTTGGGGGAAGCGCAAAGGCAGTTGGATGATCGCGACATGAAAGCGGCGCAGACGACACTTCGGGAAGTTCTGCAGCGACACCCCGGATTCGCGCCCGCACACGCTTTACTGGGACAAGCCTTGGTAAGCGACGGCCTGCATGAACAGATACCGCAGTGGGCGGAGCAGACGTCTGCCGATGCCGATCAACAGAAAGACCATTGGCTGACGCTTGGTGACTGGGCCGATCGCCAGAATCAGCCCATCGAGGCCGCCCGTTCTTATTGGGAAGCCACGCGATGCGACGCCAACAGTGCAAAAGCATGGTCACGACTCTCCAAATCTCTTCGCTGCCTCCGCTCCAGCCCGCCAACGGAAACCAACGAATCGAGCTCGGCGGAGAACGCTGAACCTCCATGGAAGCTTGCAGTCTCGGATGGTGTACTGAACGATATCCAACAACGTGTGGAAGAACTGCTGGAACTTCGCAAGCTGCTGGAGCAGTTTGCCGGCAGTGAAGAAACCAGCCAGAACGTTGCGGTCATGATCGCCAACACGCTGCACCGACTGGGCCGCAACTGGGAAGCGGAAGCATGGTCGGCAATCGCAACCACGCTGCCAAACGATACCGCTAAGAACCTGACCGTGTCACGAGAAAAGATTGTCGCTGCCCTCAAACGGAACCGCCAATGGATGGATCGCCAAGATCGTCCGTCGCTGACGATCGAACTGTCCCGCCTACCAATTCCCAGCACGGCCAGCGTCTCCACCCCAAGTCCCGATGCCCCGCGCATGCCGCTCCCCGCGAGTGATGCTACCGAACACCTCCGGTTGGCTGATGAAACCGAGTCACGCGGACTGCTTGTCCCGCATTCCTTCCGGTCTTCCGACACTCCGCTGCTGATCGATTCCATGGGCGCCGGAGGCGGAACCCTTGATTTCGATCTGGACGGAGCAGCCGACGTACTAATCGCGGCTGCTGGTGGCTCGATGCAAAAGCGAGACTCCGCTTCCAATGTTCTCCTGCGAAACCTGTCCGGCCATTTCACCGACGTGACCAGTCACGCTGGCGTAGGCGATCCTGGCTTTGGGCAAGGCATTGCCGTTGGTGATTTCGACAGCGACGGCTTCCCGGACGTGTTCGTTGCAAACCTGGGACAAAACCGCTTGCATCGAAACAACGGCGATGGAACCTTCGCGGACGCCAGTGATTTGCTGCCGGAAGACTTCAATCAATGGACCACTTGCGGGGCCTTCGTCGACCTTGATCAAGATGGACGATTGGATCTGATCGCCGTCAACTATTGCGACACCGCTTCTCCCATTGATCAGCCGTGCCTGAACGCGGACAAGGACGCCGTTGCCTGTCACCCAGCACAATTCCCCGCGCACGCCGATCGCATCTTTCGAGGGACTTCCGACGGAAAATTTGTCGATGCTGCAGCAAGTTGGCTCGCGGAATTGCCCAAGGGACGTGGGCTAGGGATCCTGGCAGGAACCCTGGACGGACAAGGCGTTGGCGTGCTGATCGCCAACGACATGTCGGCAAACCACTACTACAGTCGATCGGAATCCGACGATCGGTTGCACGAGAGCGCAGCGGTGCGAGGCGTTGCAGTTGATGGGCGCACTCTAGCTCAAGCTTCGATGGGAATCGCCAGCGGCGATTTTGACGGCGATGGAGACCTGGACGTCTTCGTCACCGGGTTCGCCAAAGAATACAACATCTTTTACCGCCAGGACTCACCTGGTTTTTGGACCGATGACACCGCTCGCCAAGGCTTGGTGGAAGCTGCTTTGCAAACTGTCGGATTCGGAACCGAGGCAACAGACTTGGATGATGATGGGATCGACGAGTTGGTGGTCACGAACGGACACATCGGCGACTTCGGCCCCGACAGCCCGCCGCACGCTCAACACTTTCAGGTCTTCCGACGCGGGACCTCCGGAACTTACCAACAAGTCGACGTCGCTTCATGGTGTGACTACCTTGGCACACCGCATGTCGGGCGGGCCCTGTGGACGCTGGACGCCGATGGGGATCTACGTAGTGACTTGATTGTGACTCATGAGAACGAGCCGCCACGACTGCTTGTCAATCGAAGCTCCAGCCAAAACCATCGAATTGCGTTGCGTCTGGTCGGCACTCGCTGTGCGAGGGACGGAACCGGGGCGGTTGTAAGATTCCAAGCAAACGGTCGGTCTCGCGTGCTCTGGTCACTCTCTGGTGACGGGTACATGTGCAGCAACGAAAGAATACTCCGAGCCGGGCTCGGAAATGAACAACAGGTCCAGCAACTGAGCGTGACTTGGCCTGACGGCACTACCGATCAGATTGGTAATTTGGCGGCCAACCGAGAGTACGTGATCATTCAGGGATCCGGACTCGCCTTTTAACATGACTATCGAAAACGAAACTTCCAGCAGCATCCATGCAACTCTATTTGATCCGACATGCCGAGAGCGAGAACAATGCGAAGCCGGGATACCTGCGGACCGAGGATCCTTCGTTGACGGCGATCGGACGACTGCAAGCACAGCACCTTGCCGCGTGGGCTGCAACGCAAAAGTTTGATGCGTTGATCACCAGTCCTGTGCGGCGCGCCCTTCAAACCACACGCTTCATCACAGATTCCGTCAATTGTCATGTTCACGTTTGGGCGGACGTGTTCGAGCAAGGCGGAATTTACCCAGGCTTCGGCCCCGATGCGATTCGAGGCGGGGACGGGCTCAGCCGCAGCCAAGTCATTCAGCACGTGACGGCCGATCCGACTGCCTGCACCTTGGACGAGTCCATTCACGAGAACGGATGGTGGGCCGGACGTGACCGCGAAACTCCCGAGCAAATGGTGACCAGAGCAACGCAGGTGATCGAGCGTCTGGTGGACACATTTGCTGACTCCAATTCAGTCGTGCTGGCTGTCATTCATGCAGACTTCAAGTATGAGTTACTGCATCAATTGATGGGTTGGGGCGCAGAATCAGAAAGCCTGGGACATCTTCGCAACACAAGCATCAGCCATCTGATTCGCCAACAGAACGGCTGGCGATTGGACTGCTTCAACTCGGTGAGTCACCTTCCTGGAAGACTGGCGAGAGACGCCTCGGAACACTGACGTCGTAGGCCTGACTTTCGCCTGGCCATTCGGCGAGAAGCCGCAGCAACGGGCAACGCAATGACCGAGCTGAACCGGAGCACTCGCTTCACTGTGCCACGTTCCGATTAACTCAGCAACTTCTGCAGCCGATCATGATGTGGACTGTCCTGCATCAGATCCAAACTCAGGATCAATCGCTTGCGATCCGCTGCTCGAGCCACTCGTTCCAACGCGTCAAACACTCTTTCGACTTGAGCTTCTGTCACCTCGTCGCACAACGGATGCCCGAGCCCCATGATGAACTTCGCTCTCTGCAAGTCCGCGAACTTGCGTGGGTCGTCCTGCATCGATTCAAACAGCGCGGTCACCGCTTGCTGTGCAAGGTCAACTTCCTGCCAATCTTGTTTGGCCGCTGCGTCCAGGATGTGCAAGTACTGAAACACCGCGAAAGACATCGGCCCACTGGTTACGCCACAGCGGTGACTGCCATCACGCAGGGCTCGTGCGAGATGCGGATCCCAACCCTGCACGACTTTCAGGTGCCCCAGTTTGGGATGATTCAGAAAACGCTTCGTACTGGTCTCATAGTTTGCCTCGGTGACCTTCACGGCAACGATGGAGTCACCTCCGTCACCACGGACCAGCATGGCGACCGCATCAGCTGTCAACGGAACACCACTGACGTCGGGAATCGAGTAGACACCAACGGGTAATTCAAGCTCCGCCGCTTTGGCGACCAGGGGCTGCAAACTCGCTGCCACCATTTCGTCGCTTGCATGACGATCAACGTCGGTACCTGGACGAACAAAGACAACGTCATATTCCAACTGACTCAGTTCTTCCAGCAAAATCGCATTTGTTTCAAATCCATCTTCGGGACGGAGCAGCGCCATTTTCTTCGACTCGCCCAGTTTCGCCTTGGCGGCCTGCTGGAAGAACTCGGTCAATTCTGCAACCGTCCGCAGGTGGCCATGCCCCGTAGAGGCAGCGATCAAGACGGCCGGAGCCCCTGCATCGCAAAGTCGCTCCAAGAAAACCTTCAGCTTCGCAGAATCCAGCGCACGCCGCGGAAGCTCGCCACAGGTCGGATCAAAACACGCTACGGTGGCAATCGGATAGTCATCGGCCGCCTCCGACATCACGCCAGAATCTTTTCGACGAGCTGTCCCTTGCGATCTTTCGGGCCAAGCTTTTCTTTTGCCCCCATCGCAGCGACCATCGTGTTGTAAACGTCGATTCCTTCGTGCCCAACATCAAGAATCTCGCCCGTCTTGAATCTGCCGTTCGCTCCGGTGATCGCATGGAACACACCCGATAGCTCGCGTTTCACATCGGAGTGGCGTCCGTCACCAGACTCGGTCGAAATCGTGATGCAAGAGTTCTCCAGCGCCGACTTACCGTTGGCCTCTTTGATCTCATCCAAACGACCTAAGAAGTAGGCGACTTCACGCATCTTCATATGTGCGTGGGCTCGCAACTGCTCATTCTTCTTCTTGGGATTGAACTGGTGCCACCATTCGTGGCTGCATCCGCCCGATCCGCCCTTTCCGTGTTCCTTGGAATCGTTGAAGGAGTACACCAAACGGTCATCGTATTTGTAATCGCCCGTGACACGGAGTCTCTCGCCCGCGGCCAAGAACGTCATCGAGCCAAACCGAACGCGATCGAGTTCTACCGACAGCGCGTATAGATCGCACATCAATCGCCATTCTGTGGTCAAGTTGTCCAGTTCCATGTCGATCCCTTCCCCTCCCGGATCTGCTTGGCCTCCGTGAGCAAGCCGTGATCTCGCCGGCAGTTTGGGAGCGTCTGGCCCCAGGTTCTTCATCTCAAAGGCCCGCTGCTCGAACTCGCGAATGCGTTCCAAATGATCCGCCACGCGTGCTCGCGACGCGGACCCCAGTGGTGAATTGTCGCCGGTATAAAACTTGTACTGATCGACGACCGAATCCAAGACACTGCGCCGTAGACGCTGTTTGCGAACGTCCTTGTCGTCACTGGTCAAAGCCAACGAACCGAACACGCGATCAAACAGGTCACGGGGACGTTCTTGCATTGTCGCAGCAACCGTCCCATCGTGGTTGTAGCTATGCACGTATCGGCTGACCCGACTGCGGCGGAAGAATGTTCCTCCGACCAGCGTTGGCACCATTCCAGGCGGCAAGCCTGTGGGATGATGAGCCTTGCGAATGACTTGGTCGATCGACGCACCGCCGGCTTTCGCCTCCCCATCAGGTGGCGTTGCGGTGAAGGCACCGCTGGCTCCGTCAAAGTGGGCATTGATACCAGACTCGTCGCAGCGGACCTGATCGACGTCCCGCATGATCAGCAACTTGTCAGCAAGCGGCTTCAATGGTTCCAGGACTCCGTCGTAACCTTCCTCTTGAAGCGGTGACGGAATCCCAAGTCCAAAGAACACGTTGAACGCTCGGACAGGAACCTCATGGGTTGGCGCAGCAACTGCTGACGACAACATCATCTCTTCCAACAAAGGCAAGCCTATCATGGCAGTACCGGTGCCGCGGAGCATGGTGCGGCGATTGATTCGAGGCGTGGTCATGACTTCAGGTTACGCAGAGAGAGGAAAAATTCTGATGTAAATATTGTAACGTGACCGCAGACCGTGGATCATTCATCTTCGGTGCGAGTTGACTGAACCAGATCGCTCAGAATGATCTCGGTGAGCACGCCTTCGTAAGTTCCGCCTCGCTTTTTAGCCACTTCTTGAATCTTCCTGATCGAAGCAGCATCCGAAGCGATCAGCGGGCGTCCCAACGAGAACTGGGTCAATTTCCGAGTGATACATTGGCTCACACGGTCACTTTCCGCCAGCAAGTCCATCAGCTCCGCTGTTGTCTGGTAGCGAATCGGCTTCGCATCGCCGGGGAATAGAATTTCGCCGTCTTCCCGCAAAGAGTTACCGTGTTGATCGACGTCATGAAAGCTGCCGAGGCCATCAAACTTTTCCAGGCCATACGCCAGTGGTTCGAAACGCTTGTGACAACCTCCACAAGATTCACTCTCCACGCGTTCGATAGCGATGGCTCGATGTGTGCGTCCCGGGCTGGTCGGAACCGGCGTGATATCCAATCCCGGAGGCGGATCGCCAACTTCACTGAAAAGAAGATCATTCAAGACAAACAGACCGCGCGTGACCATCGAGGCATCGTCTCCGCCGATCGTCAACACACTTCCGTGCGTCAGCAAGCCGCCGCGCGAATCAATCTTGGACAGGTCATAGCGTTTCAAATCCTTGCCATCGGAAGGAATCCCGTAGTGCTTCGCCAACGTTGGGGTTGCGTAGGTGAATTGAGCATTCAGTAGTTTTGGCAGAGGCTGTTTCTGCTTCCAAACCAAGTCCAAGAAGAACTCGATCGTCTCGGCGCGCATGTCGCTGGCCAAATCAGGATTCCAATTGGGAAATCGCTCCACGTTGGGCTGCATGTTGCTCAATCGATCGAGGTTCAACCATTCAACAACGAATTGCTTCGAGCGTTCGATGGCACGCGGGTCCTTCAACATTCGCGAGACCTGCTGACGCAGAGCCTGCGGGTCTGCCAACTCGCCAGCTTCGGCGGCACTGAGCAACTCCTGGTCTGGCGAGGCACCCCACACGATATAGCTGATTCGAGATGCGAGCTCGTACTCGTTGACCGGCCACTGCGATCCATCGCCACGATGATTCTCGATCCGATAGATAAAACGCGGCGATTGCAGCATCGCCTGCAGAACCAGTTTGACCGCCTCGCCAAAGTCACCGCCTGCACTGGCCACGGTTGTCGAGATGCCACGGTAAACCACAACTTCATGCTCATCGAGTGGACCGCGCAGAACCCACTTCCCCATCTGGCCAATCACATCCCGCATGCTGTCGTCGGTCAAGAGACGTTTGTTTGAGAAACGCTTGGCGAACGCTTGTGGATCCATTTTCTCGACGATCATCTCAGCCAAACGCGAGTATGCCTCGATGTGCTTCAAATCGACGTTCAAATTGTAGGCCGTGTTACGAAAGCCGTCGGCACGTTTGTCTTGCGGAAGAATCTTGTTGGCGTCCTCTGATATATCCACGTCCACCGTCGCACGAACGGTCGCGATGTATTCCGGGATGGTCAGTCGCTGCACCCAGTTTTCGGTTCGTCCCACACTGCGATAGATCGCGGGGTCCACGAAATCAATGGGCCAAGCAGCGCCATCGTCGATCCATTTCTTTATCACCTGTTTCTGCTCAGCGTTCAACGCAGGTCGGTCGTGCGGCATCGAGTCTTCTTCAATCGATTGCCACAACAAACTGTCGGCAGATTTCCCTGCGACCAACGCGACTCCTGAATCGCCACCCCGCAGGGCCGCGGCTTTGCGGGCAAGATCCAACCCGCCTTCACTTGATGCTGAATCGTGACACTCCAAGCAATGCTGGGATAGCAGCGGGGCCACTTTTGTCTCGAAGAAGACAGCTTTCTCATCAGGCTGGCTCACCAGCTCGGTAGCATCACCCGTCGTTCCCCGGGGGCCCGCCAGGAAATTCTGCTTCACTTCCAAGTTGCTGAGATCGCGGCTGTAGATCGCCACCAAGTGCAACTCGCCGCGCCATTGTCGACCACCCGCCAGCTCATTTGCCAACGCCAACGGATAGTCACCCGCCCAATTCTGAAAACTGCCTGAGACGGACTCTTGCTTGCCGGGTTTTCCGTCGACATAGATCCTCGCGTTGCCACGACGGTCACGTGTGTAGACAACGTGCATCAGCTTCTTTTGAACGCTCTTACTTGCTGATCGAATCGAAGGAATCCCGTTGATGCTGGTCTCCGTCGTTCGCAAGCGAGTCTCAAACTGACTGCCCTCTTGCCCCAAAGTGAAATTACGTTGATTGGAATCCTTCGACAGAGTAACGATTCGCGCGGGGCCTTTTTGACTGAGGCTGTCCGGTCGCAACCAAGCTTCGATGGAAAGAGCGTTTGAGCGGCGCATCGCCTCAATCAACCGTTTCGGCGACTTTGCGGAACGAATCGCGGTGTCTCCCGTGATCTTCAAGACTCCCGGTTCACGGTGGACTTGATTGAGCTTGTCGATTTTGAGGTCGATGGGCGCACCAACTCCCGAACGATCCCTGACCATGTCTCCATCCGTCCCCTGAAAGTCGTAGAAAGCCGCTAGCCCTCGTCCAACTCGTGCTCCGTTGCCTGCAGACGCCGGAGCAGCAACCGTTTTCCTAGCCTGAACGACTTCGATTTTCGCGCCCGGTCCAGCAGCGAAATTGCGTTTCACATCCTTCGCGTCCAAAGCCCGCGAATAGATCGCGACCAAATGTAGTGTTCCCAACCAAGGACGCTCGCCCGTCATCTCATTAGCGATCGCGAGGTGATCGTTGGCCTGCCAATTCGATAGATCGCCACTCACTTGGCGATCGGAAACTTGCTTGCCGTCGATGTACAACTTTGCTTGCCCGCCACGATTCCGCGTGTAAACCACATGAGTGACTTTGTTGACGACGACGCCAGCGGCAGACAACGACGGCAAGCCGTTCGCATCGGTTTGCTGGGTGCGAAATCGAACGTCAAAACTCGCGTTGTCTTGTCCAAGCGTGAAGTTCCGCTTGGAAGTGTGCTCGGACATCGTCACGATGCGGGCAGGTCCTGCTTGCTTTTCCTTTGCCGTAGCAAGCCAAGCTTCAATCGAAACGGAACCGGATCGCCCGATCGAATCGCTCAACTTCTTCGCTGGTTGCTCGCTACGAATGATCGTTTGAGAGTGAATCTTCAATTGATTCGGATCGCGTTTAACAGCCCTGATGTTGTCGATACGAAGATCCAAGGCCTTCCCGACTCCGGATCGATCTTTCACACGATCACCGGAACCCGAAAAGTCATAAAGCACTTGCAACCCGTTGGTCACACGTTCTTGCGCGACGGCCAGCGAGGACGACAGACAGAGAACCAGGCACAGGATTCTTGGAGCAGAAAGCGGATTCACGTAACACACGAAGTGAAAGGAGGCGGCGGAAATGCCATTGGCGGGTCGTCCATTCTAGCCAATCCATGCCGCGCCGGCGAACACGTGAGCGATATACTTACGGCGTACCGTAAACCGCCTACCAAAGTGCAGATCATGCCATTCATCGACATCCTTTCCATGCCCGCCCATGAAGTCTGTCCTGGTTGCCGGTTGCGAACTCCGCATGGCCAAAACCTGATGCTGTCGTACCTGGAAATGGATGCGGGTGCCGAAATCCCGTTGCACGATCACCCGCACGAGCAGGGCGGAATGCTGCTCAAAGGAAAGCTACAACTGACAATTGGCGACGAAACACGAGAAGTTCTTCCGGGAGCGATGTTCATCGTGCCGCCCAATGTCCCTCACAAAGCGGTCGCAATCGACGGCCCAGCGGTTGTACTGGATGTCTTCAGCCCGATTCGCGAGGACTACGCGGAAGCAATGAACAAGTACATTCCAACCTGATCCGACCGCCGGAAAGGGTTTCGGCTATGATGGAAATCCCTTCCACCTTCCCCGGCCGAACTGTGCTCTCCTGCCGCCGATCCCTCCACTTTCTTGCCCTCACCTTGCTTGCGTCAGCTTCGGCTCACGCAAACGAGGTGGACTATCTTTCGCAGATCAAGCCGCTGCTGGCAGAGAAATGTTACTCGTGCCACGGTCCCCTCAAGCAAGAGTCGGGCCTTCGACTCGACACGCGCGACGCAATGCTCGACGCGGGCGTGGTCTCCATCGATGATTCTGAATCGAGCGATCTGATTCAGCGAATCACCAGTTCTGATCCTGAACGCAAGATGCCGCCTCCGCACGAGGGCTCGGCGTTCCAACCAGATCAGATCGAGTTGATTCGCACTTGGATTTCAGAGGGTGCAGTCGCTCCGGAAGAGACAGCATTGTCGTCGCCCCTCGAACACTGGGCGTTTCAAAAGATTCAGCGTCCTGCGATTCCCGCCTCGACGTTTGACCATCCAATCGATGCGCTGTTAGATGCAAGCCGACAAACGCTCGGACTGCGAACCGTTGGTCAGGCTGAACGATCCCTGCTGATACGTAGACTGTATTTGGATCTGATCGGACTGCCGCCAAGCGACCAGCAATTGAAAGACCAACGCTCATGGGAAGAGATCGTTGATGAGTTGCTCAGCAGTCCTCATTGTGGAGAACGTTGGGCGCGTCATTGGATGGACATTTGGCGTTACTGCGACTGGCACGGCTTGGGCACCCAATTGCGATTCAGCCAAAAGCATCTTTGGCATTGGCGTGATTGGATCGTTCACTCGTTGAATGACGACAAAGGCTATGACCGAATGATCCTCGAGATGCTGGCTGGCGATGAAGCAGCACCTCAAGACATGCAGGCGATTTCCGCGACAGGATTTTTGGCGCGCAACTATTACTTATTCAATCGCACCACTTGGTTGGACAACACGATTGAGCACACCGGCAAAGCGTTCCTGGGTTTGACCCTGAACTGTGCCAAGTGCCATGATCACAAGTACGACCCGATCACGCATGTGGACTACTATCGCTTTCGAGCGATCTTTGAACCGCATCAAGTTCGCTTGGACCCGATCCCTGGCGTGGCCGATTTCGAGAAGAACGGAATGCCTCGCGTGTTCGATGACCACATCGATGCGAGAACTTACCTGCACCTGCGTGGGGACCCTAAGAATCCTGACAAGGAACTGGAGATCACCGCCGGAGTACCAGCGATCCTGGCCAGTTTTGCGCCGGAAATCCAACCCATTGATTTGCCAACCAACGCCAGCGTGCCGGGGGTTCGCCGATACGTTCAGCATGACCGATTGCATGCGGCGATTGCCGAAGTCACAAAAGCAAAGCGAGAGCTGCAGCAAACGCAAGAGAGCCTGCGTGTTGCCGAGCTTGAATCCAAAGTCGTGAAGCATGAACCGAAAGTGTTTGAGTTCGTCGAAGAATTCGATGCGATCGATCCTAAGAAATGGAAGCTTGAAGGTGACGGCTGGCAGATCATCGCGGGTGAATTGCACCAATCCAAGTCGACGCGAGACGCGCAGCGAGCGTCTCTATTAGCGTCTCTTCCTCGCGACTTCGACTTGCGATGCCGATACACCACGATTGGCGGCGACACCTACAAGTCGGTGACGTTTCGGTTTGACGAATCCGAGGATCGGCAGTTTGCCAACACGGTCTACACCAGTGCTCATGCGCCGGGTCCCAAAGTGCAGGCTTCCTTCACGCGAAAAGGCAAGACGACCTACCCGAGCCAGGGACGCAAAAGCCACGCAATCGAGATCGGCAAGGCCTACCAAATCGGCATCGCTGTCCGAGACACGCTGGTCAATGTCTGGCTGGATGACGAGTTCATCTTGGCCTATCGGTTTCCCAGTCGCGGCGATGGGGGAATCAGTTTGGCCGGATTCGACGCCACCGTCGCGTTCGATTCGCTGGAGATCAAGACGCTGGACAAGAACGTGGAGCTCAGGCAAGACGGTTCGGGCAATGCCAACGTTTCAGACTTACAAACCAAGCTCGAAGTGGCACAATCAAACCTTCAGACAAAGTTGGCTCAACTTCGTTCCACCGAAGCAACCATCGCCGCCGACACGGCTAAATACAACGCCACGCACAGCGATGTCCAACGCCGGGTTCGCGCGAAGACTGCGGCGAAACGCCAAGCCGAATCGCAGCGAGCGTTGGCGCAACACACTCTTCTTTCGCAGGCGGGCGACAAAAGCAAAGTAAAAGCAGCCAACGCCCAACTCGCGGCAGCCGAGAAGCGGTTGAAGGCGATTGAAAACAACGACTTCACCTACGAAACACTCCGGGGCGCGAAGAAAGCACTGGAGACTCCGGCCGACAAGGAGCAAGACTACCCAACCGCATACTCAGAAGTCAGCACAGGCAGGCGACTCGCTTTGGCGAAGTGGATTACCTCTCGCGAGAATCCGCTTACCGCGCGAGTGGCCGTCAATCATGTTTGGATGCGGCACTTTGGAACACCGCTGGTTCCATCGGTTTTTGACTTCGGCCTGCGTGCCAAGAAACCTGTTCAGGCCGAATTGCTGGATTATTTGGCGATCGAATTCATGGAGTCCGGTTGGAGCTTCCGACACCTGCATCGCTTGATGGTCACCTCGCAGGCCTACCAACTCTCATCAACAACGACGCATGCAGATCCGAAAACGGCAGAGACGGATCGAACCAATGGTCACTACTGGCATGCGAACACGCGTCGTATGGAATCACAAGTGGTTCGAGACAGTTTGTTGCATTTGGCTGGCAACTTGGATCTGTCGATGGGCGGGCCTTCCCTCAACGCCAAATCCGAATCGAATCGACGCAGCCTGTACTTCTTCATTTCCCCGGACCAACAAAACCTATTCCTATCGATGTTTGACGACGCCGACGTGATGCAGTGCTATCGTCGCAGTGAGAGTGTCGTTCCCCAGCAGGCCCTTGCACTGGCCAATAGCAAGCTAGCGATCGACATGTCGCAAGCGATCGCTGCGAGAGTCGCGACGACACTCGGCGAGTC
Organism: Rubripirellula sp.; assembly: GCA_045110715.1. Classification (GTDB taxonomy): domain Bacteria; phylum Planctomycetota; class Planctomycetia; order Pirellulales; family Pirellulaceae; genus Rubripirellula. Next base: position 43,933 of record JBGCGI010000190.1, read on the forward strand.
AGACGACTCCGCATTCGTTGATGCAATCTTCTTTCGTTTGCTAGGCCGATCGGCTGGCGAGGACGAACGTGCACAGTGCATGGAGTTCTTGAATGCGGACTCAAACCAAGTCCGGATGCGTGCCCAACTGGTTCACGTGATCCTCAATCACAACGATTTTGTGACGATTCGATGATGCAACCAAATCTAAAACCGATCAGAGAGTCGATCCAACGACGCCGTCTGTTGCAAGCTGGACTGGGGTTCGGCGGACTTGCTCTTGGAAGCCTGCTGCAACAGGATGGTGTGGCAGCCAGTGGAAGCGCAGTTCCGACCGGACTGCCACACTTCGCCCCCAAAGCAAAGAGCGTGATTTGGTTGTTCATGCGTGGCGGGGTCAGCCACATGGAGAGCTTCGACCCCAAACCCGCTTTGAATCAGTATGCCGGAAAAACGATTCCCGAGACTCCCTTTGCCGATGTTCAAGACCCTAGCCGGCTCAAGAATGTTCGCGTCGTGGTCGTCAACGATGCCAACGGTCAACAGCGGAACAAACTGTATCCGCTTCAGGTCGGATTCAAGAAACACGGGCAAAGCGGAATCGAAGTCAGCGACTGGTTTCCACACATCGGATCCTGCGTCGACGACATCGCCGTCGTTCGATCGATGTGGACGACCGACGACAATCACGGGGCGCAAGTGCAATTTCACTCCGGGCGACACATGTTGGATCCGCGGGTACCAACGATCGGCGCCTGGGTGAACTACGGGCTGGGCTCACTCAATGAGAACCTGCCCCAGTTCATTTGCATGGGGCCGCGGTTCTTTGATAAACGCGACGGGCACTACCTGGGCCCGGCTTACGATGCAGTGAAGTTAAAAATCGATCCCAAGAATCCGCTGGACTTCGCAAAGCCGGCTGGCGATGTGACAACGAAGGAACAGCAGCGAAACTTCCAGCTCCTTCACCGGCTCAATCAGATCACTGCGGCTCAGCATCCTGGCGACGCCGAACTCGCAGCACGAATCAAGTCCTACGAGCTAGCCTTTCGAATGCAGACAGCCGTCCCGGACGTGATTCGATTCGATACGGAAACCGAAGCGACCAAGAAGCTGTATGGATTCGATCAGAAAGAAACCCGTCCATTCGGCGAACAACTGCTGGCTGCAAGGCGGTTTGCTCAGCAAGGCGTTCGCTTCATTCAGATCATGCACGGTGATGGTGCCGCCGGTGCTTGGGATCAACATTCGGGCTTGAAGGCCAAGCACAGCCAATTGGCGATGCAAGTCGACCGCCCCATCGCCGGGTTACTGCAGGACTTGAAGCAACGCGGAATGCTGGACGAAACGCTGGTGGTCTTCGCGACGGAATTTGGCCGCACGCCCGGGTCGCAAGGTGCCGATGGCCGCGATCATCACCCCTTCGGTTTCAGCATTTGGATGGCAGGCGGAGGAATTCGCGGAGGAGTCGCTCACGGAGCAACCGACGAAATCGGCTTTCACGCGGTCGAGAATCCTCACTATGTGACCGACGTTCACGCCACGATTCTACGTCAACTTGGGTTACACGCTCATCGAATGAACGTGCCAGGTCATAAGCGATTGGAACAGGACTACGGGCAAGTGATTCAAGAGATCTTGGCGTGATCTTGCATCTCCCGTTGGTCTTGCTGCGATACCCAGGCCGCCGCGCGGATTCGCGGTCGAGGCCAGTTCGCAGTTGATAGGCAATCACTTGGTTGATTGCCGGAACTGCGTCGCTGTCGCTCCTTGGTCCGGCCTACGAGCGACTAGCTGTTGACGGTGCCCAATTGCTCTTGGAACCGTGCGAAGAGGTAGTGGCTATCGTGTGGTCCTGAAGCCGCTTCGGGGTGGTACTGGACTCCTGATACCGTTTCGGTGCGATGGCGAACGCCTGCGATGGTGTCGTCGTTCAAGTTGCGATGGGTGACTTCCAAGCAATCTGGCAACGAATCATCCTCGACTGCAAAACCGTGGTTCTGGGTCGTGATCTCGACTTTGCCAGTCTCCAGATCCAGCACCGGTTGGTTCACGCCGCGATGACCAAACTTCAACTTGAAAGTCTTGGCGCCGCAGGCGATCGAGATCAATTGATGACCGAGACAGATTCCGAAAATGGGAGTCTGGCCAATCAACTCACGAATCGTCGCATGAGCGTAATCCAACGGCTCCGGGTCACCTGGTCCGTTGGAAAGGAAGACACCATCCGGCTGCAGCTTCAGAATCTCAGCAGCCGATGTGTCCCCAGGCACGATTGTGACTTGGTTGCCACGCGAGGCGAAGTGGCGCGGGATGTTCCACTTCATTCCGAAGTCCATGCAGACCACGTGCTTTCCGGTCGCTGGCGAATCAACCTCGCCGATTTCAATCGCTGTCCAGTCGTCTAGCTTTTCGTCCCACTTCTGGGGTTGCTTGGACATCACTTCGCGGACCAAGTCACGGCCGACCAGTCCGGGAGCAGCTTTGGCTTTGTTAATCAGACTTTGATCATCCAAATCGCTGGTCGAAATCACGCCACGCATGGCGCCTTCGGTTCGAATTCGTCGCACCAAGGCTCGCGTATCGATTCCGGCGAGCCCCAACACGTTGTGTTTCTTCAGATAGTCGCCCAAGTCACCTTCGGCGCGATAGTTACTGGAGATCCGGCTGACTTCTCGACAGATGAATCCAGATAGCGAAGGCGACTCATGTTCCACATCGATCGAATTGACCCCGTAATTCCCGATTTCGGGGTAGGTCATCGTGACGATTTGGCCACGGTAGCTGGGGTCCGTCAGAATCTCCTGATACCCCGTCATGGCTGTGTTAAACACCACCTCTCCACTGACTTCACCTTCAGCACCAAAAGAGTATCCGGTGAAAATCGAGCCATCTTCGAGGGCAAGCTTTGCGGGAACCATGAGTCAGAGACGCCGAGATCGAGTGGGTAGTGGGGTACAAAACGCTCCGAGAATAGCAAAACTTTGCAAATCGGGGAGTCCCCCAGCG
>JBGCGI010000191.1:0-15518 GCA_045110715.1 Rubripirellula sp.
GCGACCAGGCGGTTTGTCTCTCAGTGTGCTCAACTCGACATCGCCGAACATGGTCATGGCGACCGAACGGGGAATCGGAGTTGCCGACATCACCAGGTAATGAGGATCAATACCGCCGCTACGTAAGGCGACTCGTTGACCAACTCCGAACTTGTGTTGCTCGTCGATCACGCAAAGGCCCAGACTCTTGAATTCCAAGTTTCCATAGATCAATGATTGCGTGCCAACGAGTAAATCGATTTCACCCGATTGAGTCTTCTCAAGTACTTCACGCCGCTCTGCGGTGGTCAGCGAACCGCAAAGCAGTCCGACTGTGACGCGGCTTTCAGCGAGCGTTTCGGTTAACGTTTGGTAATGCTGTCTGGCCAGGACTTCGGTGGGCGCCATCAAAACTGCCTGATGGCCATTGGCGACAGCCAACATCATCGCGTAAACCGCAATCACCGTTTTGCCGCTGCCCACGTCGCCCTGTAGCAGTCGATTCATCGGGTACTGGCGTCGCATGTCATCGGCGATCTCGCGAATCACGTTCAGCTGATCTTTCGTGAGCTCGAACGGAAAACGATTCAATATTCTCGCGTCGATCATGGCCGACGATTCAATCGGCGGCGCTTGCAAGTCGGTGGTCAGTTGACGCCGACGCATCGCCAGAGCAAGCTGCATGACCAACAGCTCCTGAAATACGAGTCGTGTTCTGGCCGCGATCAGCCTGAGTTCGTCCGCGGGATGATGCAACGATCGGATAGCAGCATCAATGGATGGCAGATCACCCAGGATGTTGATTTGATGATCACGCAGCACTTCAGCACATCGCGCTCGCAGCGCCGGTGGCATGACTTCGCTCAATTGGTCGGCGAACTGAGCGCACATCTCCGCCGACAGCTGGCGAAGGTCGGATTGTTTGACGCCGTCAGTCAAAGGGTAGATCGGCAAAATTTGCGGACTCGGTAGGTCCTCGTTCACATCCAAAATGGTGACTTTCGGATGCACAAACTCCATCCGCAGTCCCGACAATTTCGGCGTGCCCGAAATCATCACACGCCGATCGGTCGTCAGCTGTTCGGCGCGAAATGGTTGATTGAAAAACAGAATTCGGACGGCGCCTGAGTCGTTCTGAACGATCGCGCCAAACATTGACTTCCCGGCAAAACGTGAAACGAGTTCCGAGTCCGTGATCGTGCCAACGAGAGAGGCTTCCTCTCCTTCTCGCAATTCGTCCACTTTGGCAGGCGGAGCTGGGTACTCGTAATCTCGCGGGAATAGAAAAAGCACATCCTGGGTGGTTCGTAGCCCCAGCCGACTCAATCGATTGGCGCGAGCTCGGCCCATTCCAGGGAGTTGTTGGATTGGAGTTGCTAGCGTGGCAGAAGTTGTTTCGCTCTGCATGTTTGCCTCAGTGCTTCGTTTAGCCACGTCTTCGTTGACCTGAGTGTACCCCCGTCGGGGAAAACCGGCGAATTGCTATCACAACATTCCGTAGCAAACCGCCGCCGTGTTGGCCTCGCGGCAAAAAATTGGCGATCTCGGATCGCTTTTTCCAATCGTATCGGACCAAGCAAGCCGATTCATCTTGATGCCGCTCGCCCCGTTTTCCTAGCTTTCCAACTAAACGCATGGGATCCGGCTATCGGGCACCGAGAACCAACAGGTCACCGTCCAACCAGCATCACTGCATGAAGCGACAGACGTCAACCGGCGCTGCCATCGACAACAACACGTCTCCTATGGCGTGTCCACACAGTATCCAGGTGATTCGCATTCTGGGGAAGGGTCGCGCTGCGCAAGCTCGATTGGTGGATGCGACGATGCCGGACGGTCGGGTCGTACGATGTGTTGAAAAGGTTTTTGCGCCTGGTCGATTGACTCGCACGCTCTATCGGTTGTCTTTCCAAGCGCCGTTTGGATACCAAACCAATCGCGATGCAATTCTCGCGTGCTTTTTTCGCCGCCGCGTTGCGTCGGCGGTATTGGCGGCGTCGGATACCGAAGCATCGATCGCAGAACCGATCTATGTTCGCTATGACGAAGAGGATCGGGCATGGGTCCTGGCCGCAGAGTGGATTGACGGTCGTGGGATCAAGCCTGCGGAGGTGGACGCGACACGAATTCGGCGTTGGGTCCGCGGCTACGGCGTTCCAGCTTCGACCGAGCCAGCTGAAATCTCACAGCTTGTCGAGACGATGCACGGATTGGAAGACATTCTTGGCGAGTGTGGCTTGGTTGGCTCTGGCTGGCAGGTCGCACCGCGAGCGATGGTGTCGACAGCAAACTTACTTCGCACCGGGGATCGATACACGGTCATCGACTTGGAGTCGGGCATTCCAGCGGTGCTGGTGCCCCGCTATTTGATGGCAGGATTGAAGCGAGCGGCTCTTCCACCGTTTGACGACTTGGATGCCAATCAATTGCGTGACTGGCTGACGACGAATGAACGCTTGCTTCTGTTCCGAATTGGACCAGAGCGGTTGGAACAGTTGAAAAAGGACACGGTGCAGCTTCTGGATCACACCGAGCGGTGGAAGAATTCAGAATTTGCGATCTTTCGGCGTCCCTGGCGATTGCTCACTCCTAGCGGCATCCAAGCGTATCAGCGCGAGTGTTTCCGGCGCTGGGAGCAGGATCGAATTCTTGACGCGAATGGCGCGGAAGCGATCGAGCGACGTCCCATCCAATCGCGTTTGATTTGGTGTGCCGATTCGATGCCCACCTCGCTGGGAAGATTCTGTGCCCGATTGATTGGTCGCGCGTCGTACCGTCAAGAACTATTGAAGTGCTTACGAAGCTCTGAATCACGAGTCAACAATTGGCAAACGTTGGTTGCGAAGCGAAAAGCGGGTTGGATCGAAGCAGAGCGTCTCCGACCCGAAGCGAAACTCACAACTCTGAAGTTTGCGGCGCACTCGATTCTCAGCAAGTTGACGCCAGTTCGCTTGCATCGCTTTCTGTCCGATCCGAGGCAGCGCCGAGATGTGTTCACGACATTCGTGTTGTTGTTGTGTAGCCCGCGATTCCAGGCCTGGTTTGGTCAGAAGCGGATCGCAGCCTCGATCGACCGCTGGGAGTCGAGCGAGAGAATTTCACCGCAAGCAGCCACTGAACTCAGACGTGATCTCTCCGGTCACGAGGTTCGAGCCTACACCCGCGGGTTTGGCATGCATTTGGCGCTCAAGGCACTTGCGCCGGTCGTCGTGCCCGCGAAAGTTGGTGGAGTCGCTGCCTTTTTCGCGAGCGGTAACCTGTGGTTTTTGCTTCCCATGCTTGCCACGCCGTTGATGCGGAGTGCGGTCACCATGGCAAACTGGTGGACCACGCGTCGCGAGCAAGTTCCGCACGGCGAAGCACTTTTGGCAGGGCTGCTGCCGTTTGTTGGATCGGTGGCGTTTCCATTGCAAATGTTCTCGACGCGTCCCAAGCTGTCGACGTTCTTGATCCGCGACACCGCTTCGAAAGTCGGTCGTCGCATTCCGATCTACGGTGGCGCCGATTCCAGAACCGAGATGGCCGTCATTCGCTGGAGTGACTATCTGGTGGAGTTCATGCAGTGCACTTCTGCCGCTCTTCAGAAGCTGTACGGCAAGAAGACGATGGAGAGTTCGACGCCAGACATTCAAGTGTCTTTGCCCATTCGAGCCCGCACCCGTCTGGGACGTTGGATTGATCGTCAGGTTTCCGAGCGAATCAAGTCCAGCGAGAAAATCCTGTCTCGCGAGACGATCGAGCAGCGAGCACCGAAGCGGATCAAGAAAGCGGCCTGACGGCTACTGCAAAACGCGCTTGAAAAGTACGTCAAACATTTGATAAGCGGACTCGCGGTATTCTGCGGGAAAGTCATGGTTGCAATCAGGGTGCAACACACGAAGCTGGTCGGCGGAACCATGCAGTGCAAAGACCTTTCGTGCGGTGGCTGTTACCCGATCAACACTTGCCGCTTGAAAGTTGCTGTCGTGAAGTGGGGCAACGATCAGGACGGATCGCGGGGAGAGTGCAGCGAGCAATTGATCGAAGTCAAAGGGTATCTCGTTGAGTCGCCCCTGGTAGTCCGCAAGTTTGGGCATGTATCGCAACTGCGTCCAACCTTTTCCAGCCTTCCATTTGTTTTGATCGCCTCCGTAGTAGTCCGGAAACGCGTCGAAACCACAGCTAGAGACCACTCCCTTGATACGCTGGTCGAAGACCGCAGTGAAAATCGAGTTGTGCCCGCCAAGCGAGTGCCCGATGGCACCGAACTTGTCTTTGTCAACGAAAGTCATTGATTCCAGGAGATCGATGCCGCGCATGTTGTCCCAGATTGCCTTCTGCGTTCCGCTTTGCCAGCCGAGGGCTTGAAGGTCGGGTTGATAGCCGGCAAGCAGCGGGTAGCTCGGCGAAAGCGTCACGTATCCGCGTTGTGCCAGTTCGCTGGCATACTGGCGATTCGCTTTCCCCCCTAAGCCAACGACAACATCGTGCCCAATCGCGTTGTCGGTTGGGTGAAGACACAGAATCGCTGGTGTGCGCAGGGATGGGTCTCGCAGGACCTGCTTGGGGATACAAAGGTAGGCAGGTGTTTCGCATTTCGGTTGCGAACGATAAGTGATCTTTCGACGAACGTAATCACCACAGTCAGTCTCCTCGATCAAAGTGACTTTCGGTGGTTCACCAGGCCGAGCGGGAAGCTCTCCCATCACTTTTTGCATGGCGGCTACGATCGCTTGACGTCTGGAGCTCCACTGTTCAGGATCCACCGCTACGCTCCAGTTTCCGTTTGGATTGGGTGCTTCAAGAATGTCTCGATGGATGGGACGCGCTTTTGGAGCCGGATCGAGCGGTCGCAGGACGGCCAGGATCGCCCGGTGATCCGAGGCGACTTGTTCTTCGAGCACTCGCGTTTCGACGACTTCCCAGCGATCTGCCGGACGGTACAGGATAAAGTCAATTTGACGCTTGGGATCACGTACAGGGATGGTGGGCTGATCGGATCCGGCGATTGTCCAGTGATTGCGAAGTCGCTGTAGGACACCGCTGTCACGAGTCGCATTCAAGTCTCCCATCAACAGCATGGGAGTCGATGACGGAACGCTCAGCAGAGCATTGATTTGGTCTACCGATGCCAATCGTTCGCTGTCATCACTTCGATGATCCAGATGAGTTGCCAAGACGTCAATGGACTGGCTGTTCCATTTCAGCGTCGCAGTGAGCAACCCGCGCTGTTCTCCCTCTTGATGGACAGGCAACGGCGAATTGCTGGAAGCAATGATCGGGAGTTTGGAAAGCAAAGCGTTCCCGTAGCGACCTTTCGTGGTGCCGCGTCCCGGCAAATCAATGTTGTCGCCAAACACGACTTGCATCCCGGTGTGCTGAGCCAATTGAGCAGGCTGGTCGGCGTCACCACTTCTGTCGGCGTTCCGGTCGACCTCTTGGAGTGCAACGATATCGGGCGAAACAGAACGGATGACTTTGGCGATCCGATTCAGGTCCAGCTTTCCGTCAATGCCTTGGCCATGATGAATGTTGTAGCTGAGGACCCTGAGGACCTCTGGTTCGGCGGCTTCGAGACACGGAATCAAGAGGCAGCTTGCAGCGAAGCAAAGCCGTTGGAGAAAGACGCGGTCACAGGTCATGGCATCAATTTGATCAACCGAGCGTTTGGATGTAGCTGTAGGTGAAGATTCCGAGATGTGTGGCTAGCAGGCCTGCCGCCACGTAGCGATAGTTGGAGTAGAGCCCGAAAATCGAAAGGGCACAGCCCAATGCGGAAATCAGCGTCCCACCACTGGGAAACCAGAAAGCGGCTGCCAGTGCGAAGGCGATGACCATCACCGAAGCGGCGACGGCTCCCATCGCGGTGTAGCGAATGGGGCCCACGTCATACAAGACTTCGACAGGTTGAAGCTGAAACGGATCGGCCGCAAACGGCGATCCGATCCGAATGGTTTCACCTTCGGTTTCCGTCGCCACCGCCAAGATGGGCTGTTCGTTGGCCAGGTCTTCGGAACCGGTCTGTGGTGATTCGTCGCGTTCGTGATCGGACGGGGACGCCTCTTGGTTCATGATGGTCTTGAGATGGCGTGGGACGGATGGATCAACTGGCATTCTATGAAACGGCAATTCTTGCCACGAACGGGCAGTGCCGAGTATTCTAGTGGAAATGTCTGAACGAATTGTCGTGACGCTCTCACTTCGGCAGCCAGCGCCAAACTGAATTCGGGTTTTGTTCACCGACAAATGGATGGTTAGCGATATCGCTCGAATCGTTTCTTTGGTCGAATCACCTTCAAAACATGCACCTCAAGGAAAATTCTGGATGCCGACAATCACCCTGCCTTCCCTATTGAAAAGCCACCAAAACTTTCAGTGGCGACAAGTGCTTCTGGCGTTGGCGTGTTTTTGTGCAACTCAGGGAATCCAGGCTGCCGATTTCACGCAGCCGGAACCCTTGGAGCCAGAGATCTCTGACGCGTCCAACGAGGCTGCTGAGGCGATGGCAGGGATTCGTATTCCCGACGGCTGGAAGATTCAGTTGTTTGCTGCAGAGCCAGACGTGGCAAATGTTGTGGCCTTCGATATCGACAATCGAGGTCGCGTGTTTGCTTGCGAGTCCTTTCGCCAAAATCGAGGCGTGACCGACAACCGCGCTCATGACGATCAATGGGTACTTGCAGACTTGGCCTCTGAAACGGTGCAGGATCGGATCGACTATCACAAGAAGTTGCTCGGTGAAGCGGCAGTCACGTATGCGCAGCACGACGATCGGATTCGGCGACTGGAGGACTCTGATGGCGATGGAAAAGTCGATCAAAGTTATGTCGTTGCCAAGGGGTTCAATCACATCGAAGAAGGCACAGGTGCCGGCGTCCTGGCGCGAGGGAACGAGCTGTACTACACCTGCATCCCCAAGCTTTGGAAGCTGATCGATAAAGACGATGATGGGAACGCGGATGAGCGAGTGGTGCTTTCCGACGGTTTTGGCGTTCGCGTTGCCTTCCGTGGTCACGACATGCACGGCTTGATCATTGGTCCCGACGGAAGGCTCTACTTCAGTATCGGCGACCGCGGCTACCACGTGACGACCGACGATGGCCAAGTCCTTGCCAATCCTGATTCAGGTGCGATCTTTCGCTGCGAGTTGGACGGATCCGATTTGGAAGTATTTGCTTCCGGAGTCCGCAATCCGCAGGAGTTGGCGTTCAACGACGTCGGCGATTTGTTCTCGGTCGACAACAACAGCGACAGCGGAGATATGGCTCGTGTCGTACATCTGCTTGAGGGCGGAGATACTGGATGGCGAATGTACTATCAGTACCTGCCGGATCGCGGCCCCTTCAATCGTGAAAAAATTTGGGAGCCCTTTCATCGCGAGCAACCTGCCTACATCGTTCCTCCGATTGCTAACTTCACCGATGGTCCGAGTGGTTTGGCGTACTATCCAGGCACCGGTTTCGGTGACCAGCTAAAAGACTCGTTCTTGATTTGTGATTTTCGCGGTGGGCCTTCCAACAGCGGGATTCGTTCTTTCAAGTTGGATCCCGATGGTGCGTTCTATCGTCTCGGCGAAGACTCCGATCCGATTTGGACGGTCCTGGCGACGGATGTTGCGTTTGGACCCGATGGCGGAATCTATGTTAGCGACTGGGTTGACGGATGGAACGGTTTGGGCAAAGGGCGGATTTATCGACTGACTGACCCCAAGCACCAAGGCACCGCGATTGTCAAAGATGTCCAGCAGCGACTCGGTTCGGATTGGTCCAAGCGGGCACCCGAACAACTGGCTGATGACCTGGACCACCTGGATCGCCGAGTTCGATTCGAGGCCCAATGGGAGCTGGCCAAGCGAGGTGACGTGGAAACTCTGATTCGCATTGCCAGCGACGACAAAAAGTCAAATAAGACTCGGTTGCATTCGATTTGGGGTGCCGATCAGGCTGCACGCCAGAACGATGAGAAACGCCAGACTTTGCTCGCTGCAAATCGTGAGTGGTTGGCCGCCGAAGACGCGTCCGTTCGTGCAGCGGCAGCCAAGGTCGCCGGCGAACGTGGCGATACGGAAGCGGTCAAAGTGCTCCGGGGATTGTTGTCCGACGAGTCGGCTCGTGTTCAATATCATGCGGCAATGTCGCTGGGGCGTTTGAAGGATACCGACGCCTTCCCCGCGGTTGCAAAAATGCTGGCGAAAAACGACAACCAAGATCCAGCGATTCGACATGCGGGTATCCTCTTCATGGCCGCTCTTGGAGAACCTGAGAAAATCGCTGCGTTGGCTCAACACAAAAGCGAATCGCTGCGCCGAGCCGCTGTCGTAGCTCTGCGACGCCTTCGTAGTGGGCTGTTGAGTGATTTTCTGAAAGACAAAAGTCCGTTGGTCTTGGGGGAGGCAGCGAGAGCCATCTATGACGTTCCAGTCCCCGTGGCGATGAGTCCTTTGGCGGCGACGATCGAGGACTTGCCCATCGAGGATCCCGAGTTTGTGCGGCGCGTGTTGAATGCGAACTATCGATTGGGAGGCGTGGAAGCTGCCGAGAAGCTTGCCGACTACGCATCCAGGCCATCCGGTTTGCCTGAACTTCGAGTTGAATCGCTGGAAATGTTGGCTGCGTGGGCTGAGCCTGATCCGCGGGATCGAGTTTTGAACGCCTATCGCCCACTGAGTTCGAGAAAAGTCAAAGAGGCTGCGGATTCGCTGTCGCCTCAGATCGATAGCTTGATGACCGCAGAAGAAACGGTTCGAGAGAAAGCGATCGATGTTGCTTCGGCGCTGGGAGTCAAACGGATCGTTCCAATGCTCGTGAAACGAGTGATCGACAATGAGTTGGCTGCCGCCTCGCGAGCCAAGTCGTTGAAAGCACTTGCTCGATTGGATTCGGAGCAGGCTGTCAAAATTGCCCGCGAAGTCAAAATGTTGCCAGCAACAGAAATGTTGTCAGCAGCGCTGGACGTGCTCGCCCGCTACGATTCCGAAGAGTCTCTGTCGAAGTTCATCGAAGCAACGCAGAGTCGAAATATGGTGGTTCGGCAGTTGGCTTGGGATCTGTTGGCGAAGGTCAAGGACAAACGTTCTTTGTCAGTGATCGTTGGAGGCGTTCAGGCGTACCTTGAAGGAACGTTGCCGGCTGATGTCCACCTGAATGTCTTGGAAGCTTCGCAGGGAAAGCTGGATGAGAATCTGCAGGCGACATTGCTTGCACACAATCGAGGTCTCGCGGAATCGGACGCGCTGGCAAATTGGTTGCCATCCCTCGAAGGCGGGAGTGAAGAAGCAGGGCGTAAAATCTTTTTCGAGAAGACACAGCTCTCCTGCGTTCGCTGTCACAAAGTTGATCGTGCAGGTGGCGAGGTCGGCCCCGCGCTGACGATCATCGGCAAAGAGAAAGACCGTCGGTATCTGTTGGAAGCGATTTGCCTTCCAGACGCGAAGATTGCAAAAGGGTTCGAAACGGCCGTGATTGCCAATGATTCGGGCCAAGTTTTCATGGGGATTGTGAAGTCGGAGTCCGACGACTATGTCGAACTGATTCAGAAAGATGGTGCACAAAAGCGAATTTTGACCGAAGAGATTGTGGCTCGTCGGAAGGGGAAGTCATCGATGCCGGAGGAACTGGCAAAACTCATGACGGCCCGCGAATTGCGGGATTTGGTGGCCTATCTGTCGAGTTTGAAAGTGGACCCGCGAGCCACCGAAGACGTCGAGTAGTTTCCGACTGTTCCGCCTGTACCGGTAGCGCCGGAATCACCTGGATTCCAGCGAGATTGTTGTCTGGTCACAAGGCACGCTGAGCGGACGTGACCTATCGTTCAAGTGACACGGTGTTTCGGGGAACGTGTCAATGGTCGTGGTTGGATAACGAGCGAGGCTGCTTGTTTCCTTTCAACTTGAACGAACCCCATCGCAATGCTTGATCGGATGCCGGCACTGCCCTATTCAATTATGAATTGTCATCTCTTAGCGAAACGACTCTCCGAAATTCAACCGGAACTAGAACCGGTCGATGTCGCACGTCTGTCGCTGATGATCCTTGCTCAATGCGACGACATCTCCCAGCTATCCGATGACGCCGTTCTCACTTCCGCTTGGAAGAACGCGACGTTCCGTCTTGATGCCGCTTCCGATCAACACGCGGCGGTCGCGGCAGAACTCGACGACATCTGCAGCGATGGCCCCGTCCAGTTCTCACCCGATCAATTGTGGGTTCTGTTGCGGGCGGTCAAAGTCCAAAGCCAGGTTTTGGAACTCTATACCGACCAACCCGCTCTGGTTTGAGACTGTTTCGAGGCCTCGATGCGGCCGCTAAACGGCTGCCATCGTATCGAGAACCTTGTTGAAAGTCTCGCTCGGTCGCATGGCGATTGCCGTAAGCTTCGGATCCGTTTGGAAGTAGCCACCGATGTCGACCGGTTGCCCTTGGGCTGCATTCAGCTCGTCCAGGATCTTGGACTCATGCTCAGTGAGTTGCTTGGCGATCTCTGCAAAGCACTCTTGGAATTCAGCAGTCTTGGATTGTGCTGCAAGTGCTTGGGCCCAATACAACGCGAGGTAGAAGTGGCTGCCCCGATTGTCCAGTTCATTGACCTTTCGGCTTGGCGACTTGTTCTCATCCAACAGTTTGCCTGTGGCCGCGTTCAGCGTCTCGGCAAGGACGAGAACTTTGTCGTCATTCAACTTCGTACCTAGATCTTCAAGCGACACGGCAATCGCCAAGAACTCTCCCAAGGAATCCCAACGGAGGTGTCCTTCCTCGACAAACTGCTGGACGTGCTTGGGGGCCGATCCGCCGGCTCCTGTTTCGAACAGTCCGCCACCTGCCAGCAGGGGAACGATCGAAAGCATCTTGGCACTGGTGCCCAGTTCAAGAATCGGAAACAGGTCCGTCAGATAGTCACGTAGAACGTTCCCCGTGACGGAAATCGTATCCTTGCCATCTTTGCAGCGCTGGCATGCATGTTTCGTCGCATCAACCGGCGACATGATTTCGATTTCCAGACCATCGGTATCATGATCGGGTAAGTATTCGTTGACTTTTTGAATCAGATTCACATCGTGTGCTCGATCTGGATTGAGCCAGAACACTGCGGGCGATCCTGTTGCCCGAGCGCGGCTGACGGCCAATCGAACCCAGTCTCGAATCGGAGCGTCCTTGGTTTGGCACATTCTCCAAATGTCACCAGGTTCGACCGCATGTTCCATCACGTTAGTTCCAGCGTCATCGATCACGCGGACGACTCCGGCACCAGCGATCTCAAAAGTCTTGTCGTGGGATCCGTACTCTTCGGCTTTCTGCGCCATCAGTCCGACATTCGAGACATTGCCCATGGTGGTCACATCGAAGGCCCCGTTCTGTCTGCAAAAGTCAATCGTCGCTTGATAGATTCCGGCATAGCATCGATCCGGAATGATCGCCTTTGTGTCATCGAGCTTGCCGTCGGGGCCCCACATTTTTCCAGAGGCTCGAATGGCAGCAGGCATCGATGCATCAATGATCACGTCGCTGGGCACGTGCAAGTTAGTGATGCCCTTGTCAGAGTCCACCATCGCAAGCCTTGGACGCTGCGAGTAGACCGCGTCGATGTCTGCCTTGATCTCAGTTTGCTCGTTTTCAGGCAGCGATCCGATCTTGGCATAGACGTCACCGATTCCGTTGGAGGATTCGATGCCCAGTTTGTCGAAAACGTCAGCGTATTTTTCGAAGACGTCTTGATAGTAGACACTGACTGCATGACCGAAGATGATCGGGTCGGAGACCTTCATCATGGTCGCTTTCATGTGCAGAGAAAGCAGCACGTCCTTTTTCTTGGCGTCCTCAATTTCATTGGCAAGAAAAGTTCGTAACGCCGCTCGGCTCATGAGCGAACCGTCGATGATCTCACCCGCTTGTAGCGCGAGCGATTCTTTCAGGACACGTGTTGAACCATCTGTGCCAACCCACTCGATGCGAACCGATCCCGCTTGAGGCATCACGTGCGACTTTTCACTGCCGCAAAAGTCACCTTCACTCATGTGGGCCACATGGGACTTGGAATCCGAGGACCAAGCGCCCATCGAATGCGGATTCTTGCGAGCGAAATCCTTGACGGGGCCTGCGACCCGGCGATCGGAATTGCCCTCGCGAAGCACGGGGTTGACGGCGCTGCCAAGCACCTTGGAGTACCGGAACCGCACTTCTTTCTCTTCGTCGGACTTCGGTTCTTCGGGGAAGTCGGGAACGTTGAAACCGTTTTGCTGAAGCTCGGAGATGGCTGCCGTCAGTTGTGGAATCGAAGCACTGATGTTGGGCAGTTTGATGATGTTGGCTTCTGGCGTCTTGGCCAAAGCACCGAGTTCCGACAAGGCATCGGGGACTCTCTGGTCCTCGGTCAACCGCTCAGGGAAGTTGGCTAGGATCCGTCCGGCCAGCGAAATGTCTTTGGTCTCGATCTGGATACCAGCGGGCTTGGTGAAGGCTCGGACGATCGGTAGCAGGGATTGCGTCGCTAACGCAGGTGCTTCGTCGGTATGGGTATAGATGATCTTGGATGTTTGCTTGGACATAGAATTCCTCGTTGTGCACGATCAGCCGACGCAAAATGGCCAACCAAATATGAGGCTCAAATCGTAGCATCGATTCCATGATTTGCCCGGGGGGCATACCGATCTTATCGGTGTCAAAGCGTAGATTTTGCTTCGTAGAAGGTCACATCATCGACGTGAATTGGGGAAAAGTACTCGCGAGCGAGAGGGGATGCCTCGGCACCGCCCAGCAACAGCAATCCGCCGGGACGCAACAGTTGTTTGGTTTTCTTCAGAACTTGCCGTTTGGCATCTTCCTCAAAGTAGACCAATACGTTTCGCATCAGGATCAAATCGAACGGCATCATCGTCGGCCATGCGTCGGCCAAGCTGAACTGGGACCAAGTGATCATGTTCCTGATCTCCTCGCGCATACGCCAAGTTTCTCCGCAGGATTCGAGGTATCTTCGCTGTCGCGACTCGCTCAATCCCCGAGCGACTTCCAGCGGCGCGAAGGTTCCCGATTCTGCTCGCTTGATCATCGTCTTGGAAACATCGCTGGCGTGGATCGAAAATCGATCAATGGCGCGAGGTGCAACCTCGTGGATCAACATCGCCAAGCTAAACGGTTCTTGACCGCTGCTGCAGGCCGCTGACCAAATCCGCACTTTTGAGTTGTCAGCAGAAGCCTCTAGCATTCGAGGCAGGATCTTTCTGTTCAACGCACCGAAAGGCTGCTCATCGCGAAAGAACGAGGTCTCGTTTGTCGCCAGAGCATCGATGACGTCGCTCCAAAGCGGATCTTTGGAATCCATCCGAAGGCGATGGACCAAACGATCAAGCGTGCCAAGCTTGTGTTGCTTGACCACTGGCGTCAGTCGGTCGATCACCAAATAGCGTTTGGGGATGCCAAGCGAGATTGCCGATCGAGTTGCAACCGAGTCGCAGAGATACGAAAAGTTAGTTGTTGATAGCACCCCAATTCCTCGCTTTCTCCTGAACCGCCTCAGGTTGCTCGGTTTTCGCACCACGCCGAGCAAAACGAATCGCGCCGCCGTCACACGGGGGGGCAAAAGACCGTTGATCGTTGGGATCACGGTTTCTTAAAGCCCCCAAGGGCACGCGGTGCAATCTTGTTGAATGTCGCTGTGCAATCAGGAAGCATGCACGCATAAACAACCGTTCGAGGATTGCTCCAAAGGTAAAACACTCTTTCCTCGATGGTGGACTCATTTATCTCGCCGAAAACGGAGTCTCTTTCCAATTTCGCCACCCATCAGTGGCAACGGCAAAACCATATTCGCCAGGCCTTTGTTGGCGACGCTGCCCGGCATGCCCCAAATCACGCTGGATTCCTCGTTTTGAACGATCACTCTGCCATCGTTCGCAATGATGCTTTGGCAGCCCGCGGTTCCATCGTGACCAATTCCCGTTAGGACAACGCCAAGTGTTCTAGCGCCACAGCTCCGTGCGGCCGAAGCGAACAATACATCTGCAGAAGGGCGACAAGAGTTCACAGGTGGATCGCTGTTAAGCATGCTGGTCATTCGGCTGCCTCGGCAGTGAATTTGCACGTGGTGCACTCCACCGGGGCCCAGGCGAATCATGCCTGGCTCCAGGACTTCTCCGGAAACTGCTTCGGCGATGTCGAGGCCTGTCGTCTCGGCAAGTCGTGCGGCTAGATGAGCAGTGAAGTGTTGTGGCATGTGCTGCGCAACAACGATCGGTGCGTGGAGGGACGTGCCCAATGTCGGATCCGCAAAGATCCTCGCCAGCGCAGCTGGTCCTCCTGTGCTCGAGCCAATCACAACCACATCGACCTGATTGAGCGGCTTGGCGATCACACGTGAATCTGTGTTGCTGGATCGGTTGCTAAACAACGCCTTCAGCTTCGGTACGACTTCGCCTCGAATGGACTTTCGACCAGCCGTGATGTCGGACATTTCAGTGCCGCCAGGCTTGAAGATGAAGTCCTTTGCACCCAGTAAGAGTGCTTCGGTTGCCGTCTTCGCGCCGCGTTGGGTTCGCGAACTGAACATCAGAACGCGTACCGTGGATCGCAGGCTTCGAAGTTGTCGTAAGGTTTCCAACCCATCCATGACTGGCATTTCGACATCCAGCAACATTGCATCAGGTTTCAGCTCGGAAATCTTTTTGAGTGCTTCCTGTCCGTTGCAGGCCGTGCCAACGACGTGAATTTCGCTTTCGCTCTCGAGTGTTGAGGTCACCGCCCGGCGGACAACCGCCGAATCATCGACGACCAAGACTTTGATCGGTTGCTGCTTGGTGGCGGGGCCTGTGGCAACTGGAGTGAAAGGAGCTGCTGCAGTGGGGATGTTTGCTGCGGCTGAATGGGAAGAATTGAAACCAAGCTGTTGGAGTTGATCGGCGATTCTCTTGGGAGTGCAGGGCTTGATGATGTAGCCAGAAATGCCCGACAGCATGGCGTGCGCGATCCGTTCCTCCTCCATTTCTCCACTGATCATCAGCAATGGCAGCGTGTGAAATTTCCTCTTCTTTCGAATGGCCGTGACAAGCTCAAGCCCATCCATCCCCGGCATGTGCCAATTGACAGTGACCAAATCTGGAGTCGGCTCTGACTCCAGAATGGTCAGTGCTTCTTGCCCGTTGGACGCTTCTTGAGTCTCGAAATCGAGCTCGCGCATCATCTTCGCAATGATGCCACGCGTTGGGCGAGAGTCGTCTACCACAAGCGCTCGCACAGTTGACCTCTTCGAAACGAGTGGCTGCGAACTATTTCTAAACCACACACATCGTAGCACGCGAGCCAATGGTGGCGGATCTATCGGTAGCGGAAATCTTCAATCAGCCGTTGCATGGTGGATGCCATCCGGGCAAGTTCCTGGGCCGCAGCCTGCGTATTGGACGCACCCTCGGCTGTGCCGCCAGCGGCCTCAGCGACTTGATTCAAGTTCTGTGCGATCTGAGAACTGCCAACCGCTGCCTCGGTGAGGTTGCGACTGATTTCGGCGGTGGTGCTGGTTTGTTCTTCGACCGCGCTGGCGATCGTGTTTTCGTGGTCACTGATCGACTTAATGAT
>JBGCGI010000192.1:0-54391 GCA_045110715.1 Rubripirellula sp.
TGAACGTTTCTTGTAGTTGTGGCCGAGCACTGAATGTTCCCGATGAGTATGTAGGCAAGCAAGTTCGATGCCCCGCTTGTGAGAAAGTGATGGTCGTGCCTGCGGACCCAGCGGTTCCGATTGCCGCGGTCGTATCGCAAAGCCGTAGCTCTCAAGTTTGCCACGAAGTGGACTTTGAAATCGTTGGCGATGACATGCAAATGGTGATCGTCGAGCTTGATCCAAACGAGACTGTGATCGCCGAAGCTGGTGCGATGACCTATATGGAAGAGGGGATTCAGTTTGAAGCGAAGATGGGCGATGGTTCCGAGCCCGAACAGGGATTCATGGGGAAGATTTTCAGTGCAGGCAAACGCGCGATCACTGGTGAATCCATCTTCATGACGCATTTCACGCATCGGGGAGCAGGCAAGAGTCACGTTGCATTCTCGGCGCCCTATCCCGGCAAGATCATTCCGATCGATCTGGCGACCATCTCAGGCAACGATCTGCTGTGCCAAAAAGATGCTTTCCTATGCGCTGCTCACGGCACCAAAGTCACGATCGCGTTCAACAAGAAATTTGGTGCCGGTCTATTCGGCGGTGAAGGTTTCATTTTGCAAAAACTCGTTGGCGACGGCATGGCGTTCGTTCATGCTGGTGGCACGGTTGTCGAGCGTGAATTGAATAACGAAACGTTGCGAGTCGATACTGGCTGCATTGTGGCGTTCGAACCACACATCGAATACAGCATCGAGAAAGCAGGGAGCTTAAAGAGCATGGTTTTCGGAGGTGAAGGTCTCTTCCTGGCGACCTTGCGAGGTACTGGTCGTGTTTGGCTTCAGAGCCTGCCTTTCTCGCGATTGGCGAATCGTGTGTTGATGAACGTAGGAAGCCGCGGCAAAGGCGAAGGTTCGGTGCTGGGGTCGTTGGGCAACCTGATGGATGGCGACGGGTTCTAGACTGAAATCTCGACTGGCCTAGGTCGTGTGGTACTCGTTGATCCGCGTGAAGAACAAGCCTTTCTCAACCACCTTCATGCCCGTCGCGCCTTCCCATGCCTTCGCGTATTGATCGAGTTGTCGACGATAGTAGTCGGCGGCTTCGGAAACTTGGTCAGGTGTGATGTCGTCGGTTTTGTAGTCGACGATGACCCAGCCTTCGGATTCTTCGAACAGCAGATCGATGACGCCGCGTATCACTGCAGGTCCATCGTCGAATCCCGCGGGCAGATCGAATGGCAGTTCGACATACCTTTGTTTGGCGGAAAGACTACGATTCCAAATGTCGGAGGCTAACACACGGTCGACCGTATTCACGAGTTCTCCGACACGCCCATGATCGATCTCATATTCGCCAGCCAACAGCGCGGCACTCCGACGTAGATCGGAATCTGGTTTGCGAGCACGCGATTCAAGCAGCTCATGAATCACCGTGCCCCAGCGATGTCCGTAGTCGCCGGACGCTTGCCAATTGGGCCGGGCTTTGCCTCGAAGTGCCAGGGTTTTCGCAGCGAAGATTCTGTAGCTTGGTTCCTGCAATCGGGACCACCGCGAGGCTACGTCACTCGTCTTCAAGCGATCAGGTGCTGCTTCAATCGCTGGCTGTATTGGCAACTCTGAGACTTGCAACTCCTCTTTGTCGGTCAAGAACGGATCGAATTCGTTCCAGCGAGACTTCGTGTTGTTCTCGCGCCGAGTAATGATCAACTGTGTTTTGGCTCGAGTCGCTGCCACGTAGAGCAAACGTTGTTTCTCTGCCTGAGTTTGCTGAGTCTCTTCGGCGGCTGCTTTTTCCCAATCGCTTGGCTGGGCCACTGGTCGGAACTGGTAGCCGACTTTCTTGCTGATTGCAAAGTAGCCATCGTTGCTGCCGTCGCTGCGGTCGATGTGAAACCGAGGTGGGAAGTCACGCCGACCGAATGCACCGGCGACAAAAACGACAGATGCTTCGAGCCCTTTCACTTTATGAAGATTCATCACCCTGACAACCGAGTTGCCCTGCGGCATCGCAGGCAACGGGTCCGCTTCACTGTTTTGCGAAAGACTTTCCATGAATCCGATCATGTCCCGCGCGGAATCAAAGTCCCAGCTCTGCGCGCGTATCAATTCGATGGCTTTGAGAAGTCCGCCTGCCGTCACGTTTCCGTCGATTTGGATCGCGCTGCGAGCAACCAGACCAAGGTCCCAAGCGATTCGCTCCGCGGCGGCAGCGAAAGGAAGACGTTTGAGCCATTCTGCATATTCCTTTAGTCGTCCATTGGCTTGTTGGAAGCGAGACTGGAGAGGTTCAGGCAAGTCATTGGGGAGGGATTGATAGGAGAACCGTCCACCTGCTTGCTTGTACTGAAACAGATCTTGATCACTGAATCCGAATGCCGCGCCGCGCAAGAGGGCGATGTACGGAATCGGATTATGCACATCGTCAATGACACGGAGACAGGTCGTCAAAATTCGCAGCTCCTCAATCGACGCCAGTGCATTGCTGCCGGTCACTTGGTTGGGGATCCCACGACGGTCCAGTGCAGAACTGTAGAACTGCAAGTCGTCCTTTAGCCAAGTCATGATCAGAAAGTCGCCAGGTTGCGCCGCAGCACTGATTCCCTGGTCAAGTTCTCGTTGGGTGCGCGCAATGCTGGCTTGGTTGGTGATTGCCGCGTCAATGTGAGCCGCGATTCGTTCCGCTTCGAATTCCTTGGCTTGCGACTCACTTAAGTCACTCGGGATCGTCAACCAACGAACACCCTGGCTGCCCTGCTCTGCAGATTCTTGGCGTCCCGGCAACATGTCGTTGGCGGCCGGCGCGTAGCGGGTTTCCTGCGATGGAAAGAGATTCCCGAAAACGGTGTTGTTCCACTCACATATTTCCGGAGTGCTGCGGAAATTCTTGGACAGAGTGAGCACTTCGGCCGATCTCTCGAACACCGACTTCATCTGGCCGTAGGTCACAATGTCGGCACGTCGGAATCGGTAGATGGATTGCTTCGGATCCCCGACGAGAAACAACGAACCGGGCAATGGATCACACTGACTCCAGACCTTCTCTTGATGATCGGACGAAGTCAGAAAAGCGATGATCTTCGCTTGCAGGGGGTCGGTGTCCTGAAACTCATCGACCAGCAAGCAGGAAAACCGCCGTTGGAAGTAGTCGCGGAGTTCAGGCCGGTCTTGCAGCGCTCTGGCAGACTTCAGCAGTAGATCTTCAAAGTTTAGCCCGCCAGATTCCGTCCGCAGTCGCTCGAAAACCAAAGCTGCCTGCTTCAAGACCCGGATCGAGAAGTCGTAGCGATGGCCGTACCACCAATTCATCGCTGGCTTGATCGTTGACTCGCGAAACGCTTGGAATCGCTCTTTCTGTTCCTTGGCGAAGCTCTTGACCGCCCAGAACTTTTGAGTGCAACCGCCTGAACTGTCAAACAGTTCGGCCAGATCAAAGACTTCGTTGATTCGGTCCCAATGGATATGCTGCGACTTGCGCTGGATAGCCTCAAGTCGGTCCATCAGTTTGTCCGATCCCCGATCTGCTGGGAAATCGGGTTGGAACTCACTGATGTGGTCGATGTACTGCCGAAGAGAGTCCTTGAGTGACTCAACATCAAAGTCATCCATTGATTGGCGGTCGTGCGGCCAACGGTCAACGTCCGGATGCGAGACGAAGTGATCGAAGCAGTTCTTCAAGTCGGAGGTTTGTAAACCAAAATCAGGAAACTGAGCTAGGAGCGGATCATTGGATTTATGTAGCGAAGCAAGAAAAGATGTCCATGCCAAATCGACGAGTTCTCGATTCTCGGATTCTTCCAACTCACGGAATGCAGGATCGACATTCATTTCGATTGGGCGTTCACGCAGAAGCATGGTGCAAAACGAATGAATCGTGCCAACGAAAGCGAGTTCGATTTGTTGGAGCCCAAACGCCAAGCGGTCGCGTTGTTCCTGATTTCGCTGCGTGCTTTTTGACTCGCGCCGCAGTTCCAGTTGAAATCTCTCGCGAAGCTCGGCCGCTGCCTTCCGCGTGAACGTGACAGCCGCTAAACGTTCGATCGCGCACTTACCGGTTGCGATCAAGTTGACCATGCGGCCCACGATGCAGGTTGTCTTTCCTGTTCCCGCCGCGGCTTCCACCAGGAAGTTTGAATCGAGTTCCTCCAAAATGCGTTGGCGACTCCTTGCGTCGATCGTTTCGAGAGATGTGTTCAACGGGCTGTCTCAGTTGTCGCTTTTGCCGCGCAGCGACTGGAAGGTGTTAAGGAGAGGGAGGTCGGCGGATGCGATCATCGACTTCGTATTCGCCGCGACGACGGAAGCCTCGCCGCAGATGCCTTGGTAGTCACAGAATTTGCAATCTTCCTGCTGATCTGTGGCGACAAAGCAGCCTTGGGCAATCAAGTCAAACATCTTTGCGAGAGCGGTTTCCGTTTCCTTCAGCAAATCGGTTGTCCACTGAATGCGGAGACCGTTGGCTCGGGAGCTTGGAAAGAAGTAGCCGAATCTTTCGACTTTTGCGTTGGAGCCGTGAACGTCGCGAAGTCGATGCTGCAGCATTCCAGCGTACAAGTAGGGCTGAAGTTTGCGGCCACTTGCAGTCGGGTCAGCCTGATCAAAACCCCAATCCGATCCGGTTTTGTAATCCCATATCGCAAACAGCTTTCCGTCGCCGACACTGATCTGATCAACGCGATCAATGATCCCGCGAACATGACAGGTTCGTCCATCGGGCAGCGCAATCGCAACCGGTTCTCTGCTGTCCAGCGGTGTGGCCGAGTCGCGATCGATGCCAATGGCTGCTTCCATCACATACGGCGTAGCGTTGAAGTCGTGGCAATACCTCTGCTCTTCCCTGAGGAAAATCTCGCACATCTTTTCGAGGTCCGCGATCTGCCGCTGCTTGGCATCTTGATTCAGTACGGGCATCGTCGTTTCCGCGTCAGCGAGTTGGAGATGCAGTGTTTCGAGGATTAAATCTCGATCCCGAGCAAAATCGGGTGTGAGTTCCTGCTTGGTTAACTGGATCAGGAATTTCTCGAATACGGAGTGCATCAACGCGCCCATCTGCAATGGATCGAGCCAGCGCTCCGTGTCGAGTTTTAATTCGTTTGGCGGGAAAACCTTGAGAGCGCGTTGAAAGAAGTAGCGACGGGGGCAGGCCGCGTAGTTCTCCAAGCCGCTTGAGGAAACCGGGCTCGCCATTGGTAACGTCGGGTCGATGCTGCTTCCCGCCGCAGGGACGTGGCCATCAAAAGCCGTGAAGTGGTTTGCATCGGCAATCGATTCCGCAGCGAGTCTGCTTGCCCGCCAAATTGGGAAATGATCTTCGACCCATGATCGGCGGACCGCTGGATCACGCTGGCCGAGGATCTGACGCAAGTATGACGGATGCGATTTGAGATCGACTCCGTTCTGATTGACGAACCCAACCGGCTCTCCAGCGGCCAGTGCCAGTTCGTGATCGGTGGCGTCGGAGTTTTCCGAAAGCACGCGATACGCCTCGAGTAACGCCGAGCTCGGGAACAACTCGCAATTTTGGGTAAGCGAATATTGCGAATGAACCAGCGTGATCGACTGCCTGCGATTGCTTGCCAACAACTCTTGGAATCGATGCTTCAGCCGCACACTTTTCTCAGCAGCTGTTGGTAGGTCAATTGAGATTCGTTTTCGTTCTTCATCAAGCAGCAGAGGATCTTGGCGACTTCGAACGGGATACCTCGTGTCATCCATTCCCACCAGAATCGTGTGTTCACGGCCACCAGGATCACCTGTCGAAACGTGATCGACGTGCAGGCAACCGGGCGCTGGCCCGCTGCTCATGATGCGGCAGGTGATGGGCAACTCCAGCAACCACGGCCAAACATCAAATTGGTCATGCCGCGAGGAATGCAGGGCCGCGCCCATTTGGTCGATCTTGTCCAACATAGCGCTAGCAGCGTACCGATCTAGCTTGTTCGACTTTCTAGCGTGCTGATGCAGGAAATTCGCGGCGGCTGCAAGCACATCGAGCGAACCTTGCTCTCGTTCCGGTGACCGAGCGAGCAATGGCTGCATGGTCTTGCGGAGTGTCAGCAGCGAGGCGACTCCGTAGTCGTTCGGAGGGTTCTGACCGCTGGCTTGTTCAGGATCTTGCGCGGCGGCAAGCACTTTCTGTTGAGCTTGCGCGATGCCGACATCGAGGACGTCCAGGTAACGTGCTTTTCCGAGTCCGATTGGCAACTTGCCGAACTGCGAGGCGAGCCGGGTGTAGCCATGCACGGCATCGTCGTCAGCCAAATCCAGTAGCCCTTCACGCAGCATTTGAACCAAACGCACTTGCGGGAAATCGTGATCGATCCAACGCAACCAAGCTCGCAGTGCGCGGCCGGGACGCGAGTACACCGATGCGATACCTTCGGCGAACGTGACCGGAAGCCGATCGATGTCGTACTCCTCAAGCTGGTCAACGCTCGCGAAGTATTCTGTGATCAAGGGCACGTAAGTGGCATAGTCGGTGTGCAGCAATTGAACTTGGTCGAGGCTGTGGTCGGCCGTAACGATGTGATTGATTGCCGCTTGGATTTCGTTAGCTTCGCCGACCGCGACGGCAAACTGGAAGCGACGATCACCCCGCTCTTTACCTTCTTGCCTTGGCCTTTGTTTTGGTGTTTGTGCGATCTCGGGGCGAATCAGCCAACCCGATTCCGCCCACTGCTCGATCAATTGCAATTCCAACGCAGAAAACTCATCGGCATCTTGCACCAGCAGCATTCGCACATCGTTGAACATTGCGTTTCCATCGAAGTCACTTCCGCAAAGTTTCTGCAGGCAGTCCGTGTAGTCCAGCAAGCCCAATTCATGCAAACGATGGGTGTACTCACTGAGAATCAGCTTGAGGTCCGCCGCTTTCTCTGCACTGTCAAAGTGCGCCCGTTCGATGTCGCCCGATGTCAGGCCCGCCATGCGAAGGTCGCGTATCGTGCGTGCGATGATCGAGCAAACGCCACTTAAAGAATCTTGTTGCGAGAAGTACTTCAGGTCTCCAGCGAGTCCCTGCACGACTCTTTGTAGAAGTAAATCGCAAACGGAGTCGGAGGCGATTTGTGTTTCCGACCCTTGCTTGTCACCGATTGCGGCGACGATGATTCCTCGGAACGTTTTGATGTAGAGGTTGATGGTGGATTGAGCGCGATCGCGATTGATCCACTCTTTCCACTGATGACCGACTCTTCGATTGGGCGCGATCAGCCATTTTTCTGTCAGTAGCTGCTGGCGACAGAAGTCGGCAGTCCAATTCAGTTTTCTGTCGATCACACCTTCCCCGCAAAACGCTGAATGCCTTGCACGCGAAAACAAGGCGATCGCGTTAGTGTAGCAGTGATCGGGATGGTTTGTGATCGAAGCTGCCTGTCACTTGGTGCGGCAATGCTAGGCGACGCAGACTGGTGTCGGATCGATGGTATAGATCGCTTCAGATTGCTGCACGCACGACGTTGGCGGTTCAACCGATTTAACAAATTCAGCGATCGGACGCTCGTGATGACGTGGTCGAGACATGCGAACGGTCCGTTCGATGCCTTCCAATCTTGCGATTGCATCGGCGGCAACCGTTCGGGCCACCTTTCGCTCTTTTGGTGATGCTAACTCGGCCAGAGCGGCAAGCTCCGATTCAATCCGAGCAAGCTCCTCCAGTACCTGTGCTGAGAGATCTGGTTCCTTTGGTCGGGTTGGCGAAACCGACGTTCCCTTGGTCAACTTCTCGCTGCGGTTGATGACCACTTCGCGAGGAGCATCGATTCCCAACTGGACTTTGGACTTACTCAAACTGACCACTCGAATCGCGATCTCCATTCCCGCAAACTCGATGGATTCCCCTTTTCTCCGCGACAAAACCAACATCTGACTACTCCAAATGCGTGACGTGATTATGAATCAGGTCAAAGCGTATCCAGCGTCCGGAATGAACGCAAGTTCAGTAGTGTCGTTTTGGATACACAAAATGAAGCGGCAAGCATTGCTAGCAAAGGGGCGAACTCGAGCCAGACAATGACGAAATCGAAGACCTGTGCGCCATGGTATCCGCCCCAGTTCGGGGTGTGATATTGGAACCAGAACCGCAGGTAGTACAGCAGCGACAGACCAGAAACCAGCAGCCAGAGACGGCTGCTCGCAAACGGAATCAGTGGCAGTGCCCAGGTCCAGTACCAAGGGTTCTGAGTTGGACAGAGCAGCCAGAACCAAGCTAGCGTCAGGAACAAGGACTCAGGGAAACGGTCTGATTGTCGCCACGTCTGCAAGCACAACCACGCCACGATCAGTCCGAATCCAAGCGTTGTGATCAAACGTGTCAGAAGGAACGGTGTTCGCTCTTGGTTGATCGAGAGAACGGTTGAAACCTTGGAGGTGATCGACATGCGCCAGGAGTTGGGTGTGACGACAAACCAGAGCTTCGGTTGACCAGTCACGGTTCCCTCAGCGCGCAGGTTTTCTTCGACTGTCATGAAGATCAGGTCATTGATCTCCCAGTGCTGCAGGAACGTCGTCAAGCCCTCCAGCTGATCGGATTGGGAGGCATCGCGTTCGGATTGCACAAACATGGGTGCCAGAGTCAGCATCGTCACGATGGTTGCAGTAGCAGCCCACGTGAAGCACGCCTGCAATCCAAGTCGTCGCCACACGTGGGTAGCGATCAAGGGAGCCAACACGATCGGAAAGAGCTTTGCGCCAACGGCAATGCCCAGTAGCACTCCACTGCTGGCGAGTGGAAGTCTGGCTCGCACGCCCGATCGCGTCGCGAATCCTAAGACCAGAATCGCCGCCAAGAAAGAGCAGACGGCGATGGAATCCAAGTGCCCGCTGTTGGCAAATTCTTTCAATACCAGTGGGCACCAGCCATAGGCGATGCTCCAGGCTGGGTTGACTTTCCATTGCTGGAGCAACTTGAACAGCAATAGCATCACGCCGATGTCAAACAGCACGATCATGAGCTTCATGAGTCGGACGCGGGCCACGACACTCGCCGATTTCCACGTCAGCTGATGGGCACACCAAAACATCAGTTGACTGACGGGCGGGTAGACGGTTGGCAGTTCACCAAAATGAACTCGGCGAAGTGTTTCGTGGAGTCCAAGCGATTGTTGGGCAATTCCGGCCAACTGTCGGACCACGGCATGGTCGTCCTCGGAAGGCGCATCGATGGCCGCGCGGACTTGGCTGGGCGGGAATCGATAGGGGCTGACGCCTTCGCTGCTGACGGCGCCATCCCAGATGTATCGGTACAGATCGACTTCTTGAATCGGCGTTGAGAACAGCATGATGAACCGCATCAAGATCGCGACGGCAAACATCAATGCGATCCATTGCTTGCGATCACCAAGGCGAAGCGCGAGCGGGATACTGGCTAAGTAGGCAGCAAACGCGGCACCGAAAATAGCAAGCGTCGCCAATAAGGGTCGGCTGACGGGGGCACTGTAAAAGTCGAAGTGCCAACTTTGAAGAGCAAGCAGTCCGCACAGCAGAACCTGTGTCACGATCAAAGTCAGGAACCAGACACGCGTTCGTACGGGGCAGCGCACGCAGGTATCACCGCTTTGTATCATGCCGGTTTATGGGCCGTCACAGGACTGAGTTCTTGCGATGGCTTGAGTGACTTCGCCTTGGAATTGAACTTCGACTGCCAGCCATACTTGGCGATCGTGAACAGGATTTTGTACCCTGCGCGGATGGTCCCCAGTACGGTGCCACTGATTTTGCTGACACCAATACGACGCCGATAGGGAACAGGGATCTCGATAGTCTTTAGGCCGGCACGTTTGGCTTTGATTTGCATCTCGATGGTCCAGCCAAAGTTCAGGTCCTGCATGTTCAGTCGCAGCAACTGTTCATACCCAATGACTCGAAATGGTCCGAGGTCGGTGTAGTTAGTTTTCCAGAGGATGCGCATCAAGTGGCAAGCCAGCCAGTTGCCCCAAACTGCCTGCGGCGGCATCGCACCCGGATCTCGTCGCGCGTGGATCCGCGAACCGAGAACGAAGTCGCATTGATCATCGCACAGCACGCGAAGCATCTCGACAAGTTCTTGCGGATGGTCGCTGTAGTCTCCGTCGACGAAGGCGACGTATCGAATGTCCAGGCCTTGCTTGACGAGCTGATCGACTTTGGACACGCCCGCCAAGCAAGCACGTCCGTAGCCGGCAGTCGGTTCGTCCACCACGATGCAACCTGCCCGGGTCGCGATGTCAGCGGTTCGATCTGTTGAACCATTGTTGGCAACCACCACACAAGCGACTGGCGGTAGGTCATCCAACACCAGGCCGATTGAATCTTCTTCGTTCAAGGCAGGGATGATCACCGCGGTGTGTGCCAGCGGCGACCAAAGTGCTCGGGGCGTTTCGGAAGAGTTGCTCACGCTAGGTTCGTTTCTTCGAGGGAGTCGGGTATCGCTAGGCACTGTCTTGCCGGTTTTTGTGAACCGCGGCGCGTGAGCGACCGGGCATCCTGCTCTGCCTAGGGACTCACATTGCAAGCCAGCGCTATCGTGATCCGGAGCCCGATGATGCCGCGCCGGACCCAGCCGGCGGAGCGTGGGTGGAGCTTGGCGAAGTGCATCCCAACGAAGCGAGAGCGAAGGTGAGAGCAAGGCAAACCAGGATCTTGTGCATGGAATCCGCTGCGGTGTCTGAGTGGCAGTTGAATGGTGATCCGCCAGAAAACTCTGGCGTCACCAGCAGGGATTCCAATGGCGATTTACGATTCTTATCCGCCAAAAAGGTGGCGACTACTCCGCCGGAGCCAAGAATCGCTGCAGAAACGAGTTCAGATTCTGCGTCTGTTGCTCCAGGTGCTGCTCGATTCCGGCGGTAATTTCGGGTGCCGTTTGGACGAACGAGCCCTCACGCTGAGGCATCGAGGAGACTGCTAAGAAGACTTGGCAAGTTTTCAGGTTGGCTTCGAGGTGAAACTGAAAGCCGAAGATACGGTCGTCGATACAGAACGCCTGGTTCTGGCAGGCATCCGACTCAAACAGGTGCGTTGCTCCCGATGGAAGATCAAAGGTGTCCTGGTGCCACTGCAGGACGGTCATCGAATCG
This sequence comes from Rubripirellula sp., assembly GCA_045110715.1. GTDB lineage: Bacteria > Planctomycetota > Planctomycetia > Pirellulales > Pirellulaceae > Rubripirellula. The sequence goes on from JBGCGI010000192.1 coordinate 11,033, forward strand.
GGCAAGCCACTGGCGGTGGCTGTCGGATTCACTTGGCGCACTGTGTGCCAGCCGACTTCGGGCTCATGGTTGCGACGGACACCGGCGCCCAACGCGGCGGCCAGCATTTGCGAGCCCAAGCAAATTCCTAGGACTCGCCGTTGCCGATCGACATAGCGTCGAATCAGTTCTTGTTCTCGTGCTACCCAAGACGGGGGCTCTTCGCCAGTCAACGAACAGGCGCCTCCGAACATCATCAGAACGTCGGCATCGACAGTGTTTGGGATTGGGTCTTGTTTGTCGATTCGAATCGTTTGCGTCGAATGGCCATGTTTGTCCAGGAACTCACCAACGGCGGCTGATCGGTCAGCCGCACTGTGTTGAATGACGAGGACTTTCATGATCGAACGATTGGTGCGAACTATTCCAAGATCATATCGTCAACTGTGTGACCGCCTGGGATCATCGGCAGCACGTGCTCTTGGTAAGGCACTTCGACGTCCAGCAAGTAGGGACCCTTGTGCTCAATCATCTCGCGAAGAGCGCCTTCCAAGTCGGCTTTCTTTCGAATCGTTGCCGCACCGCAGCCGTAGCCTTGAGCGATTTTCACGAAGTCAGGATAGCGATCCTCCGCGTAGCTGAAGCGATCCGCTGAACTCTTGCCAGCAGCTTCGTGGTGGCTGATTGGACCCAAGTACGTGTGGGCACGATTGCGTTTCATGAATCGGTCTTCCCACTGAACCACCATTCCAAGGTGCTGGTTGTTTAGCAGCAGGACTTTGACAGGAAGCTCTTCGCAGAAGCAGGTTGCCAGCTCTTGAATGTTCATTTGGAAGCTGCCATCCCCGTCGATGTCGATCACCAACGAATTTGGGCAAGCCGCTTGAACGCCCATTGCGGCAGGCAGTCCGAAACCCATCGTGCCCAATCCACTGCTGCTGTGCCAAGTGCGGGGACGACGGAACTTGTAGAATTGGGCAGCCCACATCTGATGCTGGCCCACACCCACGGTGATGTAAGTATCCATTTCAGCAGTGATGTCGCTGAGCGTTTTGATGGCATGCTGCTGGAGAATGCCGTCAAAGTTGTCGTCGTAAGTCAGCGGGTACTTGGCCTTCAGTTCGACACAGTGCTTTTGCCACTCGCTGATATCAGGTTTCTGAACGATTTTGTTCAGTTCGGTCAGCACCTGCTTCACGTCGCCGCGGACTGGGATGTGCGCGGTCTTGTTCTTATTCAATTCCGATCCGTCGATGTCGACGTGAATGATCTTGGCGTCTTTGGCAAACGCTTCGACTTTGCCAGTCACACGATCGTCAAAACGAACGCCCAATCCGATCAGAAGATCGCAGTCGCGAACGGCGTAGTTCGCATAGGCGGCGCCGTGCATGCCCAACCAGTCCAAGCTGTGCTCGTCTTCTGGTGAAACGGCTCCAATCCCCATCACGGTCGTTGTGGTTGGGATGCCAGTCTTGGCAATGAACTGTCGCAGTTCCTCGCTCGCTTCGCCCAGGATGATTCCGCCACCGGCGTAGATCACTGGTCGGCGAGCCAATTTGATGGCAGCGGCGATCTGGCGGATGGTCTCACTTTGGACTGGTGCAGGAGCAGCATCGTACCCAGGCAGATCCATGGGAGGATCCATCTCAACGTCGTTCAAGTCGCCAAGCTGAACGTCTTTGGGCATGTCAATCAGGACAGGTCCAGGACGACCGCTTTGTGCGATGTGAAACGCTTCCTTCATGATCCGTGGCAGGTCAGAAACCTTGGTCACCAAGTAATGGTGCTTGGTGATCCCGCGGCAGACTTCCACCATCGGAGTTTCTTGAAAGGCGTCGCTGCCGATCGCTTTGGTTGGAACCTGACCGGTGATGCAGATGATGGGAACACTGTCCAGCTTCGCATCGGCGATTGCCGTCACCAAGTTGGTTGCCCCGGGGCCGCTGGTCGCCATCACGACGCCAACTTTTCCGGTCGCTCGTGCGTAACCTTGGGCGGCAAAGGCCCCCCCCTGTTCGTGGCGAGGCAAAATCGTGCGGATGGACTCACCGAAACGGGTCAAAGCTTGGTGCATCGGCATGCTGCATCCACCTGGATAGGCAAAAAGCAGCTCGACACCGTGCTCCACCAGCGATTTGACCAAGATATCGGCACCAGTCATCAATCGGGATTCTGTAGGGGCGGCTTTCGCAGTACTCATGTGCTTTTGAACAGGTAGAGACAGTGGATGGGATGGTGTCGCGGAAAACGCCCCGTAGATATGGGGCGATGGCGGCTGATCCTCCACAGACGCTGTGGAGGCAGATTAGGTTAGCGGACAAAAGCCAAAAACTGACGTTTACGTGGCTCGCCGAAACTCCGAATCTACTCGCTAACGTAAGTTGGTGCCGAAACTTAGGCAATGGATAAAACGGCCTTCACGGATGACAACTTGGCTCAATTTGATGGCGGTGGCGGCTGGCGGGGCGATCGGTTCGGTCGCCCGGTACACGATCACACTGGTTTCCGCGGGGGTTCCGGGCGGATCTTCGATGCTTGGCACGACCATCGCCAACGTGCTTGGATGCGCGGCGATTGGCGCTTTTGCGCAATACACACAAACCGAGGGGCTGGTGTCCGAGCGAATGCGTTTGGCGGTCCAGGTCGGCTTCTTGGGCGGGCTGACAACGTTTTCGACTTTCGCATCGGAGTCCGCTGCCCTCGCTGGTAGCGGCCGTCTGCCACTCTCTAGTCTCTATGTCGCCGCCAATCTCCTTCTGGGCTGGGCAGTTCTTGTCGCAGCAGCGGCGATCGTCAAAGGATGGATGTCATGAATTGGAAGACTTTGATCCTGCTGAGCTGCCTCATGTTGATGGTGGGCCAGGGGGAGTCGCTGGCGGTGAAGCCCGAGGCTTTGCCCAGCTACTCTCATTCGCAATCGTTGCGTGAGGATTCGACCCTACGTGCCGTCGCGTTTGCCGAGGGGCGAACTGGGATCGCGTGCGGCGATCGTGGGGTGATTCTGCGCAGCGATGACGGCGGACGAACTTGGAAGCAAGTGCAGTCCCGTCTGGATTGTCGTCTGAACGATGTTGTCTGGATCGATCCGCAGCGAGCGATCATCGTGGGCGGTGGATACGACCGAATCACAACCATCAGTCGCGGTGCGGTCTTGTTCACCAACGATGCCGGACGAACTTGGCAGACCACGTCCGATTCCGAGCTCCCTCTGCTGAACAAGTTGCAAGTTCGTGAAGACCGTTCGGTTACCGCGGTCGGTGACTGGTCTGATTCCTTGCTGACCCGACAGTTCGAGACTCATGATGGTGGGAAGAGCTGGCACGGAGTCGGCAAGCGAATGCAATCCGACCTGTCCGCGGCCGATCCACCCACCGCAGGAAAACTCGTTAGCTCCGTGCGTGCTACCGGTGTCTCCGTTGCCATTCGAGATGCCTGTCGGATCGACGCCAAACAAATGTGTGCGGTCGGCGACCACGGTGTCGTTCTGCACAGCGCCGATGCCGGTCGGAGCTGGAAAACCGTCCGTGGCGAGAATCGGCGGACTGCCGTTCTCGTTGTTGCGCAGGACGCACAGACGATCGGATGGTCGCTGTTGGGAAGTGAAGTCTTTGAGCATCAGCACCGTGTTTCGTTGCTGTTGAACTCTGCTGCAAATTTTAAGCTCGCGTGCCAAGTCACGATGATGTTGGGCGGCGCGACCGCCGATCTGATTGGCGATGCAGATTCCAACCAGAACATCGAGCGTCTTGCTGCAGAGTGGATCTTCGTGCATCGTCCGGCCGCGATTGTCTTGGACAGCAAGCTTCCGACGTCAGTGCAAGACGCGTTCTTCGCCGCCGCGACGGAGTTGGGAGTTGCCCGTGTTGCCACCTACGCGCTGGACAGTCGCGGGCCAACGTCGCTGCACGCAAACGCGCTGATGCCTCATGTTGGATTGTTGGCCAGTGACTTGCACATGGATGCGATGCATCTGATCAGTCCTCATCGCAGGCATGCACCGGCGACTTCGTTACGCTCGCTGTACGACGCCAGTGGGGGTGCTGGACGCGGTGACTCAGTTGCCAGCGGAATCGTGATCGGCAGAGCGCAGAAGCTGGACGCCAAACTCCCGCAGGCTTCCCGACACCAGTTGCAGATCACTCAAGCAAGGATGAAGCAATCCAAACGCGTCGAGCAACTTCTTCGCTCCAGTGGTCAGCAGCAGTTTGCTGATACGCTGGGCGCTCTGTTGGATCAGACTGCCAAGGACGATCAGTTCCGCTTGGCTTGGTCGATCGTGCAGGCAACGTCATCGCACAGCGATACGCGGGCAATCGGATTCTATGAAACGGCTCTGAACACGTTTGCGAATCGATTCGACACAACATCTGCCGGCCAGCTTGCCCGGATCAAGCTCAACGCGATGAAAAACAGTGTGGAGTGGCAGAGGCTTCGCTCGAACCTGATTGCTACGCCACAAGACTCTGGGGTGGTGCAGGCATCGCGGGCGGTGCCGGTTTCGCCTTTTCAGCTCAGTTCCGAGACTGTCTCGCAGGCTTCGGCGACCGCGCCACTACTGGTAGCGACCCCAGAAACCTACCAGGTCGAGGAGAAGCAGCAGCGATCCAAGCAAGACGTGGATTTGGCCTGGGAGTTTCATCCCTTGGTGCTTTTCGCTCGTGAAGCAGCCCGAGATCGCAGCGATGATGGAAAACTGCAAGTCGCCGAAGGATCATCGGCCAACTTGCAACGGCTGGCATTGGCAGCAGAGAGCGACTGGGCGGGGCTGTTGCAGTCCAGCGGACATCGGGTCGTGATCGGGCGAAGGACGCCTTCGCCACCGAAACTGGATGGAAAACTAGACGATCCCTGCTGGCAGTCAGCGCTTCGTTCGATCGGTAAACAGGGCAATCTGCGAGTCCGCTACGACGACGAGTACGTCTACGTTGGTTTTCAATGTCCGGCAGCCCAAATGGCTCTGGGGGCTACTGCACGCGATTCAGCCACAGGTCGAGATCATGATCTGTCGAAAGTCGATCGCTTTCGCCTGGCCATCGACATCGATCGCGATCTGCTGACGGCAATGGAGTTTCAGCTTTCAGCCGCTGGTCGCACGGTGGACTCCATTGATGGAAATCCTGAGTGGCAACCGACGTGGTATCCCGCGATCGCTGGCAACGGCGATCACGCGTCGATCGAGATCGCGATTCTGCGTCGTGACCTTGTTGATCTCCCGATCGCTATCGGGGAGAGCTGGTTCGTCTCTGCGACGACGCTGGCAGCCGGTGAGGAAGCAAGTCACCGCCTGGTCCCTGAGGCGAAAGAGTTGGTGAGAGTCACTTTCCAGTGACTTCAAACCATTGCGATTCATTCGCTCTGAGGACATAAAAAGAAGGGTCGATCGCGTTCCCAATCGTTGCGGCGGATGCCGTAACGACCTTGCCCCAGGGAACGTGATCGACCCTCCGAGAACATAGACACTTTTGCTTGAAGTGTGAAGCTTTTTCGAGCGTGTTGCCTTGCCAGATGGCTGGTTGGAAGGCAGTGGATTCAGCTTGAATCAGCACTCCACCGAGCACAGCACGTCAACACTTTGAGTACGCTGCACAAGCGCGCGAGCGATGGCCTGAGAGACTCTTGTGTCGATTGAATTTCCAGTGGTCAGACCACTGAAGTCCTGTGGGGAATTGTGGGGTGACTCTGTGGAGAATTGAAGGCATCAATTTTGAGCCGAGATCTTCCAGTTCAAAAGTGTGGGGAGGCGTGGGGAGCCGTGGGGAAAGCCAGGAAGGCAGCGTAAAAAGGCGGAATCGAGGGCTGGGGGCGAAGTTGCCCGAAGTTGTGTTTTGGTCTGCCTTGATGGTGGGCTCAACATGCGGATTTCGGTTGCTGGAGGGGCCAATGATCGACAGTGAGAGATTGGCTTTTGAGCGTGGAAAACCCGTTGAAATTTTTTTTCAAAACCGCATTTTTTTTCTTCGAAGCGGGCAGATCAGCCAGGCTTTTGATGTCACTGTTGCGGAAAAGCACGCTTCGAGCGTCGCAGTGGATGCCACTTAGTCCTACAGCATTCGGGGCTTTTCGACTAGTCTTTGGCCTCGCAACTTCTTAGCAGAACAAGATGAAAGGTCGCCGAATGGCTGGTTTTGATGTTTTTGGTGTCGGTAATGCACTGGTGGATATTCAAGCTCAGGTGGCGGATTCGCTGCTTGGCGAATTAGAGGTTGAAAAGGGAATCATGACGCTAGTCGATGATGCTCGGCAGTCGGACGTGATCGGAAAATTGGCTGGCAAACCTCTTCATCGATGTGCCGGCGGATCGGCAGCGAACACGATTGTTGCCCTCGCCGAGTTTGGTGGATCAGCCGCATTCGTCGGTAAAGTTGGGCAAGATGAGGTTGGCCAATTCTTTTTGCAAGACATGCGAGACTTGGGCGTGAAGATCGACGTGGATCCGGCCCAAGGTCCCACGGGCACCTGTGCTGTCTTGATTACCGATGACGCACAAAGAACGATGCTCACAAACTTGGCCGCGTCGGTGACATTGACCGAGGCAGACATCGATGAGGAGTTGGTCAAGCAAGCGAAGTACGTCTACATCGAAGGGTACTTGCTGACGGGTGATTCGACCAAGGCGGCGGCTTACCGAGCGATGGATTTGGCCAAGCAGCACGGTACGAAGATCGCTTTCACGGCGTCGGATCCGTTTTTGGTCAATATGATTCGTGACGAGATTTGGGATTTGATCACGGGCCCCGTTGATCTGTTCTTTTGCAACGAAGAAGAAGCGAAGAGTTTGACGAACGAGTCAGACCCAATCAAAGCTGCCGCCAAGATCCATGAGCACGCGGAAAACGTAGCGTTGACGTTGGGCGACAAAGGATCTTTGGTGATGCACGGCGGAGAAGCCTTTCCAATTGAAGGCGTGAATACCAAAGCAATCGACACGACTGGCGCCGGTGACATGTATGCCGGTGCGTTGCTCTATGGAATCACCAACGGAATGAGTTGGCGTCAAGCTGGTCATTTGGCGTCGCAGGCTTCCTCAAGAATTGTCTCGCAGATGGGAGCCCGCTTGGACCAGAAGTTCACCGACGCGGAGGTGAAAGAGTTTTTGACCTACTGATCGCGAGTGGCTTGCGAAAAACCGCTGTCCTGAGGCAGCGTTTGGCCGACGAAAAAGGGCCAGCCGAAATGGCTGGCCCTCGGTGATGTTTGTCGGTGCCGTGGATGTTAGAAGCCAAAGTTCAAGCTGACACCGCCACGGCCGATACCGATCGAGGTTCCGCGCCCGTAGCCACCGTAACCATACGGCGAACCATAAAAGCTACTGTATCCTCGGTAGCCGGATCGGTAGTTTCCCGGATGCCCGCCGTAAAAGCTACGGCTAGAGTAGCCGCGTCCATAGTACCCATGCCCGTACAGCGGGGCGCGATAGCTGACGACAGGAGCCGCGTAAACGGGGACTCCGTAGCCACCGCGGTAGCTTCTTGAATTACAGTGGTCTGCCGAAGCATCTTGGGCCAGCATCAGGGAAAGGCCGAACATCAGAACGAACGCAAGTAGGATCTTTTTCAACATGGAGGGGTCCTCGTGGAAGGTCGCAGCCGTCATTTCTTAGTGGAGGGGTGCGATCGGGAAGCTGCCTACCCGACCAACACTCAAGTCTTTGATGCAACCGCCGGTCCAATCGAGATGATTCTTTGGATTTATTGACGTAAGTCGCTCATACGCAACGTGTTATTGCGAATAGAGAATCCAGTCGGGCAAGTTGCCCGGCGCAATCACATTGATCACGCGAGCGACTCATTTTGACCACGCTGTAGCGTTTGCAGTCTTCGCTGTCGCTATTTGTCAGTGGCTTCGCTGGGGCTCTTGAAGATCTCCAAGATGGCCTGCGCGACTTCAGCGATGCTCTTTCCGGAGGTATCAATACGATGATCGGCGACGGAGTGGTAGAGCTCACGTCTCTGAGTCATCAACTCGCGAATTTCTGCCAGACCGGGTAAAGAGGTCAACGCTGGTCTTTGTTCGGCGGTCGCCGCATCGCCCTGAAGCCGAGCTGCGATCGTTTCAGGATCAGCATCCAGCCAATAGCACTCGCCCGTTGCTTGGATGATCTTCCGATTTTCGTCTCGAATCACAGCTCCTCCGCCGAGTGAAATGATGGAAGCTTCCGCTTGGGATACCGTTTGCAGTGCCTCGGTCTCGAGGTCACGAAACATCGCTTCGCCACCAACGCCGAAAATCTCTCGAATCGATTTGCCGGTATTGGCCGAGACAACTTGATCAGAGTCGATGATCGGACGGTTCAGAGCTTTTGCGAGTAGAACGCCCACCGAGGTTTTGCCGGTCCCGCGATATCCGGTCAAATAGAGATGTGTTTTCATGTTGGCAGCGTGACATCACCTTGGGGCTCGTTGGACTCGCAGCTTATTGTACCCAACAACGAGTGTCTCAACGGCAAGAGCCACGCTGCCCAATTAGATTGTGTGCAGCGCTGCTCTGCGAGTGAACCCTTCTCCCAACGAATCAAGCGAACATGAATCAAGCTCAGCCAAGCATTACGACTGCGCGCCGTTGGCGTTTGCGCGTGATGACGGTGTTGTTGGCGATGCTTCCATTCTTGTTGATCGAAATTGGCTTGCGAGTGTTGGCTCCGGCGGCTGCCGATCAAGCGATCGTGGATCCCACCTTGGACCTGCAGAACCTGCAGCCGTTGTTTGAACGCAATCAAACTGGTGGGCGCTGGGAGATTCCAGCCAGCAGAAGCAACTTTTTTCAGCCCGATTCGTTTCTGATCGAGAAACCTCCTAATTCGCGGCGGATCTTTGTACTGGGGGGATCGACGGTCCAAGGTCGCCCATATTCGATCGAGACATCGTTTTCTTCGTGGTTGAAACTGCGACTGCAGGCTGCCTCGCCTGATGCTTCCCTCGAGGTTGTGAATTGCGGCGGCGTTTCCTACGCGAGTTACCGAGTCGCCAAGATTCTGGAGGAGGTTCTTCAGCATCAGCCAGATGCAATCGTGATCTACACCGGACACAATGAGTTTCTGGAAGACCGCGAGTACGCCGATGTTCGGGCGATGGAAGAGTATCAGCGTCAGCTTGCTGGCGCGGCGTCCAAGATTCGAATGGTGACTTGGATCAAGAGTCGATTCGAGTCCGAACAGGAGTTGCCATCGAATATCATGACAGGCGAAGTCGATGCACGTTTGGATCACGCCGGTGGACTCAAACGTTATGTCCGCGATGATGATTGGAGGGCGGCTGTGGAATCGCATTTTGCATCGACGTTGCAACAAATGATTCGAATGACGCAAGCAGCCGATGTTCCACTAATACTCTGTGCTCCTTGTTCCGATTTGGTCAACACGCCACCTTTCAAGTCGGAGCTGCCTCCGGTCTGGTCGCTTTCGCAACGCACTGATTTTGAGGCGGCATGGGCTACCGTGATTAGTGACGCAGCAAAGGAAAGTGAACGTGAAGCTGCTTGTGAGGAATGTTTAAGGCTGGACTCCAAGCACGCGGGCGCGAACTACGCCGCTGGCATTCGACGTTATCAAAGTGGCGATGCATTGCAGGCCAAGCAGCTTCTCGTGGCTGCACGCGACCAAGACGTTTGTCCGTTGCGAGCGACGACACCCATCGTCAACGCAGTGATTCGATTGGCCGAGCAGCATCAGGTTCCGTTGGTTCGGATCACCCGGCATCTGGATCAAACGAATCACGATCAGCAGCGAATCCCCGATGGGATCGCGGACCCCCAGTTCTTCGTGGATCACGTTCATCCCACCGTTGCCGGGCACCAAGAGATCGCAGCTCTGGTGGTTGCCCAGATGACCCAGCTGGAGTGGTTCGAAACGATGACGGGTGCAGATGAAAGATATAGGCAACTGGTTCAGGAGCATCTTTCAGTACTGGGGGAAGACTATTTTGCTCGCGGAGAGCAAAGGCTGCAGGGGCTCCGTCGCTGGGCGGCAGGTCGGGCCGGCGAACTCTTGCCGTGATCATCAAGATGCGATTGATCACTTTCCGTTAAGCTGGAGGTGGCCGAACGAAACATTGTGAAGGAAAAAAGCTGATGCGCCGCGTTGTCTGTCTATTGCTCTTTGTGTTGGTGGTTTCTCCACCGACGATTCGTAACGGTTCACTTGCGCAAGAAACGCAAACGACTGACGGGATAGCTGATCGATTTGAGAATGAACTCGCGGGACCGGTGAGTGTTGATGAGATCGCTGCCACAACAAGTTGGGCGAACAGTTTTGTCGACACGACGCATGCGGCGGATTGGCTGGGTCCACTGGCGCCTGTCGCGTTGTCACCCTTTTTTGGCGTGACCTTACTGTCGGGAATGTCGTTGTGGGGGCCGGAGTGGATGACTGACAACGCTTTGCTAGGAGCATCCGGGCCGCTCCGCCATCAAGGGCTATTCTTCGCCTTTCTCGCCCTAACGATTGCGACCAGTGTGCCGCGACTCACCAAAGTTAGTAAACCGTTCGCGCAGGCGGTGGATCGTTTGGAAACCTACGCCGTGATTGTGATTTTGTTGGTCGTCAAGGTTGTCAGTTCGATGGACTCACCTGTCAGTCCCGGCGAGGCTCAGGTTGCGATGGTTCAACTTGGCATTTTTAGTTTCACTGTCGACGCGTTGCTTGCGATCGCGATGGTGGTGAATGTGCTCGTGATCAACAGCGTGAAATTCTTTTTCGAGTTCCTGGTTTGGTTGACACCGGTTCCATTTTTAGACGCTGTGTTTGAAGTTTGTAACAAATCGGTATGCGCGGCGCTGATGGCGATTTATGCCTACAGCCCAACCTTGGCCACCATCATCAATCTCTCCATCTTGTTAGTCGCGGCAGTCATCCTGCGTTGGATCAGCCGACGCGTTCGCTTCTACCGAACGATGGTCCTTGATCCCATCATTGCCAAGTTATGGTCGGGTTTCGGAACTCCCAAGAAGCCCGAGTTGATTGTGTTTCCCAAGTCAGAGTTTGGCCCATTCAAACCGCTGAGCCGGCTTTCGCTGACTCGTGCCGAAGGTGATCAATCGGGTTGGATGTTGCGAGAAGCGAATTGGTGGATGCCAGCGAACGAATATCCGTTGGCGGCGGACCTGAAACCCAGTGTTCGATGTGGCTGGATCATGAACTCCGTTGAAACGACTGGCTCGGAAGATAAACGCGCGGAATTTACCTTTAGCCGTCGCTACAACGATGCGGAATTGAAGGAAATGTTGGATCTGTTGGGCATGGAGGTGACAGAGAAAGACCCCGTATCCCCCACCAGTGTGGCAGGCGAGTTTGCTTAGAAAGCGGTGCTTAGGATCGCCAGTTCTTTGCCTTGGCCATTCAAGGGGGCTGCGATTTGTGTTGGGAGCCAAGAAGGGAGTCCGCCTTGCTGCTGGGAAGTTTGTGCCGGTACCGGATCGGTGGGCTGAGGTAGGTGAGGTATAGCTGCGATGCGGGATATCCCATCGATTACGCTAATTATTGGTAGATGCATGATTGAGCCCACGTACACTAGTGAGCTTCTCGCCACCTTTTTCTCCCGAGTTTATCAAGAGTTTGACGATGAAGATTTGCTGCATTGGAGCCGGCTATGTCGGCGGACCGACGATGGCAATGATTGCGAAACAGTGCCCGAACATCCATGTTCATGTCGTTGATCTCAATCAGGCCCGGATCGATGCATGGAATTCGGATAAGTTGCCGATCTACGAACCGGGATTGGATGAGGTGGTGCGTGAGGCACGCGGACGCAATTTGACGTTCTCGACCAACGTCGATCAAGCGATTCAAGAAGCGGACATGATTTTCATCTCCGTCAACACTCCGACCAAGACCTTTGGCATTGGTGCCGGACGAGCCGCCAACTTGGAGTACATCGAGAAGTGTGCGCGTCAGATCGCGCGAGTTGCCACGGGTCACAAAATCGTGATCGAGAAGTCAACACTTCCCGTGCGTACCGCAGAGGCCGTCAAACGTATCCTCAGTAGTTCCGGCAGCGGAGCCACCTTTGATGTCTTGAGTAACCCTGAGTTTTTGGCAGAGGGCACTGCGGTCGAAGACTTGCTGGAGCCAGATCGCGTTCTGATTGGTGGTGAGTCAAGTGCCGCGATCCAAGCTCTATGCGACGTCTATGCACAGTGGGTTCCACGTGAGCGAATTCTGACCACGAACCTATGGAGCAGTGAGCTATCGAAGCTGACCGCCAACGCGTTTTTGGCTCAACGGGTTTCATCGATCAATGCGATTTCCGCGTTGTGCGAAGCCACCGGCGCGGATGTCGACGAAGTGGCTCGTGCGATCGGAACGGATTCGCGAATCGGCCCTAAGTTTCTGAAGGCTTCCGTTGGATTTGGGGGAAGCTGTTTCCAAAAAGACATTTTGAACCTCGTATACCTTTGCGAGCACTTTGGTCTTCGTGACGTTGCCGCCTATTGGGAACAGGTCGTCATCATGAATGACTACCAGAAGCGTCGATTCGCAGAGCGAATCGTCAAGACGTTGTTCAATACGGTTTCTGATAAGAAGATTGCCATCTGGGGCTTCGCGTTCAAGAAGGACACCAATGACACTCGCGAGAGTGCTGCGATCTATGTCTGTCGTGATTTGTTGCGAGAACGCGCGCGATTGGCGATTTACGATCCACGTGTGCCAGAGGAACAGATTCGCGCCGACCTGATCGCGTCCTGTGCTGATATGAATGGCGAAGTTGCAGATCTGGATCGAAAGTTGATCGAGAACAACGTCACCATTGTCAACGATTCTTACGAGGCAGCCAAAGACGCTCATGCCGTGAGCGTGTTGACCGAGTGGGATGAGTTCAAAGAGTTGGATTTCCAACGCGTCTACGACTCGATGCAACAGCCCGCGTTTCTGTTTGATGGTCGCAACTTGCTGGACCAAGACCAATTGACGAATGTTGGATTTGAGATCCATTCGATCGGCAAGTATCCAGAGCGAAGGATCGACCTGCCAGCCTGCTCGGTTTGAGCCTTTCGATGTTCAGCCCCGGTTTTTGAAACCGATCCGCCTGACACTAGCCACCTTGCAAAATTGATCAGAACGGGCAACGCTCAAGGCCATGCCCATTCTGACGATTGAATCAACGTGCGACGAAACCGCTGCCGCCGTCATTGCTGACGATGGCAGCGTCATGGGCGAGTGCATTGCCACTCAGGAAGCACTTCATGAGGAGTTTCGCGGCGTCGTCCCTGAGGTTGCTGCCAGAGCGCACCTGGAACGGATCTTGCCGGTTATTGATGCGGCATTGAAACAGTCGCGAGTTGAGCCGGCTGAACTCGACGCGATTGCGGTCGCCGATCGACCTGGCTTGGCAGGGTCTCTGCTGGTGGGACTGGTTGCCGCCAAGACGTTGGCTTTGGCATGGAACAAGCCACTGGTCGCCATCAATCATCTCCACGCTCACCTGTATGCCTGTCAATTGGCGTCGGATGAAGTGGTGTATCCCTGCGTGGGACTTGTCGTCAGCGGTGGGCATACGAGCTTGTACCACTGCACCAGTCCGCTGGACTTGAAGTACTTGGGCGGGACGATCGACGATGCGGCGGGAGAGGCCTTTGATAAGGTCGCCGCAATGTTGCAACTAGGATTCCCGGGGGGACCTGCAGTTTCCAAACTGGCCGCTCAGGGCAATCGTGAAGCACACGCGTTTCCTCGCTCGATGTTGAAGAAAAGGAACTACGACTTCAGCTTCAGCGGATTGAAGACGGCAGTGCGGTATGCGATTGTTGGTCCGGGGCAACAAGACTTTTCCCAAGTCAGCCTTACCGAGCAAGCGAAGGCCGATTTGTGCGCCTCGTTTGAAGCTGCTGTCGTTGACGTATTGGTGGGTAAGTGTGAATCGGCGATCAAGGAGTACGGCACGAAACGCCTGATCGTTGGTGGCGGTGTTGCTGCCAACAAGTACCTCCGAGAGCGATTGGAAGCGTCGGCACGCAAACACGGTTACTTGCTCGCGATCGCTCCGATGAATCTGTGTACCGACAATGCAGTGATGGGCGCGATTGCCTTCGAGAAAATGAAACGGAATGAATTCGCTTCACTCGATTTGGACATCACGCCCGGACTCCAGAGAGGATTCTGATCCATGCTCGAACCAGAGAAGCCTCAGCTGAAGATGGTCTGGTCGCCCGCGAACTTGACGGACATTCTTGAGCGAGCGGTTCCAGCGGGATATCGGCTTCAGCAGTGTACCGAGCAAGCTGAGTCCTCTTTTGTGGCATTGATGGCGGACTGCGGCTGGGAGTTTGATCAAGAGCGACTGAACTACTGTCGTTCACGTCTGCTGCCGGATGGCTGGTTCGCGATCACTGAATCCGATTCATCGACGATCGTGGCGTCGGCGATGAGCCTCCACAACTACACCGGACGATCGACCTTTGCAGGTACCTTGGGTTGGGTGGGCTGCCTTCGCGAGCACCGCGGTCGAGGTTTGGGGGCTGTGGTGGTTGCTGCTGCGACTGCTCGACTCCTGGAAAGAGGCTACCATCACGTCGAACTTTACACCGAGTACTTCCGCGAACCCGCGATCGCGACCTATTTCCGACTTGGCTATGTTCCGTACCTCTACAATGCTGACGTTGAACAACTCTGGCAGGAAGTCTGCGAAGGCATTCAGCAGCCGTTCACTCCAGAGGACTGGCCGCGTGGCAACAACGCGTATCCCAAGAATCCCTAGCACCGGACAATCGCTTGACTGATCTGATACTCGTGCCGACCCCAGGCGAATTGGAGACGATTCGCCCGCTGCTGGGGACTGAATCCGACGATTTGGCTTTTCAAGTCTGTGGGTTTGGCCCGATTGCTGCGGCGGCCAGAACGGCAGCGTTGATTTCGCGATACAAGGCAAGTCGCGTCGTTTTGATCGGGATTGCCGGAAGCTTCGACATTGCAAAGTACCCCGTGGGGTCTGCCGGTCGATTTGAAGAAGTTGCTTGTCACGGGATTGGTGTCGGCAGCGGGCCGGATTTTCAAAGCGCGACGGACTTAGGGTGGCATCAATTCTCGGGTGGAGATGACGCGCAACCGAAGATTAGCGACACAATTCGATTGGATTCGACTTACGTAGCGAACCAAAAAATCTCCGGCCAACTACTCACCGTGTGCAGTGCATCAGCAAACGCGGAAGAGGCGTCGATCCGCCGACAGATGTTTCCGCACGCCATTGCGGAAGACATGGAAGGATTCGCGGTCGCGACAGCTTGCACGCTCGCGTCGGTGCCCCTGCAGATCGTCCGCGGTATTTCGAATCAGGTGGGTGACCGGAACCACGAACACTGGCAGATCGAGAAAGCCCTGCGTTCAGCAGCCAAGTTGGCTCGCCGATTGATGCCTCAAACTTGGATGCCATCGGAAGCATGAGCGATTCCATCATTCGCTTGGGCATTTCAACTTGTCCCAATGACACCTTCACGTTCCATGCCTTGATGAACCGATTGGTTGATTGGCGCGGCTTGAATTTTCAAATTGAGTTGTTGGACATTCAGCAGCTGAACGATCGGTTATTTCGAGACGACTTTGATGTCGCCAAGACGAGCTTTCACGCGGCGTTGTTATTGACGGAGAAGACGGTTGTCTTGCCAAGTGGATCGGCGCTTGGTTTCGGTGTTGGACCGCTGCTGCTGGCAGCGGAGCAGGCGGTGACGCCGAGTGATCTTTCGCAACAAACTCTTTGTCCAGGCGAACACACCACGGCAACTCTGTTGTTCAAGCTCTTTTATCCCCAAACCACGACGATCGAACACTGTGTCTTTTCAGACATCATGCCGCGTCTGGAAAGATGCGAGGCAGACTTTGGAGTCTGTATTCATGAAGGTCGATTCACCTGGCAGCAACAGGGGTTGAGCCTGATCGAGGACCTGGGAACGCGTTGGGAGTCGACGACCCATTGTCCACTGCCTCTCGGCGGTCTGGTGGCAAGTCGATCGCTGCCAGCGGAAACGATCGATTCGGTTCAGGGAGTGATTCGTGATTCGTTGGAATACAGCTTGTCGCGTCCTGAATCGGCACTGCCGACGATGCGAACGCACGCCCAGGAGTTTGATGACAGCGTGCTGATGAAGCACGTTGAGTTGTACGTCAATGATTGGACAAGAGATCTGGGGCCGACAGGGGCCGATGCGTTGGCCCGTCTGTCAGAGATGGCCCATTCGATCGGATTGACCGACGAGGCGAATCGACCGATCGAGGTCTGGCGAGAATCGGCGTAACCTGTGAAGGCCCTGCCGGTTGGGAGGAGAGCCGACCACAAAAAAAGCCCTGCAGGTGGGAAACCTACAGGGCTCTGGGTCATTCAATTGGCGACGCGAATTACTCGCGAGGGCGGATGGCACCGGTCAGACCGCTGTAATCAACGCGGTCAGTGGTGTGCCAAAGCGGCTGGCCTAGCTCGACCCGACGACGGAGGACTTCAATCTTGTCTGGGCTACCGGCTGGGGCGTCGGTTGCCGAGAAATTGTTGTCTTTGTTGGGTACGAAGTCTTCGTCGTGACCATACCGAAGGATCGCTTCGAAAACGTTCTTGCATTGACTCATGTGTTCTTGTTTCCAAATTCAACGATCGAGGTCGCTAATCCTGCTGGCGAACCTCAATTGTTATTTATAGGTGAGCCCATTCCATGGGCCACACGTCTCACTCACGGTGTGATTATTGACGTGTTCTTGAAGGAGTCAAGAAAATACTGCGAAGTCACGATGACGCAGCCCTCTTCTGGGCTCGGGGGATTCCTCCGTTTGCGAACACATTCGCGGTGCTGAATTGGGTATCGCAGAGCGTGCCAAACGACAGGTTTGAACGAGGCTTGCTTCAAGTTTGCGGCAAGGGGGGAATCGGCAACGTTGCTGGTTGGGACATGGGGGAATGGGCCCCTTGACAGTGAGTGGTAAACCGCTCCCCCAGCTGCGGCAATCCGCGGTGCGGTGCATCGCGGACCTCTTCAAGTGATCGAACAATGGTTACTCTGTGCGCAACCCGGTGCTCCAAAATATATTTTCAGCACACTCGTTTTGTTGGACGCTTACCGCTTCCCTGATTCGGATTTCCAGGATTTTCAAACTCATGTGGACACAACGGACGCTTCGCCTGCCTCCCGCAAGCCGGGGATTCCACTTGATCACTCGCCCGATTCTCGAGGCAGTCCCTGAGATCAAATCCTTACAGATCGGTTGGATGCAGGTTTTCATCCAGCACACCAGCGCCTCGCTGACCATCAATGAGAACGCAGATCCAGATGTTCGCGTGGACTTCGAGACAGCGATGAACCATGCCGTCCCTGAGAATTTACCCTACGTGCACACCTTAGAGGGCCCAGACGACATGCCCGCTCACGTCAAAGCCTCCATGATGGGCGCGACCGTGATGGTCCCGATTGGGGGTGGACGTCTCCAGCTGGGGACCTGGCAAGGAATCTACCTTTGCGAGCATCGTGATCGAGCCGGAAGCCGAAACATCGTCATCACCCTCAACGGCGAACCAGCCTGACTACCTCAGGTCGATGTGGTAGCGATGGCAGGTGATGCAGGAGTCCCCGGCCGCGTGCGGCGTGTGGCATGCAGCACAGGTGCCGCGCGAGAGGTGTTCGAAGTCGCCTGGATCGTGAGGATTGGAGCTACTCTCTGCGGCTGAACGATCCGAGAATCCAACCGGGCTCAGGCTGAATGAGCCGGGCTGCGGGGGGCGGAAACCACTGGCCACCGTTTCCAACTGAATCGGATTGGGATCCGTTGGCTCCTTGCTGATCTGATGACATTGAGTGCAGTCTGCCAATTGAGCCACGTTCAAGTGAGGCCCATGCGTGAATTTGGTGAACTCGCTGCGTCGACCAATCAGTGGTTCGCTGTGCCAACTGCGAGTGGAGGCGACAGCACCTGGATGACAAGACACGCAGGCCGCAACGGCACGGTTCTTGAGCAGGTCTTTCCGCGCCAGATCACTCGGCGGCAATTGGCTGATCATCTCGATCGTTGACTTCAAGACGGGATCGGCATGCCCGCCTCCTTTGTATCGAATCGCCATTCTTAAGTCGTCACGATACCAACCACCGGCAGGCAACATCGATTCGGGATCAAATCGCGAGGACGACTTTCGTTTTGAGTTTGTGTTCTCGGCCAGTGGATCGGCGTCCAATGCATCGCCGTCGCCAAGCAATGCATCGCCTCCTCCAAGTAGATCATCGCCTCCCAGCAACGCATCACTGCCTCCCAGCAGATCTTCGCCCGCGCCAGAGTCGTCAAGCAACAAAGCATCACTTCCGTCGTCGCTGGGAGAAAGTAGCAGGTCGTCTGAGCCGCCAAGTAAGTCGTCGCTAGGTTGGGCAGCCAGACGATGTTGAACGGTTTGTGCTTCTGTTAGGCGAGAACGTGTCGTAAGTGCAACGTCACCGCGGTTGAACCAACGACTTTCAGCCGAGCGCAGTAGTTGTGGCGACAGCGAACGAACGAACGCAGACATCGTGCTGGGGGACAGTCCGATGGCGGAAGCACGATTCACGATCACGCTTTGTCCTTCGTCTGCAATTTGAAGCAGCAGTTCGCGATGGGCAGTTGCGATCGTCTGGCCGGCTGCAGTCGACGCCTCATCGATCCGGCTGAAGTCATGGTCGGGGATTTCTCGCATGGCAGAGGCAAGGGACGAATCCGAACGCAGCAACAACTCTGCGATCGGTGATACTTTCCCGTCGTAGAATCCCGTCGCGTTCTCTGGCCATGGTTGAATCTGTTCAGCTGATTCAGCAGGGATCGACGGCAGTGCCAACAATTCGATGCCTTCACTCGCTTCCAGCCGAAGTGAATCTTGATGACAGGACTGACACGCCCGCTCGAAGGTGGTCGATCTCGTCAGTTCATTGTCTTCCCGTCGGCGATGGCAATCGATGCATTGGAACTGTGCCGTTTCGTTTCCACGTTTGGTTCCAGGAAAGTGTTTGTTTGCATGCGTTGAATGGTTGAACGCGATTTGTCGACCACGACCGTATGGCCATCTCTGCCAATCTGGATGCGAGGATGCGAAACTTCCGAATCGATCGGCATGACAGGTTTGGCATTGAGCGTCCGAGATGGCAAGCAGGTCAGCATCGGCACCGCGATGTTCACGATGGCAAGCGTTGCATTCGACGTTTTCTTGATCCACGCTAGGACCAGGCAAGCGATCGTGCCAACTCCGTTCTTGGATCCCCTTCGAGGACGCTAGTACCAAATTCGCGCGAACGGACTGAGGTAGATTGTGGGCTAAGCGTGCGGTGGACCGGTCCATGACCGTGTGGTGACAATCCAGGCAACGATCGGATTGGCTGACATCGACATGGCCGTTGCTTCCTGAAGTGAACCAGGCAACCGGAGAGACGGAAGCTTGCGGATGACAGGAGGCACAACGGTCCGAGACCATCGTCCCGCCCAAAATCTGTGCATGTGGCGTGGTTAGGTCGCCAGGCTTGAAGACCTTGGCGGCCATCTCTCCACGAGACATGAAGAAGATGCATCCAAGCAGAACGAGAACCGAAATTCCAGCGATCTGCTTGCGATAGCCATTCCAGGTTCGCTTGGGATGACAGGATTCCGCCAGCGGACACCTGCCAATTGCACTGGGACCTCGCGAGCAGCCACTGTTTCCGCCCGCGGCACCGCAGACCCATCGATCGCCGGGGCGATCGTTTGGCGTGGGGTCCGGGAGTGACAGTTCGTCTCTTCGCATGATTCGTTTGTGTTTGTACTTTTGGTTAGCCTGCGAATCGCCAAGCCATCACGGCGTGGATGATTCCGCCAGCGATCAGAGCGACCGAAAACGCACTGTGAATGACAAGCCACAATCGCAATCGCAATTGCAGAGCGTACTGATAATCCAGGTCATCTCGGCGACGCACCAAGGCCGCGAACCGGCCCGAGGTGGATTTGCCTTCTGACTCCAAATAGCGGTCAAGCTCTTTCAGTCCGCTCAGTAGCCTTCGGCGTCGTGCGCCCGAGGGAACCAAGACGTACGCCAGAGAAGGTCGCGATCCAAAGAATGGACTGAGATACTTTTTGTAGAAGCTACCCAACACCGCGACCGCTGTTTGTTCGCCAAGCTCATCCAGCAAACCTTGCGCGGTTTCGGCAATCTGTGTTCGGTGCCAGCTGACGCGATCAAAGCGGTGTTGCCCGTCAACGGAAGTCAGTCGCTTGGGCAACGTGCGGCTCGCGTAGATTCCATAAACTCCGCTTGCTGTGACCAATAAGAAGACGATTGAGAGTCCGCACTCAAAAGTGCCTCCGGCGATCAACGCTGGCACATGAAGAACGTAAACACCGGCCGCAAAGATCCCAGTGTAAAGATGAACCTGCGTCCAAGTTGCGACCGATCCCAGCGGCAGAACTGGCAAGCGGCGTCTCACACCCAACAGGACCAACAGCAGAATCGAACCCAGCACCGTTCCGCCCGTGAAGAACGACGCGTGAGCGAGTCTGGATTCTAGAAGTTTGGTAATCGCCAGCACCAATACCAATGCGATCGCCGTGATCAACAAGGCAATTCGTCTTCGGTTGTAAAAGCTAGGTTGAAACATGCTCAATCGCTCCGTCGATCCAGCCATTGTTGAAGCGGTTTCGACTCTGTCAGATCGATCCGAACCAGAGCATCGTGCGGACAGGCGGCTGCACAGGCAGGACCCGTTGGCTGGCGACTGCACATGTCGCACTTGGTTGCTTTGACAATCGGTCTGCCTGATTGAACATCCCTATACGGGCGTCCTTTTGAATCGAACACTTCGGCCATCCGAATGTTCTCGTAGGGACACGAAGACGCACACGTTCCGCAGCCCACACAGATCGACTCGTGGATCTGCACGACACCGGTTTCCTCGTCTCGTGCGATCGAACCGGTTGGACAGCCGATCATGCAGACAGGATCATTGCATTGCATGCAGGCTTGCACAAATTGCAATCGGTCATGCGAAACACCCTGGCGAACAAAGCGTGGGTTGCCATCATGGGTACTGGCACAGGCTTTGACGCAGTCATCGCAACGCGTGCAGCGGTGCAGGTCGATGACCATGGCTTGTCGGCCGTTGTTCATCCGATTTTGCACGATGAACTCAAGCAGCCCCGCCTCTTCGAACTGCTGCCCCTTGGGACTGAGTAGATTCTTTTCCTGTGGCCCTCGCGATTCATCACGCTCCGATTTTCGCCGCTCTTCGGAACCCTGGCGACGTTTGTCGTCCTGGACCATCAGTTTGGCCGCAGACTCCGGTAGCTCGGCGCGACGCACGTGCGGAAGGATGTCTTCGATAAAGACCTCTGCAGGAATGAACAGGGCATCCAGAAAACCGACGGCACGGAGAGATTGGTTCAATGTCCTTGGTGGAGAATTCGTGGGACGCAATGAGTTGTAGGCGAGTGCATCCAATCCAAAGAGATGCCCTTTGCCCAAGTAGGCCTTGGTTTGGTGCGACGCACCGTACTGCTGTGAAAGCCGTCCGAAACCACTTCGCACGATGATCAGGTCGGTTGGGATCCGTCCTTCTTCAGCAACGATCGGTTCCGACTCAATTTGTTCTTGCGGAGGAAGTTCGCTGGTCTTCTTGTAGTCTGCGTTCCACTCCATGCGACCGAACGAACGCAACTGGGTGGCGGCGGCAACGCGAGCGAGGCTGGCTTCGGGCAAGTAGCGAAGCAGCGGAATCTCTTTCAGGTGGACACTCAGCCAATGGCTTCGATAGTGGGCTTCCAGCGTATCAGCGAATCGTTTGTCTCGTTGTAAAACACGAAGACCTTGCCAGCGGATCTCCAGCAGAGTGCATTCGGTTTCCGCAATGACGGTCGCCGTTCGAGGCGAGCGGTACATGGCTGCGACTTCGCCGAACAGTTCGCCGGGCCCCAACTCGACGGTCTCGTTTTGACGAAGCACGACGTTGAAGTCTTGCAAAAAAATCGCAGGCCGATCATCCACTTGCCTGATCGAACTTCCCTCACCGCTTTCGCTGGTGCTGGTTGTGACCTCATGGGGCTTGCGAACTTCGGGGATTTTTGAACGAAAGAGGTATCGAAAGAATGCTTCGGACCAGGAGAGTTTCTCGGTGGGAGTTCGCCCAAGATCTTCCGGTGCCAGAGAATCCACGAGAACGCGAACACTGCCGGCCAGCACCAGGAACGCGCTGTTTCCATAGTCACCTTCACGGACAATGATTTCGCCTGGTTCACAGCGATGAACTTGGCAATCGTTGCGCAGAATCCCCTCGAGCGCCATCGAACGAGGAAACGCGGAGGGATCCATTGACGCGAAGGGTTCGCGAGATCGCAGCCATGAAACGTCCGCGTCGGTCATCGACGCGTCCATGGGTTTGCTCCAGCGCTTGGGGCGGTGGACAACGACTGATTCTTCTCCTGTCATTGGATACTAAGTACAGGCGGCTAGCGAAGAAGGTCAAGAGTGAACGAGTCGCTAGCAAAGTCAGGCGTTGATAGCGAGAATCGCTATTTACCCAAGCCTGCGAATTTGGGATTGGTAGCGACACTAAGGGGATGGGGCATCCGTCGCCAACTAGTCAAGCATCATGTTGAACAACGATTTGAGTCGATTCTGTTTTGTTGCCGCCATATTGTGGGGCATCACCCTGCCCTCGCATCTCTTCGCAGATCTAATTGCGATCACCGGCGCAGGTCGAGGTTCTCCTTCGATTTTGTATAAGGTCGATCCCGTCACCGGTACGGCTTGGGAAATTGGCGATACAGGGCTGATCGACATCAAGGCGATTGCCGTTCACCCGACGACAGGTGTTCTGTTCGCCCATCAGAATTCACCGACCACCGATGCAGGGAATCTGTACACACTTGATTTCGGTCGAACGTTCCCGGCAACGATTGGAACAACCCATCTTGGTGAGACGCACATTTCGACTTCTGATCTGACGTTCTCGTCTGACGGCACACTCTATGGATGGTTGGAATTCCATGAGACAGAAAACTTGATTGATGACTTGGTAACGTTCAGCAAGACGACGGGCGAGTTCACTCTTGTAAGCGACTCGGGACAGCCAACCAACCAAACCGGCTTGGCATTCGACAAGACTGGAAAACTCCATCTGAAGTCGGGGGGAGCCAGTCAAACGGATGGGGAGCCTCGACTATTCGAGGTTTCGACGTCACTAGGCACGGCAACGTCTGGGGCGGCGATCATCGGCGGCAATCCGAGCAACACGCTCGACTTTGACGAGAACAACGTTGCTTACACGGTCGAACGCCGGTTCGAGAGACAACCAGACATGTCTCAGCTGTATGTCGGGACCTTTCTGCAAACGATTGACATCAGTTCGGGGGCCGTGTCAGACGTTGCGATGATTCAAACGCCTGGAGGCGGTGGATTCTCGCCACCTATTTCTGCGATCGCTTTCACCTCCTTTTCGATCACAGCAGTTCCCGAGCCGGCCTCGTTGGCCTGGGTGATGTTTGCTTCGTTGGTCATTCTGGGAGTGATTTCCCACTCCGATCGGTTCGAAAAACTGGCCCTCTTTCGTCAGTCAAAAAATCGGCCAAACTAATCCTGCTGTGACGACCACGTCGACCCAACAGAAGGAAACGGTCCATTGACGAACGAAACCAACGCGATCGGAAGCGATTTGGATCCCGCTCGCCCCAAAATCGGCATTTTGACATCGGGAGGGGATTGTCCGGGATTGAACGCGGTGATTCGAGCGGTCGGCAAGACTGGTCATTGGCTCGGGTATCAAGTGCTGGGTTTCGAGCTTGGGTTTGAGGGGCTGATTGATCCGATCCGTTACAAGGTGCTGACCCCGGAGAATACGGGCGGGATCTTGACCAAGGGAGGCACGATTCTTGGCTCGACGAACAAAGGTCGATTCGGCGCCCGAGCTGGTAAGGACGGCCGCGCCGAGCTGGCACCGGGCATCCTCGATCAGGTCGTCGAGACGTTTGACAAGCTGCAGTTGGAGGGCCTGATCGTTGTTGGCGGCGATGGTTCGCTTTCGACAGCCCTGCAATTTCATGAGGCTGGCTTGCCGGTCGTGGGCTGCCCGAAGACGATCGACAACGATCTCTCTTGCACGGCCTACACCTTTGGTTTCAACAGTGCGGTGCTGTGTTGCGCCGATGCATTGGATCGATTGCATACCACAGCCAACAGCCATGGTCGCGTGATGGTGCTGGAAGTGATGGGAAGGCATACCGGCTGGATCGCTCTGCATGGCGGCATCGCCGGTGGCGCTGATGTGATTTTGATTCCAGAGGTGGGTTGGACCTACGAGAACATCGTTGCCAAGATCAATGAGCGGACGGAGATTGGGCGGAACTTCACGCTGATCGTCGTTGCTGAAGGCGCCGAGCTTCCTGATGGATCGTTGGTTTCCAAGGAAAGCGGCAACATGCAGGTCAAGCTGGGAGGCATCGGCCAGATCGTCTGCGATGAGCTGGACCAACGCATTGAGCAGGATGTCCGCTGCGTGGTGCTGGGCCACTTGCAACGCGGCGGTGGGCCGACCACCTTCGATCGGGTCTTGTCCAGCCAGTATGGTGCTCATGCCGTTCGATTGATCATCGAAAAGAAGTTTGGGCAGATGGTTTGCTACGATCCCCCAGACATTCTCGACGTTCCGATTGCAGATGCGGTAGGCAAGCTTCGTACCGTTGATCCACATGGCTCGGCGATCACGTCGGCTCGTGCCATGGGGATTTGCATGGGTGACACGCCGGGTTACGTCAATCCATTTCAAAAACCAGAGTGATGCCGTTGTCGATGGCGACCACGAAAAAAGCGATCTTGCCCAGCGACAGCCGGTTTCAACTGGGTGGGAAGATCTTTCTGATTTCGCTGCTGGTGTTTTTCCTCAGCAGTATTCTGCTGTATGCCATTTATGCCCATTGGCGGCGAGATGATCCGCAGTCCGCCGCTGCCTTGCCGAATACCTTTCTGATCAGTACGGGGTCGCTACTTCTGATCAGCGGCTTGGTTCACTTCGCGGCGAGAGCCATTCGCCGCGAGAAACGGACAGCGACGTGCCTCATGCTGGTGACCGCAGCAATCGCAGCGGTGTTGTTCATGAGCGTGCAGTACGTGGCGATGGCGGAAATGCTCAGCGGACCTGCGATGCGCGGGGGCACTGGCAAAGGCGTCGCAGGAATGGTCGTGGTGCTGGCGTTGCTCCATGCGCTGCATGTCGCCGGAGGCGTCATTGCATTGGGGATCGTTTCGGTTCGAGCATTGCTTGGGCGGTACGATCATGAACGCCACTGGCCGGTGGATTTCACCGCACAGTACTGGCATTTTTTGGATCTGGTTTGGCTTTGCATGTTGGTCGCCTTCTGGGCCACAACAGGCGGGTTCGTTTGGTAATCCATCGACAGAGCAAGCGTGGCGTCAACTTCCAGTTTGCGATGGATCAGGTGCAGGCCTGAACCACTTGGACGAAGCGATCGATATCTTCTTCGTTGTTGTACGCATGAAGGCTTGCTCGCACGCCTCCGTCACGACAACTGACCACAACGCCTTTTTCTAATCCACGACTTCGAATCTGGTTTGGTTCGATGCCGGGGACTTCGAAGGTCAGGATTCCGCTTTGGTGCTCGGGTGCCGATGGCAAGCGAGTCACAGCTCCGACGGCTTGTAGTCGTTCGTTCAGAAGCTGAGTCAGTTTCAAAACGCGGTGTTCGATTGCTTGATCACCGTGATGTTCGCGAATCTGAAGGAAGATTTGCAGGCTTGCTGTGAAGGCGGCCGCACCGACCATGTTGGCCGATCCGGCCTCGAAACGAGCCGCCGTGTCGCGCAGTTCCAGCTTTGGTTCTGCGTAATTGAAAGAGTTCTTGACGCTGCTCCAACCAACGTTGCCACATCGAATTCGATTCAAGTGTTCGCTGCGGATCATGGCAACGCCAAATCCTTCGGGGCTCAGCAACCACTTGTGTCCATCGGCGGCCAGGAAGTCGACGGGCGTTTTCGACAGATCCAGCGGGTACATCCCCAGTCCTTGAATCGCATCCAGAAATACCAATACGCCTCGTTGATGAGCTTGGCGAACGAGCGAGTCCACATCCAATCGATAGCCGCTGCCGTAGCCGACCCAACTGGTCGCGATCATACGCGTCGATTCGTCGATCGCGGCAATCAAGTCGTCGACCAGAACTTGTCCATCACGCCGTGGAACGATTCGCACCTCGACCCCACGCGTGGCTTGATTTTGCCAGGGAAACAAATTGCTGGGGAATTCGCCTTCAGGCACGATCACGCTGTCGCCTGGCTGCCAGGGCCACCCCTCAGCGACCAAATTAATTCCGGTGCTCGTGTTCGAAACCGTGCAAATTTGTTCAGCACCGCACGACAGCAGCTTGCCCATGTCGCGGCGAACCTGCTCGATCTTGGCTGCCCATTGGGGCCAAACGGTGTCTCCCAGTTCGGACGCTTGAGTGGCAAACTCGGCGACGGCTTCAGCCGCGGGTCCGCTGAGGGGGCCGACGGCAGCGTGGTCAAAATAGGCCCATTGGCGGGTAATTGGCATCTGCTGCCGCCACCATTTCCAGGGAGAATCGAGCAGAAGCTGATCTGCAGCACCTGTAGAACAGGCACTTTCGCCGTTTTTCATCGTAGAAATCACAAGGGAGCAAATGGATTCGTTGGTTTAATCGACACAATCGGGGTTCGGCGAAAGAAACGATAATTTAGCGGGCAGTGATAGGCTTGGGAAATATGGTGGTTTGCAACTATACTGCCTGCACCTACATGATTTCCCCCATGCCGTCTCCTCTTTTCGTGTCTTTCCGACGAGGTTGTTGATGCCCAAGGCTCTCTGCCTGATCAGCCTTGTGGCGTCGATCTTGATCGCCGTCCTGTTCCTCGCCGATGCTGTAATGGGCATGATGGAGATGACGGACGTTGCGCCCATGGGTGGTGCCAACATGATGATGGATATCGTGTTTATCATTCTGGCTGCCATCATGATTTTCCTCAGCTGGACGACCTACCGCGAGCAGCGGTAGCCTTCTCCCTGGTTTGACCAGAGGAAGCGTCGCTAGCTGACCCGCCGTTCCGTCTCGGAGTCAGCCAACATGCGTCTTTCACGCCGTCAGTTCCATCATGTGTCCGCCGCGACCTTCGGCGCGTCACTGACTGGCATCTCGGGTTCAGCGACTGCCGCTGAAACAGGACCCCTCGAGACCTTCGTTCCGACCCGTGCGATCACACGTGGTCCAGCAAACCATTGGTTTGGGTACTACGATAAACGTCAGTTCGATCCTACCAATCGGTATGTGCTGGCCAATCAAACTTCATTCGAGGGGCGATCTCCGAGGGGAACCGACCAAATTCAAGTTGGGTACGTTGATACCCAAGACGACGACAAATGGCATCGGATCGGAATCAGCCGCGCTTGGGGCTGGCAGCAAGGGTGCATGTTGCAATGGGTTGGCGATCGCGGCGACCGGATCCTTTGGAATGATCGCGAGGGAGACAACTTCGTTTGCCGAATCCATTCCATGGCCGATGGAAGCGTTCGAACGCTTTCACGACCGATCTACACCATTTCAAGTGATGGTCGCTTTGGGCTGTCGGCAGATTTTCGACGGATCGATAATTTACGGCCTGGATATGGATACGACGGTTTGGCCGATCCCCACGTCGCAGAACGTGCACCGAAAGATTCCGGAGTTTGGCGAGTCGACTTAGAGACCGGCCAAGAAGAGCTGATCATCTCACTCGCGGATGTCGCTGCGATCCCTTGGCCCGATGGAGACCGCCACGCGGAAGCCTGGCACTACTTCAATCACCTGCTGATCAACCCGTCGGGAAGTCGTTTCACGGTCCTTCATCGCTACCGACCCAAGTTCGATCCTGCGACGCTGAAGTACGAGGGCGGCTTTGTCACTCGCATGTTGACTGCGAATGTGGATGGAAGTGACCGCTACGTGCTGGACCCCAGCGGATTCACGTCTCACTTCATTTGGAAGAGCGACCACGAATCGACAATGTGGACAAAGCCTGCGGGTCAGAAGTCGGGCTTTTATGTCTTCCAGGACAAGACCCGCGAAGTCGCGCCGATCGGACATGACAAGATGCCCACCAACGGGCACAACACCTACTTAGGCGGTCAGCATTCAGACTGGATTCTGAACGACACCTACCCGGACAAGAAGACTTCTCGTCAGACGGTCTTTCTCTACCACGTGCCGACTGGCAAACGCGTGGACCTTGGCCACTTTCCGTCGCCCAAGGCTTACCGCGGCGAATGGCGCTGCGATACGCATCCCCGCAGTAGCGACGATGGCACCTTGGTGACCGTCGATAGCCCGCACGACGGTGGCCGCCAAGTCTACTTGTTGGATATCAAGCAGATCGTCGAATCGGTCTAGCAAGCACGCGGCAGGTTCACGGCGTGTTCGCTGTTAGGCGACGCGTCGGGCGGTAACGCTGGTCAGGCTGGAAACGCCCCGCAAGCAAACGGAACGGTCCGTCAGGGGAAAGCGAATCTTATTCATGGCGTTGTTCATCGCCACCGCGTCTCGGAAACGCTTCTTGGGCGAAGGATCGATTGCTTTGCGAATCAACGCTACGAGGTCTTGCGAAAGGCCGCGGCGAAGCTTGTTGAAACCAGGCAGAGAATCAAACGGATATTCCGGGATCTCGCCAGCCAACGTTCGATAAATCACCAGCCCCAACGAAAACACATCGCTGCGGTAACTGGGTTGCCCCATCGCCTGCTCCGGCGCGATGTATCCCAGTGTGCCCGAGGCCGAGACTTCGTGAGCCCCTCGTTCGATCCGAGCCAAACCGAAGTCCGTCAACTGAATCAGTTGGTCTGCAAACAGGATGAAGTTGTCGGGCTTGATGTCGCGATGCAGGACCTTCTGCTCGTGGGCGTACGCGACCGCACTGATCATTTGCACGATGTAGTCCATGGCGGTTGATCGGGCCATCCGACGTGACAAGCGATCAGCGAGCGTCTCTTCCCCCATTGGGAAGACCATCACGAAGTGCCCATCGATGAAGCGAGCGTCCTTCAAGGGCAGCACGCAAGGATGATCCAGGCGGGCCATGATGCGGACTTCGCGGTGCAAGTCATCGAGCGATTGGGTGTTCGACAGATGACGCGTATCGGGAATCTTTAACGCAACTTTGCGATCTTCGATGATATCTTGGGCTGCAAATACCGTTGCGAAGCCACCTTCGCCGAGCCGGCGGAGAATGCGGTACTTGTCCAAGCGACTCCCGATACGCAGCGCTGGGCTGCCATCAGAACTACCACAGAAAATCTTAAGCGGGGCGGGCACAGGCAACTCGGAACGTGGATCAAAGACTGGCTGCGGGGCGGCCGCCAACATCCCATTGATCGTCACGATCGCATTGTTAAGCACAGCTTTTCCATCGCGCGTCAGACGCTTCAGAGGATTCCTGTGACTTCCCAGACCGAACAGCCGTTATAGCTTAACGCGATTCGACAGGGTCACTTACCTGAGTCGACACGTCGGAACATGAGCAGCCGCATTTCGGCAACGGATTCTCCTGGTACTTGTGTCGCTTTCAACGTCAACGTTCGACGCCCCGGAGTCAAACGGAGGACGCCAAGCGGCATTGATTTCCAATCTTTAACGTATCCCTCGCCACGTTCAAAACGATCGTGTTCGGCTCCCTTCAACGGGACGTCGTTGGCAACGTCAATCGTCGCCACAATTTTCTCAGCTGCTAAACTGAGTTCGATTTTTGAACCGACGTCTTTCTGCGCACAGGCGTAGTACATTTCGACTTCGAAGTCGCCGCCGCCAAGCACATCCACGTCCCAGGTGATTTCGTCCTCGCTGTTTTTCCAGTTGCTCATGAACGTGCAGTTGGGAAACTTATTGCTACGCACGATGTCACCATGGGGCACCGCATCTCTGGCAGGCAACTGATGATACGTCGCGTCCGGATGGCCCAGCGTGATTGCTCTGTTTTCGGTTTCGCGAGAGGATCGCGCCGGATTCTCTGCGATCCATTGCTTCATCGCTTCCTCCAACTCGGCGGCAACTTTGGGCAGCGCCTTGGAGAGATCGAAATGCTCGCCTGGGTCGCTGTGGATATCAAACAGTCCGCCACCAATCTGTTTTCGATATTGGTCCGTTCGAATGGTGACTTTCTTATTCCAAGTGCTGAGGATTTGGCGGTCCGGCCACTCGGTGGTTTCCTGCCGAAGCAGCGGCGCGATCGAAATTCCATCGAGCGGTTTTGGTGAGTCGAGCTTCAGCCCCGCAAAATCGGCCAAGGTTGGTAACAAGTCGATCGCCGCAGCGACGTGTTTCACCCGTGTTCCACCTTTGATTGCGTTGGGATAGCGAATCAAGAACGGCGACCGTAGTCCACCCTCATGAGTCGATCCTTTGTGTCCACGCATGCCCCCATTGAAACGCGATCCATTGGGGCCGTTATCGGAGAAGTAGATCACGATCGTGTTGTCTGCCAGGCTGGTTTTCTTCAAGTGATCGATCACACGTCCGACATTTGCATCAATGTTCTCGCACATTGCCATTGCGGCACGCGTGTGAATCGGTTTCTGTCGCTTCTGGTTTTCTTTTTCAGGGTCCGGTACTAATTCCTTGTCCTTGAACTTGTCCCAGTACTGATCCGGCACCTGCATCGGCGAATGAGGTGTATTGAGAGGTAAGTAGACAAAGAATGGTTTGTCGTGATGTTGGTCAATGAATTGAATCGCGTGATTGGTCAAATCATCCACGATGAAGCCTTCACCTGCCACGATCTTTCCGTTGTGCTCCAACATGGGTGAGAAGTAGTTTCCCCAATGGCCACTGCAGAACCCGTAGTAGTCATCGAATCCACGCGCGTTGGGGTGGTAGGGATATTGCATGCCGCTATGCCACTTTCCGTAGGCTGCAGTTGCGTACCCATTTTGTTGGAACACGTCGGCGATGGTCTGCTCGTCAGCATGGAAGCGTTCGCCACCGGTGGAAGTGCTGTAGACGCCCATTCGATTGTGATATCTTCCGGTCAAGAACTCGGCTCGCGTAGGTGAACAGACAGCGCAAACATAGAAGTGCTCGACCTCTGCTCCCTCACGGGCCATCGCATCGATGTTGGGAGTCGACAGATTGGGATTCTCATGCAGGCTCAAGTCGCCCCAACCTTGATCATCGGTCAGGATCACAACCACATTGGGGCGTACCGTATCGTCAGCTTGAAGTGAGGTTGTGCAAAGTGGTTGAGCAAGCAGGACAGCCAACGCTGCGCCGACGAGCACGGACATTCGAAGTTGCACGTGACGCATGTAAGTTTGGCCGCAGTCGGCTGTATCTTGGCGGCATGCGAGCGTCTCGGCAAGGAACTGAAACATGTTGGATTCCATCTCTTTGAATGTTGGATGCTGCTTCGATGTCAGAGACTTTGCGCCCGATCGATCACAGCTCTTTCCCTCGCATGCATTCTGAATGCAAAACTCAGGTTTGTTGCCAGCGAGGCGAATATCTTAACCGGAAACGCTTGGAACGTTGGAAGGGGCGACGGAAGAGACCGCAGCCAGGGGAACTGCCCGCGAGTTGGTTCGGTGAAACGGTCGGATGGATCCAGCCAGTCGCTTGCCGGGCCGACTTTTGCCAGGCGGAACGCGACGAGGGGCAGCCAGAGTCGGCGTTCCTGAGATGCTCGCTTCGCTACCAAAGCAGTTGGGCAGAAGCGAGGCTTGTTGCGATCCCGAGGCAACCGCTCAATGGATGAAGAAGTCGTTTGGTTTCGGTCGACAGACCACGGTCTTGGGATGGAGTAGCTTCCAAGCACCGAAGCTGGTCCGCACGAAGTCGTAGTCGATCGCCGGCAGTTCTCTTGATTCCTGGCTGTAACGTTTGCCTTTGAACAGGAACACCATATGGTTGTTGATATCGAGTCCACCAACTCGCAACGGAAGCAACTCGTCAGACTCATCCGAGAGCACGCGAACGCAGTCTTGAATCGAACAGTAGCTGACCGAAATCGGTTTCTTATTCAGGAATAAGTTGACGATGTGTCGCGTTGGATCACTCATCGCGTCCAACACGAACGCGCATGATTCTCCGTTGACCTCGACTCCTACGATCTCCGTCGAGTCATCGAGTTCGGCTTGTTCGATATCGAGAAGCTCCGGTTCGTCAACCGACGGCAAGTTCAAAACCGACTTCAGGGGCTGATGAAACTGACCTCCTTGACTAGCTTCCTGAACGACCTGCTGGTGGGCCTGCCACTGCGCACGCTCCGCGTCCGTCGTGGTGTCGTGGTGAACGAATCGCTGAGAATCGGTGGAGATCAGCTGTCTCGTCTTGAACTGCATGACGGCCAAGCAAGTGAGAATCAAGGTGGCGAGGATCAGCGTTCGCTTCCCGGAAGGAGTCGTCATGAAGCTTTGCAAAGAAGGGAATCCAATTGGTGTGGAAGTTGAAACACCGCGGTCACGCAGAGTGTTCCGTTCGACTTGTGACTCACGTTGAAGTCTGTCGATAAAAGATGGTATTTCGATGGCAATGCGTCCGAGCAAGTTGTGTCGCGTCTGGTATCAACAAGTGAGTACGCAAGCGCTTGATCCGGTTGTCGGTTTGACTCTCGAAGGGAATTGCAAACTTGTGATCAACACGAGTCACGAGAGAGGGAAAGTGCTCCCCCCATGTGGCTTGACGGAGGGTAGAGGAACTTTCGACCGCTGACCTTGTCCAATCCGTTGTTCGCCAGATCCGCACGGATATTGGGAATCCATGGAATTTCCAGACAAAAGGCTGTCGATTCAGCTAGAGAAATGTCTGAAATCAGGGCAAATACAAAAGGTGGGATTATTTTAGTAAGATTCGCATTCATCCCGCGCACCCACCTAATGTCACTTCCTCCAGCGTTAATCCAACTATGGCTTTCTCTGACCTGTTCGATCGCCTTGCCATTCGCTCCCTCACATCGGAGTCGCAGCAGCGCAAGAAGCGTCTTTCGCAGGCCAAGAATCTACGACGGCGGCGGGCGATCCTAGAGACTCTCGAGGAGCGCCGAGTGTTGGCAGCTTTCTTGGTGTCGGCTGGCGGTGATGCCGGAGCAGGCACTCTTCGTGAAGCACTGGTGGCAGCCAACGCGACGCCCGAAGCAGACACGATCACCTTTGATTCGTCAGTCACAGGAACGATCACGCTGACGGCTGCAAATGGGGCGCTACCAGTAACCGCGCCGGTCTCGATCGAGGGCCCGGGCTCGGGTGTGTTGACGATCAATGCCAACACGGGGGGAGCGAACGAGTTTCGGGTGTTGGACATTGCCACAACTGCGGGCGATGTTTCGATTTCTGGTTTGACGCTTTCCGGTGGCCGCGTTCCTGGTGAGGCTGGAGGCGCGATTCGGTTTCAGAGCGATGGACTGCTTTCGATTCAATCGAGCGTGATTTCTGGGAACACTGCGAATAATGGTGGTGGAGTTTACAGCGAGTACGCTGGCTCCATCGAGGTTTCCGACAGCACGATTAGTGGCAACACGGCGATGTTCGGGCCAGGCGGTGGCCTTCACAATGCCAACGGCAACACCACGCTGACGTCAAGCTTTGTAACGGGGAACCGGTCCTATAACTCCGGTGGCGGAGTCTTCAGCCCCTACGCGGGTTTGGTCACGATCACAGACACCGAGTTGACCAACAACACGATCACCGAAGATGGCTATCATGGTGCAGCGATTTACAGCGGTGAGGGCGCGGTCACCATCAGTGGCAGTACGATCAGCGGCAACACTTCGCCGGGTG
Organism: Rubripirellula sp.; assembly: GCA_045110715.1. GTDB lineage: Bacteria > Planctomycetota > Planctomycetia > Pirellulales > Pirellulaceae > Rubripirellula. The sequence goes on from JBGCGI010000192.1 coordinate 44,711, forward strand.
ATGCAGGTGGCATCTATAACTACAACGGCAACTTCACCATCACCGATAGCACCGTCACCGGAAATCAAGCTGGTTACAGCGGCGGTGGACTGTTCAATTACGCTGGCGCGTTTTCGATCACCAATTCATCGGTCAGCAACAACGTTTCACTTTATGGTGATGGCGGTGGTATCTCGAATGCCAATGGTGGGCTCACACTGACTCGCAGCACGATCAGTGGCAACAGTGCGGTCACCGATGGAGGCGGCGTCTCTAACAGTTCGGGCCAGGTCATCGTGGTCGGCAGTACGCTGAACAACAACACCAGTGGTCGTGACGGCGGCGGGATTGCGACTTTGACGGGGGCAGTCACGCTGACCAACGCGACGGTTTCGACCAACTCCGCCAACGTGCGTGGTGGTGGAGTCAAATCAGACAGTGCTCCTGTTCGATTGGTCAACAGCACGTTCACGTTGAACAACGCGAACATTGATGGCGGCGGAATTGGAGTTCTGCCGTCGAACAACGGCGAGTCGATTTTGATTCACAATTCGATCGTGGCTGGCAACACCTCTCCGATTGGGGCTGACTTCATCGCTCCTGGTGGTACTGGCAACCTGGAAGTTCGCTCGAGTCTGATTGGAGTCAACTCGGACACGACGTTGGCAGCCGCGCAGCCCGATTCGAACGGCAACTTTGTTGGTCAACCGATCGCTCCTGAGAATCCATTTCTTGCCCCGTTGGCAGCAAACGGAGGGCCGACGCAGACCCACTTGCTGTCTGGGATCGGATCGGCGATCGACCGTGGCGACAATGCGCTGGCCTTGGACTTTGGACCGGACGGTGCGCCTGGCGGTGGTGACGACGTTGCGTTGACAAGCGAGCAACGTGGCGGCCTGTTCACTCGATTCGCCAACACAACGGACATGGGAGCGACTGAATTTCAAGCGGCTCCGACGTTGCTGGTTGATAGTGCGGACGACTCGGAGAACGGAAACTTGGCGGTCGGCGATCGTAGCTTTCGTGAGTTGCTCAGGATTGCCAATGAAACGGCAGGCCCTGACACGATTCTGTTCGATTCACTCGTTGGTCCCTCCATCACCATTGATCCGGCACTTGGGCCTTTGGTGATCAGTGATTCGGTGACCCTGATTGGCCCAAGCCCAGTCACTCTATTGGTGATTGAGAACACGTCGGGGACGCCGGTAAGATTGCTGGACATCACGTCCACCGCGGCCGATGTCTCGATTTCCAGCATTGCGTTCGCTGGAGGCGATGCCGGAAACGAGGATGGTGGAGCCATTCGTTCTCAAGCCACAGGCACGCTGACGATCAACAGGAGTTTTTTCAGCGGCAATAGCGCGGCATCAGGTGGTGCGATTGCACTGACGGCGGGTGCCTTTGAAATCGCCGCAACGACTTTCGATCAGAACACCGCGACCGCTGACGGTGGTGCGATCTCTGCCAAGGCTGGAACCACTTCGGTTCAAGTTGTTGATGCGACCATTTCTGGCAATAGCGCCGGCGGATCAGGCGGTGGCGTCTACAGTCAGGACGCTGCGGTAACGATTCTCAACAGCACACTGACACTCAATGACGCTGTCACAAGTGGTGGCGGCGTTGGCGTGATGGCGGACGGCAATGGAGAGTCGTTGAATGTGGACAACTCGATCATCGCTGGAAACACTTCGGGTGTAGGTGCGGACTTTGTTGCCCCGATGACGCCAGCAACCAATTTGGATGTAAATTTCAGTTTGATTGGTGATAACGCAGACACTTCGTTGTCCGAATCGATGCTTGTCAATGACATTCCCCAGGCAGATTCGGATGGGAACCTGATTGGCGGAGGTGCTAACCCAGTCATTGATCCGCTGCTCGCCGCATTGGCAGACAATGGCGGGCCAACGATGACGCACTCGCTGATGGACGCGAGTCTGGCCATTGATGCAGGTGATGCGACGATCCTTCCGCAAGACACCTTTGATCTGGACAGTGACAACAATCGATTCGAGTTTCTGCCTGTCGACCAGCGTGGCGCAGTGCGAAACATGATTGGCGGTGTGGACATGGGAGCCCTCGAACTGGCGCCGGCTCCAACGATCACATGGACCGAGCCGGCTTCGATCTCCGTCGGAACGGCACTTGATAACACCCAGCTGAATGCCAGTTCGTCCGCAGCAGGCACGTTCACTTACACACCCGACACTGGCGCGATTCTCGATGCAGGGGATGATCAAGTCCTGACGGCAGTCTTCAATCCAGCAGACCCATTCGCGTTTCGCTCGGTCACCGCAACGGTGATGATCGATGTGACCAAGTCGGATCCCGTCATCACTTGGGCAGACCCTGATCCAATCAGTTTTGGAACGGGAATCGACGATACCCAACTCAATGCGACAGCGAGCACACCGGGAACGTTCGTTTACGATCCTCCATCCGGGGCCATTCTGCCCGCTGGAGGCCAGACTCTTTCAGTGACGTTCACCCCGACCGACACAGCGAACTTCAACGAAGTCACGCAGACTGTCACGCTTGTCGTGAACGCGGTCGACCCCGTTTTGACTTGGGGCGACCCTGCAGAGATCACGTTTGGCACCGTTTTGAGTGCAACTCAATTGGACGCCACCGCTGACACCCCCGGAACTTTCGTCTACACCCCGGCTGCCGACACGATTCTAGACGCCGGCACTCAAACCTTGTCAGTGACATTCACCCCGGACAACAGTAACTTCAATGAGGTTTCGACGACGGTGCAGATTGTCGTTGCCAAAGCGAATCCAACGATCTCCTGGCCCGACCCCGCAGACGTTGGCGCTGGCACTGCACTCGGTATTCAACAGTTGAACGCGACTGCCGATGTTCCGGGGTCATTCGTCTATGATCCCCCCGCAGGCACTGTGTTGGGCGGTGGCAACAATCAAACACTGATGGTCACGTTCACTCCGACTGATACAGATAACATCAATGTTGGCACTGCGACGGTCTCGATCAACGTGGCAGTCGGCGAAGACTTTGGTGACGCGCCCACAGGGTATCCAGTCACGTTGGCAGAGGACGGAGCTCGGCACACAACGGGATCGCTGACGCTGGGGAGCGGTGTGGACGCGGAGTCCGATGGACAACCGTCGACCGCTGCCAATGGTGACGGAGCAGACGAAGATGGAGTCTTGGTGATCGCAACGCCAGTGGTCAACACAAACTCTGATTCGATCGCGAGCTTCCTGGTCGCAGCTTCGGAAGCAGGCCAGTTGGATGCCTGGATCGACTTCAATGGGGACCGTGACTGGGACGACGCTGGTGAGCAGATTGCCACGAACCTGACTCTGGCCGTTGGCGACAATACGCTCAGCTATACCGTTCCTTCGAGCGCAACCGCCGGCACCACAGCGGCTCGATTCCGCCTCAGTAGCACCGGCGGATTGTCTCCTACCGGTGCGGCAGCAGATGGGGAAGTCGAAGATTACAACGTGCTGCTGCTAGACGGTAGTGCTGCACCGAATCCGTTGATCAGTCTCAATGGTGACGCCACGATTGAAATCAATGCCCAAGGGATCGCGGTCAACGATGGCCAAAATGTGTTGTTCAACGCTCCGACCGAGGGGCTTGGCAGCATGGACGTCCAAAGTGGTGACCAAGACGATACCGTGACACTGGACTTCAGCGATGGGCCCGGTGGCGGATTGACATTGAACGGGCTCGGCGGCGCGAACACGCTCGCTGTTGCTGGTTCCTCTGTTGATTTGACCAGCAATGGTCTGGTCGCCGCTCAAAACTTCCAGACCGTTGATCTGACCAGCGATGGTGCAAACTCAGTTGTGATTGATGCGGCCACCGTTGCCGCTCTCTCACCAACCGATTCAACAATCAATGTGGTGGGTGGTGCTGGCGACACCGTTGTATTCAACAATCCAACGGAATGGCGTCTAACAGATCCGATTGTTAACGGCAACGAGTTCATCCAAGCGGCTACCAACCAGTTGACCAACGAAGTCGTTCGTCTAAGTCTGCCGAATGCTTGGCAAAATCCGATTGAGACTTCGGACGTCAACAACAACGGAGGCGTCACGGCAGGCGATGCGTTGGTGATCATCAACGAACTCAGCCGCCGTGCATTTTCCGATGGCACAACCCAAGACCTCAATAATGCGGCGGGTGTCGATCCGTTTCCTGGGACTTATTACGATCAGAACGGGGATGGACGGGCCACGGCGTTGGACGCCCTTCGCGTGATCAACCGAATCAGCCAGCTGGCCAACAGCGGTGGCTCGGATGGCGAAGAAGTTCAGGCGTTGCTCCAACATTTGGCCGCGTCCACCAATTCCGATGGCAGCTCAACGCTCGACGCGCCAGCAGCGATTGAAGTGGTCGAGAAGCTGATTGATGCGGGCTCATCGCAAACCGATCGAGTGACGCCAAGCGTCGAAACGGCTGACCAAGAGCAAGGCACCGAGGTCGAATCTTGGGCCAACGCCGTCGATCAATTGCTCAGCGACGACTGGTCGCTCGACAGCTAGTTTGAAGAACGTGTTGGGAAATCTGTCCGCTTTGTTCGTGATGACGCACGCTTGTGCTACGAGGAAACAAGTCGAGACCATTGTTTGTAGACGCCCAACTCTGCTCCTTCCTGAGAAACCTCGCCTGTTCACTGACGCGAGGATCTAAATCTGCAATAATCGCGCCTTGACCACGTGGGAATCATGCCAAGTGGTTGAAGCAACGTTCTTGTGAGACGTTTTTTAGATATGGGAGATCCAAATGAGTGACGACGCAGCAGCTGATGCAACCACGGACGATTCCGAAGCCACCAATCCGGTGACAGAGCAGCCCTCGGTACCAAATTCGGGCAAGTCGGACAAAAAGGGAGGTAGCACGGGTAGCGTCTTGCTGGTCCCGTTTCCCAAGTTCGTGTTCATGTACCCCACCTTGCTGGTGAGCTGCATCGCCACAATCGTCATGTACTTTGGCGGTCACCATCAGGTCGATCCAACCCAGACCTTGCCGGTGGTGATGACCGGTCTGTTTTTGGTTGTCGCGATGGCCAATATGTTTGTGATCGTGTTTGACTTTCCCCGCGCAACTTCGCTGACTCTGTTCTTCGTGGTGACAACCGGCGCGCTCCTGACTTGGATGTTGTTTCTGGCCAAACCCGATCTGTTGCCTTCGGTAGAGCACCTGGTTTCCGCGGTTCGACCGGCTGCCAACACGACGTTCTTTGCCTGTATCTCGGCCTCGATGATCCTGATGTACATCGCCATTTTCGTCAGCGTGAAGTTCAACTATTGGGAACTTCGCAACAACGAACTCTTGCATCACCACGGATTCTTGAGCGACCTGAAACGGTTTCCCGCGCCCAACTTGCGAGTCGATAAAGAGATCAACGACGTCTTTGAGTTCCTGTTGCTGGGGGCTGGTCGTCTGATTCTGCATCCGACAACCGAGAAACGAGCCATCGTGCTGGACAACGTTTTGTTTGTGAGCAAGAAAGAAGAGCGGCTGACGAAAATGCTGGGATCGATCAAAGTCAAAATCGGTGCTGACTCTGGCGTCAACTAGACACGCCACCTCATTTGCTAGCTCACGCGATCGGATTTTGTTTCGAATTTGCGTGGCGCCCAAAGACGGAAACAGTCCTAACAAAACAACGCCATTTTCCTAAGATGGCGTTGTTTGTTTTTGAGACTTACCAAACTCCGTTCGAAAGGCGTCGCAATGCGAGACCGTCGTAAGCACCGAAGACGATTGGCTGCTGAAACGTTAGAGATACGTCGCTGTTTAGCTGCCAGCTTGGGCTGGGACGGTCCAGGCCAAGGTTCTGCCGAGTTGACTTACTACGTCGGGGCGGCACCGGCCGGCATTGGGCAGGCTGCCTTCGAGTCAGCGATCGAGACCGCGCTGGATGCATGGAGTGATGTTGTAGACGTCCAGTTCACTCAGACATCCCAGCCAAACTTACGAGATTCGATTGATTTCGAGTTTGGCTCGATCGATGGGGCTGGTGGTACGTTGGCTCAAGCATACTTCCCGGACGACGTGAATCCTGCCCGACTTGCCGGGGATGTTGAGTTCGACATTGCAGAGAACTGGGAGATCGGAAACGGCCAGGGAAATCGCGCATTCGACCTCGTCCAAGTCGCCGTTCATGAGATCGGGCATTCACTGGGAATCGATCACCTGCATGACCATGATGCCGTGCTGGCACCCACTGTTTCGGCATCTCAGTCGTTTCGATCGCTGTCGCCTGCCGATATCGACGCGGCTCTGGAAATCTACGCACCAGCTGCTGTCGATCGGCCGACCACGGAAGTGATCGAGCCGGTCAGTCCCGCGCTGGACACCGACTCGGTCGCAACCAATGAGGATTCCTCTTTCGAGATCAATCCCCCCTCCGAGCCCGATTCGTTTGACAGCCGACTGAATCGGCGTCCCTGGTTCCGATTCTGGGGTGGGTTTCGTGGATTTTGGTTTCACTTTCAATCCCGAGTGAACGCCACACCGCAGCAACAGGCATCGCTTTCCGCCAATGTCAATCAAGACAATTCCGTTTCCTCCCGAGATGCCGTTCAAAATTTGCGAACGGGCTTGGATCCTCAGGATGAACTGACCGGCACGACAGCAAACGGACAGAGTACGTTCTCGGGACCACTTCTCTCATACAACAGTACCTCGAACGAATCTGCTGATGCGAGCGAACGGAATAGCGATCTTCGGCGGTCTCCGAACGAACTTGAGACGCTGAACGGATCGGAGGCATCATCTTGGCGAGGAAACCGAGGGCGCCTGCGCGGAGGGATTGGACTCAGGAGCTTCTTTGTTTTTCGCTTCCGATCTTGAGGGAGCCGCCAATGTTGGTGGTGCCGCCAGTCGACTGGCGTTGATCCCAACGCCATCGCAATCCGTCACATCCTGGCCATCGAGTTCGCGCCACCACACGATTTGCATGGCCACGCAGTAGATCAAGGTCGCAATCAATGCGACCGCCGATCCGTGCTTGACTGCGAAACGCACCGCGTTGATCCACAGCAGGTAAGGGTTCGATTCGCGAAGTAAGTGAAAGTACAACGTTGATCCGCCGATCATCAGTCCGATTGCCGACCAAGTCACGGCGCGAGGCATCTGAGCTCGTTCCATCGGTTCTTGCTCGCGGGGTTGTTTCCGAATCCAGATGGCAAAGCCAATCAGCAACGGCGGCAGAAATACGATCGAACTACCGTGTTGAAGGATCGAGTACAGCCGGACCGGTCGCCCCGCATGCTTGCCCATCGCAGATTCGAGTTGTGGGACCATCTCAACGCCCCATCGTCTTGCATGTGTGAAAGAATCCCACAGCACGTGAGTGGCTGCCCCAATCGCAACGCAGACCACTACTAGGCCAACGGCTTTGACCGAGAAATCGATAGGTCTCTCGGTCCACGGCCTCAACCGATCGCTGGCTGCTCGCGGCAAGACATCCACCAAGGGGCGTTTCAAGATGCCGTGATAGACGTAGTACGCGATCAGTCCAATGGGACTGCAGTGCGTCAGGATCCCCAGCAACGAATGTGTCGACTGATAGTCAAGAATGGCAGGATAGAAACCGGCCAGATCCGGCACCATGCTGCCAATCGCCAATGCCGAAAACGGTACACGCCAACGACAGAGCCAAGCAATTGGGACAGCGGCAGCAATGTGAGTAACGGTGAATGGCATCGATGATGTCTGGGGCGACGAAGACGATCCTGGCCAGCGTAGCAGAAGACGCCCGCGTGACTCTCGGTGAATTTTGGACGATCCCCGCCAGATTATCGAGGGCTTCCTCGCTTCGGGTTTGATGAAAACCGGTCCATTGGAGCAAACCACGCAGCATGTTAGCTTCAAGGTCCATGAAAGAGTCGTCGCGATCCCTGCCGTTTGTCCAACCGCTCCCCAAGGGGTTTTCGCTGACAGATGCCTTCACGCGGCTTGCTCATCGGTCTGGCTGCCTTTGGTTGGATTCTGCGTCACGAGGCCCACTCGATTCGGGTTCGAGTGCGGCAAGCGATCTCGGTGCGGCCAAGATTGGTCGCTATTCGTTCTTGACTGCCGACCCCCTGGACCGATTCGTGGTCTCGTTGGAAGACTGCGATCCGTGGCCGAAGCTTGAGCAGTGGTGTCGCCAGTTGCCAGATTCTCATGATCCAAGCCTACCGCCATTTCAGGGTGGAATTGCGGGGCTGATTGGGTACGAGTCGGCGACTTGGCTGGAACCTGTCGGGTGCGCCCGAGAGAACGATTTGCAGACACCAGTGATTTCGCTGGGACTCTATGATTGGACGATCGCCACTGACCACGAATCCGAGCAGTCTTGGATCATCAGTCAAGGGCTAGGTGCAGTGGATCCCGCCGATCGCTGGCAGCGCGCCCTGCAGCGAGCCGAAGAAGTGCAGGCGATGTTGGCGAACGATTCCGTCTCTTCAATTCCCGCCCAACTGACGGAACCTGCCCAAGACGCTTTGATCGATGCACAACATCCCACGGACCATCCCGGTGTCGTCAGCAATTTCAGCAGCAGTCAGTTTCGTGACAGCGTGTCTGAGATCGTTCGCCTGATCCGCGAGGGCGATTCGTTCCAGGTCAACTTGGCCCAGCGATTACTCACACCAGCCGCATCCAGTTCGCCAGAGCTCTACCTACGCTTGCGCGAATCGAACCCTGCTCCGTTCGGTGCCTATTTTGGTGATCACGAATTCCAAGTGCTGAGTAGTTCGCCAGAAGGTTTTCTCCGTGTGCGTGATCGACTGGTCGAGACACGACCAATCAAAGGCACTGTGCCGCGAACCAACGATGCCGAAAAGGATGCTCGGCTCGCCGATCAGCTCTCTCGAAGTGAAAAGGATCGCGCCGAGAACATCATGATTGTCGACTTGATGCGCAACGATCTCTCCCGCGTCTGCGAAGATGATAGTGTCGAGGTGAAGCAGCTCTGTCAGATCGAGCGATACGAATACGTGCAGCACTTGGTCTCGGTGGTCGAAGGCAAGTTGCGAGCGGAAACGTCGATCGTCGATTTGTTGAAGGCTTGTTTTCCCGGAGGCAGCGTGACGGGGGCGCCGAAAATTGAAGCGATGCGAACGATCGCGAGATTGGAACCAAATCCACGCGGACCCTACTGCGGATCGATCGGCTACATCAGTTGCGGAGGCGCGGCGGACTTCAATATTCTGATTCGCACGATCACTGCCGCTCACGGTTGTTGGCAAATCCCAGTGGGTGGAGGAATCACGGCAAGAAGTGAACCCGTCGCAGAGGAAGCGGAGACCTGGGCCAAAGCCGAGGGCATGCTCAGGGCGCTAGGTGAGAGGTGAGGCGAAGATAGACGTACTGGGGCACAGATTCGGACTCGTTGTCAATCAAGCCGAACCTGATAGAATCCCGCCCTGTCATTCCGACATGCCCCTATAGCTCAGCTGGTAGAGCAATTGACTCTTAATCAATGGGTCGTAGGTTCGAGTCCTACTGGGGGTACTTTGTGGCATAGCATCTAAAGACACTGGCAGACATATCCCGCCTTTTACGGTGTTAGCTGATTCTGCTGTTTCGTTTGTCTTCGGATGTCCGCCCTTAACTTGCAGCGACTTGGGTGCGTTGTTGGGTGCATTTACAGAAGCACCCAACTGGACAGCTTTCTGGAAAGCTTCGCTGGTCTGCATCAAGTAGTGGTTCGACGCGACTGTGGGTGAGTTGCCC